>JACMML010000380.1 GCA_014379105.1 Phycisphaerae bacterium
CGTACGGACGATCCGGAGGATCTCGGTCCATGCGTGCGAAGCGAGCAACGCATGCTCGATTGATCGGCGCACGACATCGCGTGACGCGGACAGGGTGGTCGTCTGCATGAAATGTTTTCTTTTCTTCCGAGAGTCAAATTTTAATGTTCAACGCCAGCGTTGACGCACGCGCCGTTGATCGGCGAGTTGCATCAAGGATGAACGTCGACTTGGTTTTTCGTTCAATTCACACGCAGACGTGACATATTTCGCGCCGCCCTGACTCGACCACCGCCGGACGCCGCAACGCACCTTTTTATCACTGATCTCATTCGACAGCAAACTGTCACGCCAAACTTTATGCGCTGGTTATATGCGCGAGAGAAATTCCGTCAATGACAAAATCCTAATGATGTGTTTTCACTCTGTTTTTACGAGCGAAAATGCGCGTTCAGCACTGTTGCGGACTCAGTCGCTCTTTGCGCGCGGAACGGGCAGGTTCAGTGCCACAAGCACATGCTTGAGATCACTCCACACTGCCTCTCGTGTTTCAGGTGTGTACTGACGCAATACGTAGGCTGGATGATACGTCGGCATCACGCGGATGCCACGCCACGAGTGCCAGTTGCCGCGAAGTTTGCTCATGGAATTTTTTGTCTGCAAAAGATACTGCGACGCCGGCCGGCCGAGCGTGACGATTACTTCGGGACGCACAATCTCAATCTGGCGCAAGAGATAGGGCGTGCAACTCGCGGTCTCGTCCGGCGATGGCTCGCGGTTGTTGGGTGGACGACATTTTACGATGTTACAAATAAAAACTTTTTCTCGGCTCAGACCCATCGCGGCGATCATTTTGTCGAGCAGTTGACCGGCCTTGCCGACGAACGGCCGACCGAGGAGGTCCTCGTTTTCGCCCGGCCCTTCTCCGATGAACATGATTCGTGCTTCGGGATCCCCTTCTCCGAACACCGTCCGCGTGCGCGTTTCGTGCAACCGGCAGATGCGACAGATGCTGACTTCCTGCTCATCCATCTGCCGAAGAGCCAGAACCCGGGCTTCGCGAGGCAATACCGGCGCGGTAAAGGGCTCGTTTGGAATCGCCGGTGCGGATATCGGTGAGATGACGCCGGGTGCGCGAACCGGTGACGCAGGTGCAGGCCGCGTTACACGGGAGATCGTCGCGTCGGTTCTGGTCGCAGGGGCGCTCGCCTGGATTTCCTGCGGACCAGGGCCTCTTAGATTCGCAGCTTCAGGCACGGGATCAGGAATAAGCACCGCAAGGGATGCAATTCCCATCGCACGCTCGGCACGCAGCGCGAGCCGGGCTCGGGCTCGGATTCGTTCGATAGGCGTCTTTTGGGATTCGTCGGCCATGCAGGTCGGATGCTATGCCCGCCTGCATCGGCCAGCAACCGCACATGTCGCCCACCCGTGATCAACGAGCGGGGATTTTATCGGACATGCTCAAGATCCTTCCGCAACATCGCCGATGATCCATGAGGCCGCCTCGATGCAGCCAACCCGGCGCGCCGCGTCGGGAGTTCGATTGGAGAATGCAGATGACGGTCACAGTCGATTCACAAGCTTTGCCGGTCGATGAGCTTGGGCTCCAGACGCTCGGCGACGTCCTGACGCACCTGCAGACGCATAACCGATTGGTCACACACGTCCTCATCGACGGTCGCGCCCCGGACTTGGAGCATGTGCCCCAGCTTCGACGCCGCTCCCTTCTCGGGCATACCGTGTTCATTGAAACCACCGAACCCCGACAGATCGCGCTCGATGTGCTTGATGAAATCCATCGCCAAATGGACGAAGCAGAAACCGCGCGCATGGTCGCGATTGATCACCTCTCGGTCGGCGAGCCGAACAAGGCGTTGCAGAAACTCAGCGGCTGCTTCACGACCTGGCAGGCGGCGCAGGATGCAATCCAGAAGGTCGCGCAGTTGCTCCGCGTCGATCTGGACCTGATTCGCGTAGAAGACGTATCGCTCAGCAGCGCATTGCAGGCATTCGCCGAACAGCTTCGGACAGTTCGCGGGTCATTGGAATCGCGCGATTTCGTAACACTCTCGGACACGCTGCAGTACGAAATCAGCCACACGATCCGGCAGTGGCGCGACGCACTCGCGCAACTCCGCGCGATCGTCGCCTAGCCATTCATTTCGCGTCATTCACCCAACTCGCTAGAATCCCGGCATGGCAGAGACCGTGCAGGAACTTTGCGCTCACGGGCAGGACCACCTGCTGGCGACGCGTTATCTCGAGGCCGAAGCGGTTCTGGTCCGCGCCGAGCGTTTGGCGATGGACGCGCGGGATTGGGACGCGCTGTCACGTTTATATATGCCGCTGCAGGAATCGCGCCGCCAGATCCGCCAGCGTGCCGCCGAGGGAACAATCCGTCTCGATCTGCTCTCCCGCTCGGCCGACGATTTGCTCAATCTGGATCACCTCATCGCCGAATACCCGCACGGGCAGATCCTGGTCGCGGGATTCGGCAGCATTGAGCCCGCGTTGCGCCTGCGGGCCATCGCAATGGAGCAGAAGCGATATCTCGACGTTTTTCTCGCCGCCACGTACATAATCGCGGGCTCGCCTATCGTCGCGGTCGTGCCGGATGCTCGCATCACGCTCCCGGCGCCCGGCGAATACGGCGCCGACGAGCTGTCGCGGCGGCTTCCGGCACATTCGGTCCTCATCCCGGAAACAGACCTGCCCAAAGGCGCAACGCCGGGCACGCCGCAAACTTTTGCGCGCACGATGGCGCTCTGGGAACGCCTGCATCTCCCATTTTTGGCGGCGGCGGATAACACCACGGATCTTGAGCGCCGCGTCGCCGGGTACCGCGCTACAATAGCGGTTGATTATGCCTGTGAGCTGGCCCACCAGAAATTGAGCCAGACGGCCCGGGCGCTCGCCCGTCGCGAGTCGCAGCGCGTCTTACCGTAAAGGATCATCGCCATGCCAATATTCAGTCGGGGACAAGGTCAGGGTGGAAGTGCGATCAAAATGCGCCTGCTGATCGCGGCTGTTATCGCTGCGGGTGCGCTGATTTCGTACGCGACCAAATGTGAGAAAGATCCGCACACCGGCGAGTGGCGCGCGGTGGCGATGAATCCGGAGCAGGAGATCGCGCTCGGATTGCAGGCCGCCCCGCAGATGGCCAGCGAGATGGGCGGCGCGATCGACCCCCGCTCCAGCCCCGAGGCCGGACGCGTTTCCGCGATGGGGCAGAAACTTGTCGACGCGTACAAGGCGCGCGAAACCGCGTACGCCGGCAACTTTCATTTTCATCTATTGGCGGATCGCGAGAACATCAACGCATTCGCGCTCCCCGGCGGGCAGATCTTCATCACGCGAGCGCTCTACGACAAGCTGCAGAATGACGCGCAACTCGCCGGCGTGCTCGGACACGAGATCGGCCACGTGCTCTACCGCCACGCCTCGGAACACATGGCCAAAGGTCAACTCGGACAGGGGCTCGTCGGCGCGGTCGCGGTCGGGGCCGGCGATCAGAGTGCGGCGGGGATCGCGAACGCGGTCAATCAGATCATTCAACTGAAATACGGACGCAAGGACGAATCGCAGTCCGACACATGGGGTTTGGAGAATATGGTCGCCGCGGGTTACGAGCCCAAAGAGATGATCCAGGTGATGGAAGTGCTCAAAGCAGCGTCCGGCCGCCAAAGCGGGCCGAGCCTGTTTGCGACGCACCCAAATCCGGATCAGCGCATCGTCGAAATCAAGCAGTACATCGCCGCGCGCTGGCCGAACGGTGCGCCGAACACCGGTCCCGGAGAATCGCTCAACAGCGGCAACGAATCGCGGACCCGTCCGGTGCGATGACCTCGGCGCGGATGCTACCCGCGCGCAGAATTAGTTTGTTGACCGAAATCCGCCCCGGTGGTCTGATCGGCCAATCAGGAGGCTTGCTTGCCTACGCATTTTCTAACTCGATCAGTCCCCGCGATTCTTACGGTGCTGTTGCTCTCCTCGCTGCTGCCGGCGCAGGACAACCCGCTGGCGCGCGATAAATCGTTCGCCGGCACTTACACCGGCGAAGCGATCACGCTCACCCTTGAAGCCAGTGGTCCAGGCAAGCAATACCGGGGGAAATTTACAATCGACGGCAAGGAATATCCCTGCACCGCCGAGAGCGCCAGCGGCGCATTGCGCGGGAGCTTCGCGGTGGAAGGCAAGACTTACGAATTTTCCGCTGCGCTGGCGCAAGGTGGGATTCATTTAACCAGCGACGGCGCAACGCACGTCCTATCGCGCAAGCAGGACGGCCCGCGCAACCCGCTTGCCGTTCCCGCAGCACCGCCGCAGAACCCGTTGGGTTCCCAAACGCCGCGCATCACACCGCCGTCGCCTGATTCCGGGCCAGGGCTGAGTCCCACGCCGGCGCAAATTCAAACGCCTGGTCAACCGTCGAATCAGGCGTCAGTGCCCGCGCCGGCACCGGGCGCGGCGATGGGCGGCGTGGGGATCGGATTCGAGCCCGGTCCCGACGGCGCGCTCATGTTGCAATCAATCATGCCCGGCGGGCCCGCCGCTAAAGCGGGTGTGAAGCCGGAGGGCAAGCTCGTGGCGGTCGATGGTAAGTCAGTCGCCGGTGCGACATTCGATCAGGTGCGCGGCTTGATCGTCGGGCCGGTAGGCACGCCAGTTACGCTGTTGATCGAAACAGAAAAAGAAGTGATGGACGTGGTGCTCGTTCGCGCGACGCTATCACAGAACCCACCGCAGCCGGGTGCCAATGCGCCGGCGCCCGCGCCGGCACCGCCACAAGGCCCGCGCGTACCGCTTGGGCAGGCACCGGCTCCGATGCCGCTGCCAACACCCCAGCCGATGCCGCCGCAGATTGATCCAACCGGCGTCGCCGCGACCGCCCGGGCGTTTCCGGCGTGGATGAAGCGCGGGACCACGATCACCCTCTGGTCCGGCTCGGCCACCATCCCCGGCGCGACCTCCGTTCTCCATCAGGACGACAAAGGCAATTGGGTCGATCCTCAGGGCAACCGCTTCAGCGCCGGCGACAACCCCGGCGCCGGCGGTTACGGGTTCACGGTGATGACGATCCTGGACATTACCGACACGCAGATCGCAGTCGATGCGCGCACGTACACAGTCCTCGACCCGCAATCGGGCAATGCGGCCACGATGAGCGCGGTCGGCTATGTCGGCACCACCGAGTCGCTGGGCGATTACTGGATCAACCCCGCAAAACTCGCGCGCGAGCAGGAGATGAATCAAGGCGGCGTCCGGATCATGCGCGCCCAGTACCCGTTGAACAATAAGATGTACAACGTACTCGTTTACGAGACCCGAAACGCGCAAGGCTACTCCCGCAGCAGCTACGACCTGGAGACAGGGCTGCTCGTGGCTGGCGGAAGCTCGACGATCGTCAACGGCGGCTTCACGCCGAATCCGAATGGCACCACCGCCGCGCCGACGACCAACACGATGATCGCGCAGACGTTCCTTGCCGAGATTCGTGATGTGCGGTTGCCGTGGTCGGACGACCCGCTCCCGAATTGGGCCGCGCCGGGGGCGCAAGTCAACTTCGCGGGGACTTATATCTCGCGGATACCCGATGTACCGGAACTGGCGCCGTGGCGATACGCGGTCAATTTTGCGTTCGACAAACCGATTGGCCGCGCGTTCTCGGCGAAACAGGGCACGCTGCTCGACTACGGCACCGGCGCTCAGCCGCAACAGGGAACGACCGATCGCTGCATCGCAACCAATTATGTCGGCACGCTCTACATCTCACCGCAGACCCTTCAAACGCTTCGCCCAAATCAGGTGATTGATGAAGACCGGCGTCTGAAGCGGCGCGTGATGTTCACGGGCGTGCAGGGAAATCTCGCGAGCGTTGTTGATCAGGGCCCGCTCGATACGTCGCAATACCTCTACGACACGCAAAGCGGCCGACTGGTGGCGATCAATTTTGAAATGAAACAGGGCATCGCAACAATCTCCGTCAACGTGCAACTCGTAGGCGGACGGTGATTCTGCCGGACACGTGATTTGATCACGTGGCGTGGGCTACCAGCCCATGGTTTCAGACTACAAAAGAACACGGGCTGGAAGCCCGTGCCACAAGTGCACGCGCAATCACACCAATCTAATACAAGCTACCTGTTTCGGGTGCGACCGGCGTCGGAATCTTCGCGCCCAGATGACGCGCCGGGGCGCGCTGACTCGCGGGCGGATGCCTCTGGAGCAGGATCGCGCGGCCTTGGCGCTTCCTGACGCGCGCGGGGCTCTTCGCGTGGTTGGGGGCGCGGCTCGGGGCGCGATTCCGGGCGTGGTTCGGCGCGGGGTTCTGGACGCGGCGCGGGCTTCGGCTCCTCGGTACGCACGCGTGGTGATTCTGCTTCCGGTTGCGGTGCCGGCCGTTCACGTCGAACCTGCGGCGGTTCAGCGGGAACTTCGCGACGCGGCGCGGGCTCTTCGCGGCGCACGCGCGGGTCTTCGCGCTTTGGTTCGGCCGGCTTAGGAACTTCGCGCTTCACTTCCTCAGGTTTCGCTTGCGGCACTTCACGGCGTGGCGTCACTTCACGGCGGACCTGCGGATCAGAAGCCCTGGCGTTGGGCTCTCTTGTGTTGGATTCCCGTGTATTGGATTCTTGGCGCGCCGGCTCGCGGGGCGATTCCCGCCGCACTTTCGGCTCGTCAGGCCGCGCTGTAGGTTCTGGTCGGTTGATGCGTGGATCTACCGGCTGCGGCCTAACCTCCACCGCGTTGGTGCGGGCACGCTCGCGATCGCGCTGCGTCTGTTCCGCCCGCTCGCGCGTCGCATCGCGACGCGACGCATCAATGCGCTCTGCCTCACGGGCGTTTTGTTCGCGCTCCCGGTCCCGGTCATCATGCTTTTCGACCGCGTCGCGTAGGTGCTTCTGTTGATTGCGGTCACGATCACGATCCGCGTCCCGATCCAGATCACGGCGCGAATCCGAACCGTCGCGACCAATACCGCGATGTACATCTCCATACCTCGGATACGGTTGACGATAGGTCGGACCATAATAGCGCGGCCCGTAGTGCGGCCAGTAAGTTCGATCGTAATACGTCGAGCGGTATGGAGACGGGCTGACGTAGATCTCCGTCCGATTCTGGTACGACGGCTCGTATCGGGGTTCGTACCGCGGCTCGAATGATTCAAAAGAAGGCTGATAGGCCGGCTCGTATGACTGGTGTGGAACCGGTGCCGGTTGGGGCGAATACTGATCCTGCGGGCGATCACCAGAATCATAGCGACCGGTTTCTACCGGGCCGTTCTCGTATGTTCCGCCATCATAAGCACTGGGCGGCAGCGGCTTTTCGTAATGGGTGCCGCTGTGCACGTAGACGTCTTCCTCAACCCGGTTTGGGTATCGGTGGCCACGTCCGGAATCGCTGTGACAGCCGGCTACTATCGCCGCCAGGAGCATCGCCGAGAGAATGGGCCGAGTGGAGCACATCTGTTAAGTAGACACCTCCGCAGGGCATTGCGTTAGTACGGGAACACCGCGCCTATTTGGCTGCTTATTTGGCTTATTTTCCAGTCGCGGCGTCGTCTGAGACGGCGGTATCGACCAGCTCGATGCTGTTGCCGGTTTCCACGCCTTTGGTGGAGGCCAGGCGAAAATGGATGTCTGGGAGCTTTGCAACGGCCTGCCTCAACGCCTGATCCCATCGCGTCCGCATCTTCACCAGCGCCGGATCGTCATGAACAAATCGCCGGTGCCGGCGGATCTCCAACTCATCGGCGGAATACGCCATCAAATCGATCGGCGGGCCGACGGTGACATTGCTCTTCATCGTGCTGTCGAGGCTCAGAATGGCGTATTTCGCGGCCTCTTCCAGCGTCGTGAGATCGAACCGGATACCTCTATCAAGTATAGGCCGCCCGTACTTGGTTTCGCCGATTTGCAGGAATGGCGATTCCTCACTCGCCTGCAGCGGGTTTCCCTGCGGATAGATCATGAAAAGCTGCGGCGGCTCCCCGCGCACCTGCCCGCCAAGGATGATATTAACATTAAATCGATAGTCGTCCCGCTCCAGCGCCAGCCGGTCGATCTCCGCCACCTCGCGCACGGCCTTTCCCACCATGCGGGCGGCTTCGTACATCGTCGCCGCGGTCGCCAGCCCTTCGCCGCGTGCATAATCGCGTTTCAACAGCGTGAGGATGGATTGCGTACACGAAAGCGATCCGCTGGTGAGCAGCACGAAGACACGCTCCCCGCTCTGGACGAAGGTGTGCATCTTCCGCGTGACGTTGACCTGATCGTTCCCCGCGTTGGTCCGCGAGTCCGAGGCCATGACGAGTCCGTACTTGGTGATGATGCCGAGGCAATATGTCATTGTCGGTCGGCGATTCTCAATACCCAGCCGTAAAACACAAGCGCTTATGCTGCCAGTAGTTTAACGTTGTGTCGCGTTCTTGTTTTTCCATTTCAGATTCAGGAACCCGCTGGTCGGATCGATCTCCGCCTTGAGATCGGTCGGCATGTCCGGATTGCCTTTGGACAGCGGCGTGCTCGGAATCGGCAGATCGGCCAGCGAATAAACGCCGACATTCCCGGTGCTTTTCGCCTTGCTGCGAATCTTTCCCAGCACGGCCTCGCCCTTTTGTGTCATCGTCTCGCTATCCGCGCGCCGTCGGTCGTCGCTCCCAGAACGAACGCCATCCACCCCACGTCCCCTAATAACCGACGCCAAAACACTCAAATTACGGCAGCGGATTATCGAACCTCGCGCAGCATCGCGCTGTAGCTCAACAGCACTCCACTGTAACGCAGCAGCCAAGCGCTGTAGCAGCAGCGCGGCACTGTAGCGCGACAGCGCTTCGCTATAACGCAGCAGCAGAGCGTTGTAACGCAACAGCGATAAACTGTAACGCTGCAGCACAGCGACGTAGCGCGACAGCGCTCCACTGTAACGCCACGACCGAACGATGTGGCACGACTGCGCGGTCCTATCCCACACGAATGCTTGGCGAGGGAGACGCGGAAATTTGAAGGGATGGCTCGTGAGATGAGCGCAGCCCACGATTCCAAAAGATAAACGAGCTGCCACCTCACAGCCGCGAGCCCATATTATCGGTTACCCTTGGCCCGGTTGTGGGTGATGCAGAGCATCTGGCAGTTCTTGGCCGTGCTGTCGCCGCCCTTGCTCCATGCCGAGACGTGGTCGGCGTCCATTTCGTCGAGGTCGTAGATTCTTGCCTTGTTCGCGTCGTGCCCAACCGCGCACAGCGGACAGTTGGACTTGCCCTTACCCTTGGCCGCTTGCGTCTGCTTGGCGTAGGTGGCGCGCTTCACCTTCTCATCGAACACCCGCACCGCCAGCAGCTTCTTCTCCACCGAACCGCCTAAGAGGTATTCGAAGATTCCCATGCGATTGGTCACATACGGGTCGGCGTCCGGCTTTTGCACGTCGTCCGACATCTTCTGCGGGTTGTAGCTCTTGGCGTGGCACGGCTCGTGCAGACGGCCCCACTTCAAGCCGCGTATTCAGAGGCTTCTCGCCATGCGCTGACTATTCCGCCGATGTTGTCCGCACTGAACGATTTATACGATAGGCGTATTCGCCTTAGCGCGAACAGTCCATTGATGTATCCGATTGAACAACTCGTCTTCAACGCGACGGCTCATTTCGACGACGCGGCAGCGGTCCATTAGTAGACCGCCGCCGATGAGAAGAGACTGCCAACGGTCGGGATTGACTGATTCCGCGACGCACAATGTTCGGATCGGCTCGACCCAGAAATAGCCGTTTGAAAACCATTTTCGGGCGAAGTCCTTTGGGCGAGATTGGGTGATCTGGTCATGCCAACTAGTCCCGGTCTTGCTCTGACCAAAAAGAATCAGCTTGCCGGGATTTGAATCCGTGAATCCGGTCCATGCGAGCGCGTCGAGATCTCCGTCATTTGCTTCAGAACCCGACGCATCGACAGATTTGTAGATGCCACCTTCGTTAAGCGTCACACACAACTCCCTCACCTTTTCTGCGAACCCCCCGGCGACCGAGGTCCCGAACACCATCGCCTTCGCTCGATCGAAACCGAGGTATTCCCGCATGATGGCGGCGCTTAGCTCTTCAAACAGGAGCGTGCCATCAAGCCCCGCGTGAATTTTGTTATCACGCATATTGAGCCGGGTGCAGAGCAGAAGGTACCGGTAGATGACGGCGGGTTTGTTGTTCTTGTCGATTTGTCGATGCTCGAGGCGTTGGCCCAGCTCCATCTCGAACGGGTAGGCATCGCCGCAGATTTTCGACCGCTTCTCAAGTTCCAAGAAGACGTCATCCACGGACTCTGTGTTCTCTACTTCGTCGTCTTCACAACCGACATTATGTTCATTGTCGTCCGTTTGATTCAAAGTGCGAACGATTTCGCGAGCGGATGTTGAACCGTCGTTCCATGCGAGCCACTCCGCAAAGTCTCCCAATTCATGAGGCCGTGCCTGTGGGGTAGGTACGCCGGGTATTTTAAACGCCATCACCCCTCCTCCGTCAGTCGCTTTCGTTTCGCACCGGGCCGCTTACGCTCCATGCTGGCATAAACGTCCTCCGCGAGTTCGACCACGGTGCCGGCGATTCGAAGCAAATCTTCAGATCCAGCGTAGCCGCCTGTAAGTGACGCCTGAGCGCGCTGCAATTCTCGCTTTGCCCGTAACAAGGATTCCTCGAAGACCACCTCGGGGGCGCGACTCAGTTCATATGCGGCAAGTATATCCTTACCGTCTCGAAGCGCGGCGACCGCCTCGGTACTCTTGAGCGCGGCGTCGAGGTAACGCAAATGAGGGTTTTGGCTCTGGATGACCGGCGGCTGATTTTGCTTCTTGCTGCCGTACATCCAGTTTAGCACTTCTCCCAACTGCTTCTTGTGGGAGGCTGGGATAGGCCTGTCGGTTTCGTCGTCCTTTTCCTTAATTTTTAGGAACGCGGCAATGCCGTCGTAATCCAGACCGGTATACAAATGCGAGAAGGCGAGTTTGGAATTGTAACGATCTTCTCGATTGAAGACCTTCATCTGCTCGGCTTGATCGAGCACCATCAGCCCGCGGTAGAGCCGTTGTACGGTTTTGTGCCGGTCGCCGATTTGCTCGGCGATGTCGGCCAGCGGCACCTTGTAATCGCGATGGACCTCGGCGATGTATGTCGCCTTGGCGAAACTGCTCCACTTGGCCGGTCCATTGACGTGCTTGAAGCCAAGAAATCGCCACATCACCTTACGGGTGATGACGATCACTGGAAGCTTATTAAGCGACTCCACGACCGCTTTGGATATCTTGGGCAAGTTCCAATTGTTCTTCTCAGCCAACTCATGATTCAACAGAAGCTTGACGGCAGCGAGCCGCCGATTGCCTTCAACTACCACATCCTGATTGTTCTCCCGGACAACCATCAGCGGCTCGTGGCGGAAAAATCCGCTGGCCGCGATCGATTGGACAAGTTCGGCTACATCCCACGCCTGCCAAAGCAAGGTGAGGATTTCATCTTCCGACGTCTTCGGTGTGATCCCGAATTCTGCTAAGCGCGGATTCGCGTGATCGAAGTGTAGGTTCTTGGGTTCCCGCTCCACGATTTTCACGTCTATCATTAGCGGCCTTCCCGTTAGGAGACTTTCTGAAATTGATGCACAGGTACCAAAGCTTTACGACAAAGAGCGGGGAGCAAAACATGTTGCGGCGCTATCGCAAGTTCACACGCCATCCGCTTGACGTGAAGTGAGTACTGAATTGGCAGTAAGCAGACCTGCAATGGAGCGTAAAGTTGTCGAATCAACGGCGCGTCGTCGTATGATGCGAACCACGGCAGCCATCGTTGGGAGCGCAAGTAGGCACTTAACGCGCGGTGGTCCTGCTTGTCATAAGCGTTCAGATAGAGCCGCTGCCCTTTCTGAACATACGGCGGGTCGAGGTAGACAAAAACTTTCTTTCGGCCGAATCCTCGTGGCAATTTCCTTTTCAGGAAGTCAAGCGCGTCGAGGTTGCTGATGGATATACGCGATTGCATCTTGCCTAGCTGAAGTACTCGCGCTGCGAGTTCCTGTCGATTGAATCTGACGTCGAGCCGCCACTTCCCAGATTGCTTGTAGCCGCCGATCGGACCGGCACCGTCGATGACACCGGAGCGATTGCACCGGTTCATGAAGAATGCCGCAAATCCCACATCGAACTGCTTATATTGCGAAGGTGCTGAGCAGATCGAGCGTTGCCGATACCACTCGTTTATCGTGACCGGGACCTTGAGGATGCGTTCCGCAAAGCGATCGCTTTGCGACTTGCACGACTTCCAGAATGCGTAAATACGATGATCGGCGTCATTGAGGTAAATGCGGGAAACCGCCTGCGAGCCGAGCAACGCGAGTGCCGCACCCGCTCCGCCCGCAAAAGGTTCGAAATACTCGCACGTTTCCAACTCGTTGAGCGCAAGTAGATCCGTCAACAGGCCCGCGAGTCGAGCCTTACCGCCTGGATATCGAAGAGGGCTATCGTGATTCATGCATTCACTGAAGTATACCCGCTCTGCAAACGAAGCGCAAGGGCAACGTCGGTCACGTTCGCAGCACCGTCGCCAATCTCGGCTTTCAATTGGCGGACGATGACGCCGACGGCCTTGGGCTTCGGACCCTTGCCGTTGCCCTCGGTGTGTTCAGGAAAGAGCGTGCCCTGCCCGGCGATGGGAGAGCCGTCGTAGCTGGTGGTCATGCGTCTCTTGAGCCCGAGCTTGTTGAAGTTGGCGGCGGAGTACTTGAAGAAGTTGCTCTCGAACGGGTCGTCGCAGTTGCAGTAGACGATTTTGACCTTGAAGGTGTTGGGGTCGAACTCGAGACAGGCTTCGACTTCTTTCTGGATATCCACGTACTAAGTGTAGAACTCATCCTGCTTGGCCGACTTGGCGGCGTGGAGGGAGCGATTCAGCGGTTTACCGTCTTTAACGGAGTCCGGGACTATCTTGTCTGCATGTGGATTTCTCCCCTTTTTCGCCATGCACTGTAGTTTATTCTCACCATCAGGGGGTGCAAACGAATGGCCATCGGCGTTGATCTGCGGCTAAAAACGCATTCCTCTTTGTCCTCTGCGTCTCCGTGGCCAATTTACCTCTTCGCTACTACCGCACATTCCGCAGCCGGAGCCTACTGTTGTTGCTGCTGTTGCTGTTGTTGCTGGTTGAGGCCGGCCTTTTCCTGTTGCTGCTGCTGCGAGTGCTCCTGGTGGTGCGTCTCGACCTTTCGCATCGGCAAAAGCCCGCCGGTGGGGATGGCGGTGGTGAGGGGGGCGATTTTTTCGGGGAACAGATCGCTGGGAATGGTGCTGAGAATCTCGGTCTTCACGCGGACGTCGATCGTCTCTTTGCCGGCGCCGCGGTACAGGCCTTTGTTGGGCGGCACGTCGCGGTAGTCGCGGCCGATGGCGACTTTCACATAGTTTTCGCCGACGACGGAATTATTCGTCGGATCAAATCCCAGCCAGCCGGTGGATGGCAGATAGATCTCGCACCAGGCGTGCGTCTGGGTGTGGCCGCGGAAGCGACCGGAATCGGAGCCGTCGGAGTGGAGCAGGCCGCTGACGTATCGCGCGGGGATCTTCAGATGCCTCGCCATCGCGATCATCAGGTGCGTGAAGTCCTGGCAAACGCCTTTGCGGTGCTCGAGCACGTCCGTCACCGGGCTCGCGGCGGTGGTGACGCCTTTCTCGTATTCGAATCGCTCGTTGATCAGCCGGATCATCCGCTGACCGAGCTCGCCGACGCTCGTGCCGGGACGCGCTTCGAGCTCGCGCGTTAATTCGCCCAGCGCGGGGGAATCAACGATCGGCCCGCCGTATTGGAGGTAATCCCACAGCTTGTAGTCGCCATTCAGATGCAGCGGCCAGGTGTCAGGCAGCGCCTCGGGCGTGAGGTTCGGCCATTCCGTCTCGACAACGCTGGTCGCGACGATGCTGATCTTCTCATGAACACGGTTGACGGTGAACGTGTGGACCGTGTTGCCGACCCAATCGAAATAGCTATTGACCGCGCTGAACGGCGCGAGCTTCAGCTCGAAGCTGAGCCGGTGCTGCAGGTTCTCCTGCCGGGGGAACATGCGCAGCTCGACGACTGATTCGCCGATGGGTTCACTGTAAACCAGGTCCGTCTCGTGTTTGATTTTTAGCAGCATGACAACACCTGAAAGATTTCCAGTATCCCTAGTAAATGAAATACGCTTGTTGCAGCGCGACCGAAGCCTGGTTCGCGGTTTCCTGTATCTTCGCCAGATAGACCGTGAGCCCTTCCTGGAGCATCTCGTCGGTGCTGGCGTATTCCAGATGCGCACCAAGCCGACCAACGATCCGCTCCGGAGCCGACGGCGCCTGCTGGCCGTTACTGACGCGGACGCCGGTGACGGCGTGATGGAGCTGGTTGACGCAGAAGCGGATCGAGCGCGGAAAGTCCTTCTGCAAGATAAGGAATTCCGCGACACGCACCGCATCAAGGTCCGCAAGATGCAGGCGTCGATATGCCTCCAGCGAACAGCAGCTCCGCAATACGCCCATCAAGTGAATATTGCGGATCGGCTGATCCAGTTCGGCGCCCATGCGCGCCAGGACCTCAAACCGTCCTTGTAACACACGTGCCGTCACATCGAGGCGCTCCAGATGCTTGGCCGTATGGACGAAATACCATCGCTGGTCGTGTGCCATCGTTCCATCGGTGACTCCCTGAAACAGCATCGAGCCGTTCATGATCTGGAAGAGGAACGCGTCCGGCGAGTCGTCATACCGCGCCTGCGAATCGTCGCCGGTGACGCGCCAGTAGAGCGTGTTGAGGCACTCCCACATCTCGCTGGAGATGCTCTCGCGGATCGCGCGGGCGTTCTCGCGGGCCTTGGCGATGCAGGACACGATGGAGCTGGGATTCTTCTGGTCGAACGTCATGAAGGAGATGACGCGGCTCTCCAGCGATCCTTTCCCTTCGGGTGCATCTCCGGCGCGCATCGCCGAGAGGATGGTGTTCCACATCCGGTGCTCGATTTCCTGGGTCATGTCGCCGATGTCGGTCAGCAGCATCAGCATGACGCGCAGCAGCCGGGCGGAGTGCTCGGCGCGTTCGACGTAGCGGGCCATCCAGAACATGCTGTCGGCGTCGCGCGAGAGCATCGGACGGGCGCTGCCGATCGCTTTAATGCTGGAATAAGTGGCGTCGTGGATCAGGCTCATGTCTGATCCTCCTCTTCGAGCACCCAGGTGTCTTTACTGCCGCCGCCTTGAGAACTATTGACGACAAGGCTACCGCGCCGCAGTGCCACGCGCGTCAGCCCGCCGGGCATGACGACGACTTTTTCGCCGTAGAGAATGTAAGGCCGCAGGTCGATGCGCCGACCCTCGAACTGGGGCGTGCCGTCGCCGGAGATGACATTGGTCCCATCGCAGAAGCTCGGGTGCTGCGATAGCTCGACGATCGGCTGGGCGATGTAATCGCGCGGATCGTCCTTGATCTTTTCGGCGAAGATCGCGCGCTCGTCCCGGGTGGCCTGGTGTCCCATCAGCATGCCGTATCCGCCGGACTCGTTGGTGGATTTTACGACCAGCTTGTCCAGATTCTCCAGCACGTATTTAAGCTCACTCGGCCGAGCGCACAGATAGGTGGGCACGTTTTCAAGGATCGGCTCCTGACCGAGATAGAACCGGATCATCGCCGGGACAAACGGATAGATCGCCTTGTCGTCGGCCACGCCGGTGCCGACGGCGTTGACCAACGCGACATTGCCGCAGCGATATGCGTTCATCAGCCCCGCCACCCCGAGCATGCTATCCTGGCGGAAACAGAGCGGGTCGATGAAGTCGTCGTCCAGGCGACGATAGATCACGTCCACGCGCCGAAGCCCGGCCGTGGTGCGCATGTAGACGAAGCCGTTTTCGACAACCAGATCCTGCCCTTCGACAAGATCAACGCCCATTTGGCGCGCCAGAAACGTATGCTCGAAGTAGGCGCTGTTATAGATGCCCGGCGTGAGGATCACGCAAGTCGGTTCGCTCCCCTGATACGGCGCGACGTGGCGCATCGTCTGCAGGAGGTTGTACGGATAATCCTCGATCGCGCGCACGCGGTACTCGTCAAACATGTTTGGGAGCACGCGCTTCATCACCTGGCGGTTCTCAAGCACGTACGAGACGCCCGACGGCGTGCGGCCGTTGTCTTCAAGGACGTAGTATTTTCCGTCGCCGCCGCGTACCAGGTCTGTGCCGCAGATGTGCACGTAAATGTTCCGCGGCACGTTCACGCCAAACATCTCGCGGCGGAACATCTTGGCGCCGTAGATCAATTCCGGCTCGATCAAACCCTCACGCAGAATACGCTGCTCGTGATAGATGTCCTGGCAGAACAGATTGAGCGCTGTGATGCGCTGCACCAGCCCCTGCTCGAGCACCGCCCACTCGTCGGCGGGGATGATGCGCGGGACCAAGTCGAACGGGAAGATCTTTTCCACGCCGCGCTTATCGCCGTAGACGGTGAAAGTGATCCCCTGATTGCGGAACAGAATGTCCGCCATGCGGCGGCGGCGCTCGAACTCGTCGAGATCCATCTCCTTGAGTCGCTGGGCTACCGGGGAATAGTGCCTGCGCGGACTCCCCGGCGAGACAAACATCTCGTCGAACACCGAACCGACCTGATATTTGTCAAACATTTAGGAGCTAAGCGCGATCCTCATGGGCGTTGGTTCGGCCCGAGAATAGCAAAAGCAGCGCTGTTACGGCAAGGCATTGCCAGTGGTGCGACCAAGTGACTGAAATCGGGATCGGCTACTTCTTGCCGCTTTCGACCTTCATCTCAGGAACTTTGAGCAATCCTTGGCAGTGCTGGCACTTCACGACCTTGCCACGCACGTCGTCTGGTATGGATAACACCTTGCGGCATCGAAGGTTAGGACACATGATTTGGGTTGCCATAAACAGTGCGCTCCGGTCGATGTTATCGGCCAGATGCCGCCCGGGCTTCAATCTTCTGGATCGCCGCCCGCATCGGCGCCGGCAAAACGTCCTTGTTCATGCCCGGTTTGGCCGCGTACGGGCGATAGAGCGGGTCGCCGATCAGGACTATCTTCCAGCTCACCAGCGGGCACGACATCCAATACGTCTCGGCGAGCGTCCACTCGCCAGTCAGCAGGATGGGGAAAAACTCATCCGGCCTTGGGAACGAGTGGAGATACGGCTCGGAAACGGCGCCCAGCGTGGCACAGATGCCGTCTTTGAGCATATTGGGCACCCATTCTTTGCTCAGCGCGTTACGCATATGCGTTAATTCCAGCGAAGCCACGTGATACCCCACCGCGCCACGATTAAAGCTGCAACCCGGGATGTAATTCTGCAGGCTGTACCAGCCGAGATACAACGCCACATCCTTCACCGTCTTGGGCAGGATCACTTGGGCCTGATTATCGGTGACGACGTGGAGCGACGTTTTTTCGGCGATCACCTTGGAAGTGGTGCGCATCAACTCGTCATACCAGCCGTAGGCATCGGGTTTGCCGTTGGTGGTCGCGGGCAATCCCCGGCAATCAAACACCACCGATCCGCTCAGACCGCTCTGCTCGACAGCGATCGAATCATCAATGATCCTTTTGGCGATCGCCGGTAGCGGCGCGTCGATCCGTGCGACCATGATCTGGCGGGTGCGTTTCTCGGCGTTTTGTAGATGCAGCGCGTTCTCGCGGTACATGCCGCGGGGGAAATCGACGTCGCGAACGAGCGACAGTTCGCTGTCCACCGATGCATCAGACTGATCCGACGACAGCCATTCGATCTGCTGGGTTAGAATCTGCCAGAGAATGAATCCGCCGTTGTTAGCTGCCACATAGTTGCGGACCTGCTCGCGGGCGTGGCGGTCGCGCGGCTTGGCGAGCAGGGCGCGGGCGTCTCGCGGGGTCAGTGGCGCATCGGCCGCGGGGCTTGTGGAAGCCGGGCCACCCGTTATGCGTGGCGCGGCGGATGGTGGGCTGGTGCCGACCGAGGTGCCCCCTGCCGCTTGAGTCAGCACGTCCGTGCCGACTGCGGCGATCTGCGCCTGCACCTTGACCATCTCATCAAGGATCAACTGCTGTTTGACACGATCATTCGACTGCTGCGCCCATTCCTGCACCTGCAGCGCGGCGGTCTCGACGCGCACCCGCGCCGCCCCGCTGCCAACGCCCGAGTGGGGCTTGGGCTCAAGCCCCAGCTGCTTCAGCAGCGCCTCGGCCGATTGCGCGATGCCGGCGGTGCGGCGATCGAGCTCCTCGACAGCCCGGTTCAGCATCGCCAGCTCGGCACGATCGGCCGGCGTGGATATGTCGGCGCCGACGTGCAGCGGCACGCCGTAAAAAAGCACGATGCACTGAATCCCCGATCCCTGGCGCGACTCCAGATACGAGCGCACAGGCGTCGCCAGTCGCGACTGGTATTGATCCGGCAGCAGGTCCTCGCCGCGCGGTAAATCCAGCTCCAGGATTTGCGACGCCGGCACCTGGCGCGCGGCCGCGTAATATCGGGCGAGTTCGACCGATTCGGGAAAGTTCTTATTCGCGATAAGCAGAAGTTGATCAGCGACAAGCCGCGCGCCCGCTGGGCGTGCCAGCAGGAAGAGGATGGAGACCCAGACCAGTCGGCGACAAAGCACGCCAATCTCCGGTAGTCAGTTCCATTCCCGCTCCGCTCGCCAAGGATCGCTCCCAGGGACCAGTCCCAAGGATCACTCACCGTGCGACAACTCGCTTGGCGATTACTCGCCGGTCGGATGACCCGGCGGCTGCTCGGGCAACTGCGCCTGTGCCTGCTCGATCATGGCGATCAACGCCTTGATCTCGCGCACTGACTCAGGGCTGCCCCACAAGAGCACCCAGTCAACGTGCCAGTTGCAGCGCTCGAACGTGCAGCGATCGAGATGATACACCGTCTCGCGAAGCACCAGCGTACAGGCCGTGAATGTGCAGTTAATGAATGCCTGACCGCTGATGTAGACGGTCTGGTTTACGAATGTCTCGCCCTCATGTTTCGTCAGCAGCACGGATATCTCCCGAGAGAAGTAATTGTTGCATTTCCCAAAGCTCCAAACTGTGGCGTAATGATGACTTAATGTCAAATTGACGCATCATTTACAACTCCCCGATTTTACTTCAAACTCCGAGCGCCTAACCCCGAAGTGGTTCCCTGCCCAAGTTCACTAGCGGGTTCATTAGCCGGATCAACGACCATGCCAGGCAGTATTCAACTCTTCCGTCTCTGGGGAATCCGCGTGTTCCTCCATTGGTCGTGGCTGCTGGTGGCGTTCTACCAGATTAAGGTGCGGAACGGCGCGTACGATTCGGTCCTGTGGAGTGCGGCGGAGTATGTGGCGTTATTCTGCATCGTGCTGATGCACGAATTCGGGCACGCGCTGGCGTGTCTCTCGGTCGGCGGACGCGCGGATCGGATCATGCTCTGGCCACTGGGCGGGGTTGCGTATGTCCAGCCGCCGCCGCGCCCCGGGCCGATGCTCTGGTCAATTGCGGCCGGTCCGCTGGTGAATCTGGTGCTCGTCGTGCCTCTATACCTGCTGGCGGGGGCGTATTCCGATCAGGAAAGTAGCTTATCGAATTTTCTGTCCATGCTCGCATTCATTAACATCGCGCTGCTGGTCTTCAACATGCTGCCGATCTATCCGCTCGACGGCGGGCAAATCCTCCGTGCGCTGCTGTGGTTTGTCGTCGGCCCGCAGAAGAGCCTGAAGGTGGCGTCCGTAATCGGCTTGGCGGGCGCGGCAGCCGGGCTGATCTGGGCGATCTCGGTCTGGGAACCCTGGATCATCCTGATGGCCGCGTTTGCGGGGATGAGCAGTTGGGCGGGATTTCAGCAATCGCGAAAAGCAGTCGTGCCGCTTCATTCGGAATTCGTCTGCCCCAATTGCCACCAGAATCCCCCAAGCCTGCCCATCTGGGGCTGTGACAACTGCGGCCAACGCTTCGATACGTTCGATGCCAAATTCCAGTGTCCCCGTTGCGGCAAAACATTCCCCGAAACCGGCTGCCCCCACTGCAACGCCGTCGCGCCAAGCGGCGCGTGGATCAGAGACATCAAATAAGCGAAGTAAAATAGGCCGCTGATTTCACAGATTGCGCAGATGATGCAGATTAAAAAATATGACTCTTTATTTGCGTTCATCTGCGCAATCCGCGTAATCTGCGGCCCATTCGACCCTCGCTCACGCAACGGTCTCAAGCGGTTTTAACCCCGCCTCGATTTCCTTGCGGCGGCCCTCAAGGAATGGCGGCAGCGCGAGCGTTTGGCCGAGTTGGTCGATTGGTTCATCGGCGTGGAAGCCCGGGCCGTCGGTGGCGAGTTCGAACAGTACGCCATTGGGCTCACGGAAATAGAGACTGCGAAAATAGAACCGATCGATCGGCCCGCTCGAGGGGATATTGAAATCCTGCAATCGCTTCGCCCACTGGTCATACTCGGCGAATGTCGGCACGCGGAACGCGACGTGATGCACACCTCCCGCGCCCGCAACGCCGCGGGGAAGTTTCGGCTCCACAGCCACGTGCAATTCCGCGGCCGGGCCGCCGGTGCCCATTTCAAATACATGAAATGCCGATCGCGCATCGCTGCCGTCCGTCGCGGCGGCCTGGTATTCGCGGACGCGGCGCATTCCCATCAGCTCGGTCAGCAGAAACTCGGTCTTGGTCAGATCGGACAGGCTGATCGTGATTGGCCCGAGCCCGCGAATCTGGTGCTCGGCCGGTAGCGGGCTCTTGTCCCACGGGTGGGACGCGTGTTGGTTATCGTCGGCAACAAGCCGCAGGCGCTGACCTTCGCCGTCTTGAAAATCGATTGATGCACGGCCGTCCATTTCGGTAATAGCGCCATGCGCGACGCCGAGGAGGTCAAACCGTTTCAGCCAATAATCCAGGCTCTGTGCATCGACGCGCAGCCCGGTGCGAACAATGCTGCCACCTCCGCGCCGCGCCGGACGGGATGGCCAGTCAAAAAATGTGAGATCGGTTCCCGGCGATCCCAGGCCGTCGGCGTAGAACAAGTGATAGGCCGAGACGTCGTCCTGGTTGACTGTTTTCTTTACCAGCCGCATCCCAAGCGTGCGGGTATAGAAGGCGAAATTCTCCGCCGCGTTAGCGGTGACTGCGGTGAGGTGATGGATTCCGGTTAGTTGCATAGTTTAAATTATAGGCGAATTGCGCCTCAGCTCCCTCTCCCTCCGGGAGAGGGTTGGGGTGAGGGGGCTTGGACGATTCAAGACGCTTGAAATGGACTAAGCCCCCTCACCCTAGCCCTCTCCCGGAGGGAGAGGGAACAAGGCGCGCTTCGGTCTCGGTCTCGATCTCAGTCTATTTATCAAACACACTCAAATCCCACTTGTCCGTCCAATCAATCACCATGCGGTCGCCGTCAAACTTCACGGGCAGCCAGATGTGCCCGCTGTTGCGCAGGTCGCGTGGACGCCACTCGTCAAACATTGCGATGTACGCGCCGGGTTTCCCGGCGACCTGGAAGATGCACGTGCTCTGCCCGCCGAAGGTTTTCTCCGGGCCGAGGTTGTTTTGCGGATTGGTTCCGGCGCACGGGTTGCCGACGTTTTTCCATGGTCCCCAGATGCTGTCGGCCTGCAGCACGCGCGCCGGGTTCGGCGCCCAGCCGGTGCAGCCGCTGGCGAGCATGTGGTATTTGCCGTTGTGCTTGAGGATTGCCGGCGCCTCGTTGTGTCCGCCGGGCGCGACACGCGTCCACTTGCCGGTGAAATCGAGATAGTCGTCGGTCAGTTCGTGGATGTTGAGCGTGTAATTTTCTTCCGCGGAGGCAACGAGATATCCCTTGCCGTCGTCATCGACATAGAGCGTCATATCTCGCGCCATCTGTCCGCCGGCGAAATCGCGCCGCGCATAGACGCCGGCCGCAAGACCGGGACGGAAGTTCTGCCCCTGCAGCAATTCCTTCGCCTCGGCGGCGGTGACTGGCGTGCGCGATGATTCGGGGAACTCGATCGACCAGATCCCCGCGTTCGGTCGCAGCGAACGGACGAACGTGAACGGCCCGGTCGGTGAGTCGGCGGTTGCGAGGCCGGAACGCGCGGCTGAGTACCCCTGGCCGCGCAGCTCGAGATGAAACCACATCACGTACTTCTTTGTCTTCTGATTAAACACCACCTTCGGCCGCTCGATGTTGCAGCCGCGGGTGATGTCGTGATTCGGGTTGTCCTCGATCACCTTCATCACCACGCCTTCATTCTTCCAGTTGAACAAATCGGTGGAGCTGTAGCACTGCACGCCGGGAGACGCGACGCGGGGGCCGCCGGGCGTACGCGCGGCGCGGTTTTCGCCGTACCAGTAGTAGGTGCCGTCACGGTAGATGATTCCCCCGCCGTGGGCGTTGATGTGCTCGCCGTCTGTCGCGGCCCACACCTGCCCGGGCGTAAACGCTCGCCGCGGTTCCTGTGCCTCGGCGGAAAGCCCGAGTCCGGCGACAATGCAGCCAATCATCAGCAATCCACATCCGCGCATACGAATTCCTTGCATGTTGAACAAAAGTGCTACGACTGACGGAATGATTCGTTGAGAAGCGGCGTGGATCTGACCTGCAGGACGGGTTCGCCGCTATGCCGCGATCGATCCACCAGCATTTGGGGATTGACCCAGCCAGCGAGCGCAGGTCTGCAGGAAGTTGCTTCGTTCAATGGGCTTGGACGCGTAATCATCGCACCCGGCGTCCAGACACTTCTTTCGATCCTCCGCCATCGCGTGGGCAGTCAGCGCGATGATCGGAATCTGCGTCCCGCGCTCGCGGAGCATGGTTGCCAGCGTATAGCCGTCGATTTCGGGCATCTGCATGTCGGAGATCAGAAGATCGTATGGACGCCCGGACGCCTCGGCGCGGTCGATCATCTCCAGCGCGACGCGGCCATCTTCGGCAAGATCAACCTCTGCACCGGCGCGCTTCAGATAGACCGATATCAGCAACTGGTTGTCGCGGCCGTCTTCGGCAAGCAGGATTCGTCCGGCCAATGTCGGCTCGGCGTGCTGCGGGTCAACCGAGCGCGAGTGGGTCGCGGTGCCGAGCGATATTACATCCACCGAACCCGCGGGAACCAGCAGCGGCAGCGTGAGCTTGAAACACGAACCCCGACCCGCCTCGCTCCACGCGAGATGAACGTCGCCGCCCATCAGGCGCGCCAGACGTCGGCTGATAATCAGTCCCAGCCCCGTTCCGCCGTGCTCGCGCGTGACCGTCGCGTCACCCTGGCTAAACGCCACGAACAACTTGCCGGCCTGCTCGGGAGTCATACCCGGGCCGGTGTCTTCAACGGCAATCACCAGATTTTTGGTCGCACCGCGTTTTTCAACCGCAACCGAAAGCGTGATTCTCCCGGCGTCTGTGAATTTCGCGGCGTTGCCGGCGAGGTTCATCAGGATCTGCCGCAGACGCGTCGGATCGCTTAATACGTTGGAGGGAATCGGGGTTGAAAGCCTGAAGTCCAGCTCGACGCCCTTCTCCCCCGCGCGCGGCCGGATGTAGCGATCGATCTCGCCGAGCAGGCTCACCAGCGAAGTCTGGATCGATTCAACCGTCATTCGGCCGGCCTCGATTTTGGATAGATCGAGAATGTCATTGATCACCGTCAGCAGGTGCTGGCCGGCATCATGAATGGTGTCCAGCGTCTGCACGCGGCCGGGACAAGCGCGGCGCAGGTCGGCATCGGAGCGCAGCAGATCAGAATAACCGAGGATGGCGGTGAGCGGCGTGCGAATCTCGTGGCTCATGTTCGCGAGGAACTCGCTCTTTGCCCGACTCGCCGCCTCGGCGGCGTTGCGCAGGACTTCCATCTCGGCGGCGCGACGCGCCAGTTCTTCGCGCGCCAAGTGATATTCGGTGACGTCCTGAAACGCGCCGCACAGTTTGATGACGGCCCCGTCGCGGCGCACGGCCTCGCCTTGAGCGCGGACCCATAGCCGGCGCCCCTTGGCTGTGACCAGTGGCAACTCAACGTCCCATGGCGCACCTGTCTCAATTCCCTCAGCGACAGCCTGGGTGATCCGCTCGCGCCCGGGTGGCGGGTAGAAATTGATCGCGCTGGCTACCTCGACGCGCGTTCCCGGCTCGACCTCGTGGATGCGATAAACTTCGTCAGACCAGGTCAGCTCCTGATTCTGGGTGTCGAGCTCCCACCCGCCAACACGCGCCATTTCGCCGGTGCGACGCAGCATTTCCGCCGCCGCCTCGGCGCGGTCCTTCGCGAGTGCGAGGTCCCGCGTAATCTCGCGCGCCAGCGCCAAGGCGCGGGCCCGCGAGTGCCCGAACGACCAGATCACAGCGGCGAGCATGCCGGTGAGGAGGATCCCGCTGATACCGATCAACAGCGGCGTGCTGCGGTCGATGCCGGCCGCAAATTTCGGCGTAGTCGCGATTCGGAGCAACCACGTGCGACCGCCAACGCTGATCTGTCTGACATCGCGATAGGTCGGTCTTTCAATTGACGCACCCGCGTGATGGTCGGCATCGCGCGACGTTTCACCGTCAACGCGAACCAGAAGGTTCTCGGCCTTGGCGTCCCTGCCGTCATAGACGTCGATGTCGAGCGTTCCTTCGGCGGCGGCCGTCAGTCCCGCCAGCGCTTCGCCGACCACTACCGGGGCGCAAATCAGACCGATCAGTGCATTCATGCGCGCCTCGGGTGTCTGAAGCGACTCACCGGGTTTGTAGATCGGCAAGATATAGACGAATGCCGCCTGCCCAGGATGGAGCTGCTTTAGCGCGACCCGGCCTGTTGCGATCGGCTCGCCGGTCAATATCGCATGCTCGGCCGCTGCGCGCCGAGCGGGGTCAGAGCCGGCATCAAAGCCGATCACCAATCGATTCGGCTCCAGCGGCTCGGCGAATTTCAGCACAAATAAATCGGCACCGCCGCCATCGGACCACACGTCGAATGAAGGAGCGCCGTCGCGGCGCTGCAAGTCGATGAACGGCTGTAGATTCTCACGGCGCACGCGTTCCACAAACGTGAAGCCGCGAACGCCGGGAAATTCGGATTTGATATCCCGTGACGCGATAAGCGTCGCAAACTCTGCGCGGTTGACGTAAGTGCTGGCGACAAACGCGCTGCGAATGCCCCGCAAACCATAGAGTGGAAGGCCCAGCCGGCGCTGTGCCTCGACGACCC
>JACMML010000381.1 GCA_014379105.1 Phycisphaerae bacterium
TATCCCGACGGAATCGCCGGCTGGACGTTCCAGGGGAACGCCAGCAAGAATGTCGTGGACATCGTCCTGCCCGATGGAACCGCCCCGGGCGCGAAGGTCTGGTTCACTGCGTTCTGGTTTAATAACAGGAAGCAGTCCTCGCCGAACACAGACCCCGTCAGCACCAACGTGCAAGGCGGCGGTGTGTCGATGGCAGCTTGAACCAGTGGAAAGTATCGAGCCACGAGCGATGAGTTGCGTTCCACTCATCGCTCGTTGCTCACCACTCATCGCTTCGAACGGAGTTCGCCATGCTCGTTATTCCTCCCCCTAAAAAGCCCCGACGTGGAAAATCGATCGGCAATGCCGCCACGCACGCGCCTCCCGCGCCGCTTACGCTTGTCGCGGCCGTCTACAGCGAAGTCGATCTGACGATCACGCTGACGTTTGACCGCGCGATCGACTACACCGCGTTCAATGGCACGCAGGTGCAGGTGTTCGATCCCGTTGACAACAATCAGCAATACCTCGGCACCGGCGGAGTGATTTTCATGGCTGCCGATACGATTGAAGTGCAGCTGGTGAGCACCGGCGCGTACGCGGGAGATTACATCCACCTCGACGCGACGGCAGCGACGGGAATCGTGGCTCGCGACGGCGGCGCGTGGGCGGGGGTTGTGGATTTGGTGTTGCCGTTTCCTTGAAAGACTTACGCAGAGACGCAGAGAGCGCGGAGAATGCGGGAAATGCGGCGAATACGTGCGCGAAGGGACGAAGGAGCGAAGGTGCGCGAAGGAAGATGTCTGATTAAATTACAATAGAAGAATTCTTCGTGAATCTTCGTCTCTTCGCGGCTTCGCGCACGAATAAATTCTTCTCTGCGTTCTCTGCGTTCTCTGCGGTAAAAGAATCAAGTGAGTGCATCATGTCATCAATGATTCAAACAAACTTGCCGATCCCGGTTCCCGCGCCGCGCGCGCCAATCAATATTCGTGCTGCGACGATGGATGATCTGCCGTTTGTTGATGAGTTGCAGAAGAAGTACCGGAAGAATCTGGGGTTTTCGTCGATGGAGATGCTTAAGGGGAAGATCAATCTCGGGCAGATGATCATCGCGGAATCCGCCGGCGAAAAGCTGGGATATCTCATCGGGCAGGATCGCTATTTTAAGCGCGATGACGTGGGGATCGTCTATCACCTGGTGGTGAAGGAAGCCAGACAGCGGGGATTCATCGGGGCTGCGTTATTGAAAGCGCAGTTCGATCGTAGTGCATATGGTTGTCGTCTCTATTGTTGCTGGTGTGCGCAGGATTTGGAAGCGAACCGGTTCTGGGAATCGATGGGGTTTGTGCCGCTTGCGTATCGCAATGGATCGGAGACGCGCGGGAAGAACGGCGCGGCGCGGGTCCATATCTTCTGGCAGAAGAAGATTCGCGGGAAAGACGATCATTGCAATTGGTGGTTTCCATCGAAGACGGATCAGGGAGCGCTGCGCGCGGATCGGCTGGTGTTCCCGATTCCGCCTGGGGTGCGGTGGCGCGAGGTCAAGCCGATTGTGCTGCCGGGGCAAAGTGAAGTGTTGAAAGTGGAAAGTGGAGAGAAGAAGCAATTACCGGGCAAACGGCAGCACGCGGTTAAGCCAAAGATACCGCCCAGCCTGAGCGCGCAATGCGGGTTCAGGGGCTTCGCTTCAAAGATTGTCCCGGCGATCAAGGAGAAGCCGAAGAAAGAGCCGCGGAAGAAGGCGACGTTTGATCCGAAGTTTGTAGCAGCGGCGCGTGAGCTTCGCGATCGATATCTGGAACAAGTGAACGATGGCGGATACGCATTGGAATCAGCAGGGAAGTACGACCTTGTGCGTCAGTTCGCCGAAGTCGGGCTCGACGGCTCGCCGTCGGCTGCCGTCCCGTTGAGGATCGCGGCGTGAATCAAACAAACCAGAAGTCTGATCTCTGACTACTGACTCCTGCCTTCTTCCAGATTCCGTGCTCCCTCGACTTGCGCCCGTCCCTTCAGCACATCGCGAATCTCGGCCAGCAGCTGCACCTCCGCCGGCGGCACCGGCGGGGCGGCGGCTTCGATCTCTTTTTGCCGCTCGAAGCGGGCGCGGGCGGTGTTGATCATCTTGACGACCAGGAAGATCGCAAAGCCCTGGATTACCAGCGCGATGATCGCGTTGATGAATTTGCCGTACGCGAGGATGACCGGCTTCACTTCGGCAGGCACAACGAGCCCGGTGATGGGGTGCTTTTCGCCGGCTTTGACGGTGCCGACGAGTTGAATGCCTTTCTCGGCGAAGTTGATCCCGCCCATGGCGGCGCCGATCGGGGGCATGATGACGTCGTTGACCAGCGAATTGACCACCGCCCCGAACGCCGCGCCGATGATGATGCCGACCGCGAGGTCGATCGCATTGCCCCGGATGATGAATTCCCGAAACTCTTTCACCAGCTTCATGCGATTCTCCTTTTGCGACACATCACCCTGCGACACATCATTCATGCGACCCGTAAATCAATTGATCCCGCTCGCGCGAATCGGTTCTCGCACGAACGGGATCAAAAATCAAAACCACCTGGTGACCAATCACTGCTGACCAATCACCGCTGACCAATCAGTGGGCGGCGGTCAGAGAGCGACCATCAGTGCGCGGCGGGCGGCATCAGCGACTTGCCGGCGGCGACCAGCTTGGTCACTTCGGCAAGTGCGGTGTCCACGCGCGCCTGGGCCTCGGCGGGGAGCTTGGATTTCCATTCCTGGATCTGCTTGATGTAGCCCTCGGCCTCGGTGAATTTCTTTTCCTCAACCGCGGTCTTGGTCTTGGCGATCAGATCGTCGATCGTCTTCTGCACCGCGTCGGCGGAATTGGTAGCGGCGTCCTTCATGACGTCGGTGCCGTCCTTGGCGGCGTCGGAGACTTTGTTCATCGCCTTGGACGCCTGATCGCCGGTCTTCTCGGCGGCCTTGTCCAGCGCCGGGGTGGCGGCTTCCTTCTCGTCGTCACAACCAATCGCCAGCAAACCCGCCAGAGCGGCCGCACAAATTACACTTCGCTTCATAGAAGCCTCCAAAAGAAAAAGATGCACTCGGGTTGGGACAGCCCTTCCCGACTTCCAATATTGTAGGCGATCACCCGGTGCGGTGGGGTTCAGTTCCGATTTCTGTAGCACCTCTGCCGCAGTATCGCACCCCGGGATCGCATCGGCGCGGCATTTCCTGTTCCTCGATCGCTGCGTTAAAGTAGGTCGAACAGGCGGATTACTCAATCTCATATAGCAGGAGGTCTTGTGAAGCATCTGATCGTATCGGCAATCGCATCGATGGTCCTTTTCTCCGGTTGCGACAAGGCGGATCAATCGACCGCCGCGCCGGGGGAAGCGAAAAAAGAAGTACGCAAGATCGCGGTGATCCCCAAGGGGACGACCCACATCTTCTGGCGCACCGTCGAAGCCGGCGCTCGCGACGCCGCAAAGGAAGCGGGCGTGGAGATGATCTGGAAAGGTCCGCTGAAGGAAGACGATCGCGCCCAGCAGATCCAGGTCGTCGAATCGTTCCTCACTCAAGGCGTCAGCGGCATCGTGCTGGCGCCGCTGGATCAGAACGCGCTGCTGAAGCCGGTGCAGGCCGCGGGTGCGAAGAACATTCCTGTGGTCATCATCGATTCCAGCCTGTCGGGTGAGGCGGGCAAGGATTTCGCCAGCCTCGTCGCTACCGACAACAAAGCCGGCGGCAAGCTGGCCGGCGACGAGATGGTCCGTCTCACCGGCGGCAAAGCCAAGCTCGTCCTGCTCCGCTATCTCGAAGGCTCCGCCAGCACGCAGCAGCGCGAGGAGGGATTCGTGGATGCCACCAAGGGTAAAGAGATGACGTACCTGGTTGACAACAAATACAGCGGCGCCACCAGCGCCGAGGCGCAGACGGCGGCATTGAATCTTGGCGACAAGCTGAAAGAGGCCGACGCGGTCTATTGCCCGAACGAATCGAGCACCTATGGGATGCTGCTGGCGCTGAAGCAGTTGAAGCTCGCCGGCAAGATTAAGTTCATCGGTTTCGACGCATCGCCGCCGTTGCTGGAAGCGCTGCGTGCGGGCGAGATTCACGCACTGGTCGCCCAGAATCCGAAAAAGATGGGCTATCTCGGCGTTAAGACGCTGATTCAGAAGCTCGATGGCGTCACCGTCCCGCCGATGGTCGATACCGGCTGCGTATTGATCACCAAGGACAATCTTGAAACCCCTGAAGTGAAGGAAATCCTGGCGAATCAATAGTCTTTCGCGCAGGACGATCTCGGCATGCTTTTCACGACACCGATCTGGCTTTGGCTGTTGGTTCCGTGGGGCATGCTGGCGCTGTGGTTGTTGTTCGCACGGGCGCAATTCGCGCGTGTCCCGACGACCCAGTTCTGGGACGCGAACGACCCAACGCAAGCGGTGCGGCGCGGCATCAAGCGCCCGCCGCTTGCGTTTTTGTTGCTGCTGCTGGCGATGCTGCTGGCGATCCTCGCAGCGGCGGGGTTGGGGTATCGTGATCCGTTGCGCGGGCGGCGAATCACGCTGATCGTCGATCGAGGCCTGGCAACAACCACGGCCCTTAATCGCGACCCCGATAAAATATGGGAGCAAGTCCGTGCCTTTGCGTCCAATGGTGTTCTCACACCGATCGATCTGGTGAACGTGCCGGATCGATCGATGAAATCGACGGACCTTAGCGATTGCATCACTGATCTTCGATCGATTAAGCCCATCGCGATCGACACGGCCCCGGCGCTGCACCAGATGGTCGCCGCTGAATTGGCGCGCACCGATCAACAGATTTTGGTCATCACCGGCCAGCAGCTCCAACTCGCCGACCCGCGCGTCACCGTGATCGCGCCGCAGACGTTGATCGCCAACGCAGGCATCGAGCGGTTTACGGTAAGCGATACCGAGAAGCCCAAAGCCATGATCCGCGTGTGGAATGGCACGGATATCCGACACGCCGTGCTGCGGGTTGACGATGTCGAGCAATCGGTTGAGTTGCCGCTGCGCGGGGGTTTGCAGGATTATTTCATGGACTTGAAAACGCTGGGCGCCAGCGTGCACGCGCAGCTGGTGGTCAAAGATGACATCGCGGCGGACAATCACGCGTATCTCGTGCGATCCGGCGTCTGGCCACGTTTGGAAGCGCGCGGGGCGTTGCCTGCTGGCTTGGAGCGGATGATCGCCGTCTATTCGCGGCAACGCGCCGCCGGCGGCGACGCCAACAAGGTGATCATTACGTCCAATCCCGCTGACGTGCCTGCGGGCGTGCCAAGCTCTAATGCGCCGGCGCTGATCGTGCCCGCCGGAATTGCGTCCGTCGCCGGGCGGATCGAGGTGAACATTGATCACAAGCTCGGGCGCGAAGTCGATTGGGACCGTGCGCTGATCAACGCCCGGTGCACCCCGGCCGTCGGTGACGGGTGGCAATCCCTCGTGCGGGTCGGCGATCAGGTGCTGGTTGCGGTGCGCGATAGGCCGGCGCGGCAGCTGTGGGTGGGAATCGATTCTCCCGAGTGGGCGATGCGGCCGGACTTCGTGGTCTTCTTCACCGATGTCTTCGACTTCCTCGGCGGCACCGCTCGGGCGTATACCTCCGAACCGACGCGACACCTTAGCAAAGAATGGAACCGCACCGAGCCCGTCGAGGATGGCGGCATCGAGTGTCATCCGGGGATCTACCGGAGTCGTGAAAGCGCGCTAGCGATGAATTGTCCGGTTATTCATCCCGTTCCTCCCCAGGCGATGCCTTCATCAACGAGCCCGAGCGGGGAAACTGCAAACGCCGGTTCCGGGCATGATCGGCAGGCCTTTGAGACCATAAGTTTATCTTCCCCGCTTCTGCTGGCAGCGATGTGTATAATGGCCGCAGCGGCGTATCGCTTGACACGTATTCGCAGCAGGTTAGGTTAACATTCCGCTTCATATTGCTTGAGGGTTGTCGAGCGTGAACGAGTTTTTTTGACATTAGCAGGACGAGAATATGTCCGAACAGGCACCTCCGGTTTCCATCATTGACGAGAAAAATGTCCGGATCGTCGAGTTCACGAACAACAAGATCCTCGACGAAGCCAACATCGCCGAGATCGGCGCGACGTTGAATTCGCTGATCGATGACACCGACCAGCCGCGGCTGCTGCTGGATTTCACATCCGTGGACCACCTCAGCTCCGCCGCACTGGGCATGCTGATCAACGCCAACAACCGCATCAAGCAGCGCAACGGCCAGCTCCGACTGGCGAACATCAAGCCCCAGATTTTCGAGGTCTTCCGCATCACCAAGCTCGACCGGTTGTTCCGGATTTTCACCAGCCGACCCGACGCGCTGGCGAGCTTCGACAAGTAAACCACGGCTCATATTGCGGCGGCAAGCGGAGTAAGTCTGTCCGGGTCGAACCGTCAATCCTCTCCTGATCCTCGTCGGCCGGCACCGGTGGTGCAGCAGACCCGTTACGGCATGAGCCTGAAATTCGTCATCCCGTCCGACCCAAGCCGCGGCCGCGAGGTGCAGGCGCGGATTCTGGACGAAGTAGCGAAGAACAAATTTAACTCCGATTCGATCTTCGCGATCAAGCTCGCGCTGGAAGAGGCGCTGGTCAACGCGATCAAGCACGGGAACAAGCTGGACCCCAATAAGCAGGTCTTTATCGAAGCCGTCGTCAGCCCGCGACAGCTTGAGCTGACGATCGAAGACCAAGGCCCGGGCTTCGACCGCACGTGCGTCCCGGACCCGACGGCGCCCGAGAACCTGGAAAAGTGTTCCGGCCGCGGGATTTTGCTGATCGAGTCGTATATGACCACCGTCGAATGGTCCAACAACGGCCGCCGGGTCCATATGATCAAACGCAACGACTGACTTCCCGGGCTCGCGCACAAAATGGACTCACGCGATCAAAATTCCGAAAAAAGGCGAGTGGATTCTGGAGACGTCGGTAACGTTCGATCACGCCGCCTGCTGGCTTTCGACTGACGTTATCTGGCTGAAGCGGATCAACGCAAATCGGTCCGACTTTGGATAGAACAGAAATGCCTGGGACTTCTGCATGTGAACCAGTCCTGGGTTGGTCACGTCATATTCCTTGCCGCTGGCCATGATGATCCGAAGCGGCTGAAACGGCTCGGCAGAGAGCAACTCTTTAAGCGTCTCGATGGTCATGGCATGAATTCTAGCAACAGGTGATTCACCGGGTCAACGCCGAAAGAACGTCTTGCCTTTGCTGTTGTACTTGCTCAGACGATTGTTGACATACAAGCCTTCGAGCACGAATTCACCCGCGGCCGCCAGCGCGCCGGGGGAATCGCCGAGGTCCAGCGTCTTGCGCACCTGGGTCGCGCTCTGGTAGAGCGGTTTGAGCGCTTTCATATTTGCCACAAACTCCTCGGCCGGCAGTTCGTCGCCGGCGGGGAAGGTGATGTTGCCTTTGAATTCTTCACTGATGCCATCAAACTGCAGCCCTTTTGTGAGCCGGTTGAATGTATTCTTCACGGCCTCGCCGATCAGCGACTGGATGAGCTTGTCTTCGCCGCCGTCGTCTTCCGAAAGCGTCATCTCGATCTTCCCGCGACTGCTGGCGGCTACGTGCTGCAGATCGCAGATTCGGGCGACGACATAATCTTCGCCGCTCAGGATTCCGCGGCGCTCGGCGTTGCTGACGACAGTTTCCGCGTTGGCGATGCTCGTGCGCACGCTCACGCCCGAAGCCTGACTGACGTGCGGGCTAGTTCGCGCGAGTCGCACGACTTCCTCGACGATCTCTGAAATGAATTGCGGCACGAGCACCTTCACGCCGCTGGGGCTCGGGCCGGCGTTGCGGGTGAGCCAGGCGTTTTCGCTGACGATCTGCAGCGCCTCCTGCGTCGTCTCCGGATAGTGCGTGCGCACGACTGTCCCGATGCGGTCTTTCAGCGGTGTTACGATGCGGCCGCGATTAGTGTAGTCCTCGGGGTTGGCGCTGAAGACCAGACACACATCCAGGTTCAGCCGGATCGGGTAGCCGCGGATCTGGATGTCGCGCTCCTCCAGAACATTAAACAATCCTACTTGGATGCGCGGCGCCAGGTCGGGCAGCTCATTGATTGCAAACAGACCGCGATTGCTGCGCGGGATCAGTCCGTAATGCATCGTCGATTCGTCGCTGAGATAGCGCCCTTCGGCGTGCTTCACCAGGTCAATTTCACCAATCAGGTCCGCGATCGTCACGTCCGGCGTCGCGAGCTTTTCCTGATACCGCAGATTGCGGTGGACCCACTCGATCTTTGCAGCATCCGCCTGCTCCTCGACGATCCGGCGGCCGGTGATGGTCATGGGCTGGAGCGGGTCGTCATTGATGTCCACGCCCGCCAGCACCGGGATGTACTCATCCAGCAATGTCGGCAGCAAACGCAGCATTCGCGTCTTGGCCTGCTCGCGCAGGCCAAGGAAGAGCATGTCATGTTTGGCGAGGATGCCGTTGATCGCCTGGGGGATGACGCTGTCGCGATAGCCGAGTATTCCGGGAAAAATCATCTCCCCGGCGCGGAGTTTCACAATTAAGTTCTTACGGAGTTCGTCCTTAACCGACATATACCGGTAGTCGGTCTTTTTGAGTTCACCGATCGTGGAAGCTGTGGGGTGCGGCATGCCCGAAGTATAGGGCGCGAGGTCGTTAAGTGGGACGCGTTTGTTGACGAGTTTGTTCTGTGGGCTCTTCTGACAGCGATGTTTCGGTTCAACGGGTAATTCGGGAGATGGCGTATGGCGACGCGGATTTTTGCACTGCTTTTGGTCGTAGGAATGACGGCGGTTCTCGCATTGGCACAAACGCCCACGCTGGACGCGGCTCCAAGCGCGACCGCTGCGCCGGCGCCGACGAGTCAACCTACTGCGAGTCAGCCCGCCGCGACCCAACCCGCCGCGACGCGGTCGGATGTCAGCTTCTGGCAGCTCCTAACCAGTGGAGAAGGTGAATTCAGCATCCAGCATGCATTGCGACCCGAATACTGGGTGCAATTTCTCCAGGACGCGATCGCCTGGACGCTCGGCTTCATCCCGCGACTCCTCTCGGCAATGCTGCTTCTGCTGATCTTTTGGTTCATCTACCGCATGGTCCGAAAGATCCTCGTCAGCGGCATGAAAGCGGCCGGGGTGGATGAGAGCATCCGCGACATGCTCGGCATGTTGCTGAAATGGTCGATCCTGGGCTTCGGGTTGATCATCGCGGGCAACCAGATCGGCATTCAGATCGCGGCGCTGCTGACGGGTGTATCGATCATCGGGCTTGCGATCGGATTCGCCAGCCAGGAGACGATCGGCAACTTCATCGCCGGCATCATGATTTTCTGGGACAAACCGTTTGAAGTCGGCGACTGGATACAGATCGACGGGCATCTCGGACAAGTCAAACGCGTCACGTTCCGCTCTACCCGAATGCAGGACATGGACGGCGACATCGTCGTCTATCCGAATATGAAGATGCTGAGCGAAAAGGTGGTTAATAAGAGCGCCAATGCGGTTACGCGCTGCAATGTGGCGGTGGGGATTGCATACAAGGAGTCGATCGAACGCGCCCGCGGCGTCATGCTGCAACTGGTGGCGGCGGACGGGCGCATCGAGAAGAATCCAGAGCCGGAAGTGGTCGTCAAGAACCTCGGCGCCAGCAGCGTGGACCTGGTGCTGCATTTCTGGATCAAGGAAGAGCGCTACGAAGACGCGATGCAATACGAATATATGGAACGCGTCAAGGTGGCGCTGGATCAGGCCGGGATCGAGATTCCGTTCCCGCACACGCAGGTGGTGATGGAAAGTGTTCCGCGAATCGAATTTGCGGAAGACGGCAAAGCGCAGGCCGCATGACCGGGCGGCTTAAGCCGCCCGGCCGCTCAATTGGAAGGCTGCGTTGCCGGAAGTAATGGCGTGAGTTTGCCAGCCAGTTGCCTGGTGAACCATTTTTCGCCTTCCGGACGCAGGTGATACGGGTCGCGGAATTTCGCGTATTCACTCTGCCCGCGCGCCGGGACGGAGAAGTCGACGCAGATCAGACCGTTCTTCTCAATCGCTGAGACGATTTGAGCGTGCACCTGTTCATAGGTGGGCTTGGATTCTCCAACAAACTGGTCATGGAACGCGCCATACTGATCGGTTGTCGGCATCAGTACGACAACGGGCGCCGGCAGACCATTTCGCGCACAGGCGGATTTAAGTTCGGCGAACCAGTCCGTAGCTAAGTCGAAGTCTTTGAGCAGGCTGATTTCCAGCGTGCTCTTCTCGGTCAGCGGCCGACCGTCATAGGCTTTGATGACTTTGGTCGCTTGCGGCGGCTTGCCCTTGAGCGCCATAAGTGAATCAACGGCTCCATCGCGAATATTTGCCCGCGCTCGCCGGAGCATGATGGGCTCGGCGAAGGGCAGTTTGTCGTCTCGCGCCAGATCGAGATAGGTCTGGCTTCGCTCGGCGCGAAAGCCGTTTCGATTGATGTCGTCCTTGGTCAGCGTCACGACCACCCGCTCCGGCTTCTGTCCGGTCTGGCTGATGTAGAAATCCAGCATGGCCGCCGAGGCGTTGACCGTCGCGCTGCCGTGGGCGAGCTTGATCACTTTGCGTCCGAGCAGCTCGCTGAGAAGGTTTTCATCCACGCCCCAATCGAGCGTGCTGTTGCCCAGAAACCAGATCGGCGGCTTTTCCTGAGTGATTGTGTCGATTCGGCGGACGAGGGTTTTGCGAAGGCTGACATCCTCCTCAAGCTTGCCCGACGCCATCATGGCGCGCACGCCCAGCTCTGAAAGTCCCACCAGCGCGAGCGCAAAGAGTGTGGCTTTGGGAATTTCCCGCGGGATTTTGAGCGTGTCAAAACTGAAAATAGATGAACGGGATGTCATTGTTTTCACCCATGATCAAGAGCAGCAACAGCATCAGCGCGATCACCGCTCCGCGCATCGGCCAAGACCATTTCAGCATGGCGAGGTGGTCGTTGCGGCGGTATTGCGGGATATCAATCAACAGAACCAACCCGGCAAAGAACGCGACGGTGGCTGCGTCCATGAAGGAGAATGCGGACAACTGAAACTTCGCGCCACCAACCCCGCGCAGGGTCAGAATGCCTTTGAGATAAGCGAAGCTCTCGCGCACCGGTCCGGGCCGGAAGAATATCCACGCGAGCAGCACCAGGTGCAGCGTCACCAGCAGCTTAACGATATGCCACGGTCGCCACGGCTCATCGACGGGCTTTTTCTCTCCGAGCATCATTTTATGGATCGCCAGGTACAGGCCGTGCAGGCCGCCCCAGATGATGAAGGTGCTGTTGGCGCCGTGCCACAGTCCGCCGAGCAGCATGGTCAGGAACAGGTTGCGATACGTATTAAATTTCCCGTAACGGCTGCCGCCAAGCGGTATATACAGGTAATCGCGCAGCCACGTGCTCAGCGAGATGTGCCAGCGCCGCCAAAATTCCGTGATGTTTCGCGACAGGTACGGCTGCTGGAAATTTTCCATCAGCTCGATGCCCAGTAGCTTGCTTGTGCCGCGGGCGATGTCGGTATACCCGGAGAAGTCGCAATAGATCTGAATCGCAAAGAGGCAGACGCCTTTATAAAGCAGGCTCCACGACCCGTATTGCGCAGCCGTGAACGCCTCATCGACAAGCGGGGCGACGGAATCGGCGATCGCGATCTTCTTGAAGAACCCGATCAGCATCAGCATGAGCCCGCTGTAGATCTTGTCGCGGTCGACGACGCGCGGGTTGTCGTACTGGCGGATCATGTGGTCCGCGCGCTCGATCGGGCCATTGACCAGCTGCGGGAAGTACGCGACGAAGACCGCGTAGTTCAGCGGGTCCTTTACCGCGCGGATTTTGCCGCGGTAAACGTCGATCGTGTACGACATGCTCTGGAAAGTGAAAAATGAGATGCCGACCGGCAATATGATCCAGAGCGTTTCGATGCTGGAGTGAAAGCCGAGCTGCTGGAGAACCGCGTCGGCGCTTTCGACGAAAAAATTGAAGTATTTGAAAACCGCCAGCAGCGCGAGATTGGCGATCACCGAGACGGTCAGCACGATTTTGCGGTGATGCGCCACGGCCCGGTTCAGCCGTGTAAAGCTCGATTCCGGCCGCGGCTCGGCGGGCGGGGGGGCGTGTTCAGGGTCCTCAGGGGCGTGTTTGGCGCCATCCAATGCGTTGGGGTCATCCAGCAGCCGACCGACGATGTAATCCACGACCGTTGACAGCCACAGCAGCGACAGGAAACGCCAATCCCACCAGCCGTAGAAAAAATAGCTCGCCAGCAGGATCAGAAACGTCTGGGCCCGATAATGCAGGCAATAATAGATGACCAGCACCGTCGGAAGGAAGATTGCAAACGCCAGGCTGTTGAATACCACGGAAATTCCTTACAAGCGGGCCAATCGGGGCGCACTCTCTGCGCAATGGGGTTATCGACCGATCCGCAGGCCGGCTTGAAGGGGAAAGAGGCGTCCCGGTTCCGAACGCCGGCACCGCAATTCACATCGAACCCCACGGACGCTCGTGACGTATATGCTGGCGGGCGCATTACCTGCGCAATAAGCTTGTTACGTCGCCCCTTGCCGGGGTAAACTCACTGCTTGAAGTCGTCGTTGAACTGCCCCGGCGTTTTCCCGCCTGGTTGAATTGTTGTCTGCGGAGCCCGGCCCTGACCCTTTAAAACTAAGCACACAATGGCCAAAAATCAGAAGAAACTCGGCGAGATACTGGTGGACCTTGGCGTTTGCCAGGTCAAGGAAGTGGAAAAGGCGCTTGCCCATGCCAAAACCAAAGGCATGCGGATCGGCGAAGCACTTGTGGACCTCAAGATCTGCTCCGAAGCCAACGTCTACAAGGCGCTGGCCGCCCAGTACAACATGGAATACGTGGATCTGGAGAAAAGTGCGATCCCGCCCAATGCCGTCAACCTGATTCCCGACGACCTGATGCGAAAATACGTGATCGTGCCGCTGGGCACCGAGCACGGCAAGGTGCGCGTGGCGATCCACGATCCGCTCGATTTTGAGATGCAGGAAATCCTGCGTTTCCGGCTGGGTAAGGAGATTCGCGCGGTTCTTGCACCCAAGACCCGCATCAAGCAGATTCTGGACAATCTCTTCAATTCGTCCGCCGCCAACACCATCGATAAGACGATGGATCGCACCATCGACCGTCTCAAAGACTCGATGGACAAGACGCTGGATAAGTCCCTCGATAAATCGCTCGACCGCTCGATCGACAAATCCATCGATATCGCCGGCATGGGCGAAGACGCGATGACCGACGCCACGCAGGCGCCGATCATCAAGCTGGTGCAATCGCTGATCGCCGAGGCGGTTCGTAACCGGGCGAGCGATATTCACATTGAGCCGATGAAAGATCGTGTGCAGCTGCGCTACCGCATCGACGGCGAGTGCGTCGTCCGCGACAAGATCCCGATCCGTATGAAAAACCCGCTGATCAGCCGCTTGAAGATCATGGCGGGTATTGATATCGCCGAGAAACGACTGCCCCAGGACGGACGCATCAAGCTGAAAGTGGACAACGTCCAGATCGATTTCCGCGTAAGTTCTCTCCCGGCCGTGCACGGGGAATCGATGGTCTTACGTATTCTGCGTCCCGATAGCGTCCGTATCGGCCTCGAAGCACTCGGTTTTGAAGAAGACGACTTCCGTACCTTCCAAAGAATCATCAAGCGCCCCAACGGCATCTTTCTTGTGACCGGACCGACCGGTAGCGGCAAGACGACCACGCTCTACGGCGCTTTGAACATCCTCAACCGACCAGATCGCAAGATCATCACGGCCGAGGACCCGGTGGAATATAACTTCGCCGGCATCAATCAATGTCAGATTCGCGACAACGTCGGCTTCACGTTTAAGTCGGTGCTGCGTGCGATGTTGCGTCAGGCGCCCAATATCATCCTGGTTGGTGAAATTCGCGACCTGGAAGTAGCCGAAATCGCGATCCAGGCGGCACTTACGGGTCACTTGGTGTTCAGCACGCTGCACACCAACGATGCGCCCGGTGCGATCACGCGTCTGATCGACATGGGCGTTAAGCCGTTCCTGGTGGCGTCAGCGCTGCAGGCGGTCATGGCCCAGCGGCTGATCCGCGTTTTGTGTCCAAAGTGCAAGCAGGTCGATCGCGAGCCGGACTTGAATTGGCTTAAGTTGGCCGGCATCGGTCCGAATGATCTTACAGGAAAAACGCTCTATAAACCCCGCGGCTGCGATCACTGCTCCGGCACCGGTTTCCGCGGGCGCGTGGGCATCTTCGAGCTGATGCAGATGAACAGCGAAATCCGCAATTTAGCGTTCGAGCGCGCTCCGACGAATAAGATCCGCAAAGCGGCTTTGGCAAGCGGAATGAAATCGCTGCTCATGGACGGCCGATTGAAGATTCTCAACGGAACGACGACCGCCGAGGAAATTGTGAAGGTTGCTCAGGTTGATGGGCTTATTGCTTAGGCAAGGCAAAATTCCTTAATACGTAATCGTAGTAGATAAAACTATGTCAACTATCCAGATTGATCGCCTTTTAGAAACCGTCGTCCGCCGCGGCGCGTCGGACTTGCATCTGGCCGTTGGGAAGCCGCCGACGGTTCGTCTGCACGGGGGTCTGCGCGAACTGCAGACTAAAACTCTGGAGCCCGACGACACCGTCGCGATGATGAAAGCCATCACGCCCGAGCGTATTCAGCAGGAGTACGAGGAAACCGGTTCCGGCGACTTCGCTATCGCGTATGGCGAAGCGGCGCGTTTCCGCGTTTCGATCTTTAAGCAGCGCGGCAACTGTTCGATGGTGCTGCGCCAGATTCCCAACAAGCTGCTGACGTTCCAGCAGGTTGGCCTGCCCGCGATGGCGGAGCAGATTTGCCGGCGTCCGCGCGGACTGTTCCTGGTGACCGGGCCAACCGGCTCGGGCAAGTCCACCACGCTCGCGGCCATGATCAACTGGATCAATGAGAACTTCGACCGCCACATCATCACGATGGAAGATCCGGTCGAGTTTTATCACAAGCATAAAAAATCAATCGTCGTGCAGCGCGAGATCGGCGTCGATTGTCCGAGCTTTTCCGAAGCCATTCGCCGCGCGCTGCGCCAGGACCCGGACGTGATTTTGGTCGGTGAGATGCGCGATACGATCACGATCGGCGCCGCCGTCAGCGCCGCCGAGACCGGCCACCTGGTGTTCGGTACGCTGCACACCAACGGTGCCGCATCGACCATCAGCCGAATTATCGATTCGTTCCCGGCGGATCAGCAGGAGCAGATTCGTGTTCAGATCGCGAATAATCTGATCGCCGTGCTATCGCAAACGCTTTGCCCGCGGGTCGATCAGGAAGGCCGTCTGGCGGCGTACGAATTCATGTATGTCACGCCGTCGATTCAGAACCTGATCCGCGAAAACAAGGTGTTCCGCATCGACTCAGACATCCAGACCGGCAAGAAATACGGCATGCAGTTGCTGGACGACAACCTTTTCGGGCACTTCCTGGCCGGGCGCATCAGTGCTGAAGAAGCTATCGATAAATGCCGCACGCCTGGCTTGATGGTGGATCGGTTGCAGAAAGCAGGCGTGGATATTCAGGATAAGGAAGCGCAGATGCTCGCAGAGCTGGCGAAGGACGCGCAGCAAGCCGGTGCGGCCCCCGGCCAGCAGCCCCCAGCCAAACCCGGTCAGCCCGCCCAGCCGGGTGGGATGGATCCCGCGACAGCGGCCGCGAATCGGGCGCGCATGCAGGCGATGAATCAGAAGCGGTAGGAGATTTGCGAATGCCGATTTGCGATTTGCGATTGGAGCAGGTCGGCGACACCCAGTGAAGTAGATTGAAATCGCAAGATGACTTTGAAGAGGCAACGATGAGCCAAATTATCAACAAACCACCGACGCCGGCCAGCCCCAACCCCGGGGGTCCCGGGGGGATGCCGCCGCTTGAACAGTTAAAAGGGCGTCCGCTGGGGCGCGTGCTCACCAAGATGGGGAAGGTGACGCGCGAGCAGGTGGTCGAGGCGCTGACGTTTCAGAAAAGCAAAGGCGGCGTCATCGGCCGCATCCTGATCGACCTTGGCTACGTCAAGGAGATGGATGTCAACATCGCGCTCGCGGCCCAGAAGGGCTACGAGATGATCGATCTGTCGGGCATCAACATCGCCAAGGAAGCGATCGATGCCGTGCCCGCGCAGATCGCCAGCACTAACAAGGTGCTCCCGGTCGCTTTCGATAAAGCCACCAAGAAGATCACCGTCGTCATGGCGTCGCACGAGAATTTCCGTGCGGTGGACGATCTGCAGACGCTGATGGGCTATCGCGTCACCGTGAAGATCGGCAACGCCGAACAGATCGACAAGCTCATCGGCAAGCACTACAACGCCGCCGCCGAATCGCTCGGCGAAGTGCTCGGGGAACTCACCAGCGATGAGTCGCTCAAAGACCTCAAAAATCGCGGCGAATCGCTCGATCTGGACACGCTCAAGGACGCCGCGGATTCCAATCCCGTCCGCAAGCTGATCAACCTCGTGCTGATGCAGGCGATCAAGGACAAAGCGTCGGACATTCACTTCGAGCCGTTCGAAGACGAATTCAAGATGCGCTATCGAATCGACGGCGTGCTGTACGAGATGATGCCGCCGCCGTCGCACATCGCGCCCGCCATCAGCTCGCGCGTCAAGGTCATGGCCAATCTGGATATCGCCGAGCGGCGAATTCCGCAGGACGGGCGCATCGAGCTGAGCGTCAACAATCAGCCGATCGATCTTCGTGTCAGCGTTTTGCCGACGATGTTTGGCGAGAGCGTCGTGATGCGTGTTCTGGATCGATCCAACGTCTCGCTCGATCTGGACAAAGTCGGCCTGCGCGACGACGACCTGCGCAGCGTCCGCCAGCTCATCACCAAGCCCAACGGCATCGTCATCGTCACCGGCCCGACCGGCAGCGGTAAAACCACGACGCTCTACTCGGCGCTACGCGAATTGAACGATCCATCCACCAAGCTGATCACCGCCGAAGACCCGGTGGAATACGACATCGACGGCATCGTCCAGTGTCAGATCAAACCGGACATTGAACTGACATTCGCCCGCATCCTGCGCGCGATGCTGCGTCAGGATCCCGACGTGATTCTCGTCGGTGAAATTCGCGATAAGGAAACCGCCGAGATCGCGGTGCAGGCGTCGCTCACCGGTCACTTGGTGTTCAGCACGCTGCACACGAATGACGCTCCGAGTTCAATCGCGCGTCTGCTCGACCTGGGCATGGAACCGTTTTTGGTCACCGCCACCATTGAAGGCATCGTCGCCCAGCGTCTGTGCCGCAAGATCTGCAACAACTGCAAGACCGAATACGAGCCGGCTGAGGAGCAACTCATGGAGTTGGAGCTTCGGCCGGAGGATGTGAAAGGCAAGACGTTCTACATCGGCAAAGGTTGCGAAGTCTGCAACAGCACCGGCTACAAAGGCCGCCTCGGACTTTTCGAGATCATGACGCTCGACGACGAGATGAGGGATATGATCATCAACAGCGCCAGCACGCAGGTGCTTCGCGACGCCGCCAAGAAGCGCGGCATGCGAACCCTGCGTGAGAGCGGCCTGCTCGGGATTTACGACGGCGTGACGACGATCGAAGAAGTGGTCCGTGAGACCATCGTCGAAGAGTAGGTGTCGAGGAAATACCGCCGTCAGGCATACGAATTACGTCCATCGACCACCAGCGATGGTAGAAGCTGACGGTTCGGAGCCTAAAGGTTGACCTGAACTGAAATTCGGGAGACATTCCCACGCCGGGTTGATCCGGGACGAATTGATCCGGATGAACCAGTCGGGCCGGTTATTTAACTCGCCTTGGTGGACACGGCGTATTATTCGCCAGAGCCGTTGAAAGTCGAGCCGTTGCAGGAAGGCGGAGTCTTATGGCTATTTTTGCATTTGAAGCAATGAATTCGTCCGGCCAGGAGGTCAAGGACGAGGTCGAGGCAGGTTCGTCCGAAGAGGCGATCCAGAAAATCCGCGCCAAAGGCTATTACCCCACCAAAGTTAAAGAAAAGGCTGCCAAGAAGGGCGTTAAGAAGAAATCCAAGCAGGACGAGGAGATTCAGGCGATCACGCCGAAGAAAAAGCTCCCGTTCGCCATCGGCGGCGTGTCGCGCAAGGCGCTGGTCACCTTCACCCGCCAGCTTTCCACGCTCCAAGACGCGGGTTTGCCCATTCTTCGCAGCCTGCAGATTCTTGAAAGCCAGCAGAAGCCCGGATTGTTCAAGGCCATCATCGGCGGCGTCGCGGACGAAGTCGAAGGCGGCGGCTCGCTCTCCGAGGCAATGGCCAACTACCCCAAGGCGTTTGACAAGCTCTATGTCAACATGATCCACGCCGGCGAAATGGGCGGCGTGCTCGACATCATCATGGCCAGGCTCGCCGATTTCATGGAAAAAGCCGCCAAGCTGAAGAAGAAGGTCATCGGCGCGATGATCTACCCAGGCGTCGTCATCACGATCGCCGTCGCGATCGTGTCGATGATCATGATCTTCGTCATCCCAAAATTCGCCGAGATTTTCCGCGATTTCAACCTCGAACTCCCACCCGTCACGCAAGTGCTGATCGATTTCTCCTATTGGATGGCGGTGCAGTACGGCTGGGCGGTGATCCTGTTCAGCCCGATCGCAATGATCATCACCTGGAAGCTAATCCGCATGAGCGACGGCGGCCGGTATTACTCCGATGTCGCGCTACTGAAGGTGCCGATTCTGGGGTCGATCATGGGCAAGTCGTCCATCGCCCGTTTCACCCGCACGCTCGGCACACTCATCGCGGCCGGCGTGCCGATCCTGGACGCGCTCAATATCACCAAGGAAACCAGTGGCAACGAGGTCTACGCCCGCGCCCTGCTCAAAGTGCATGACGCGATCCGCGAAGGCGAATCCATGGCCGACCCGCTGCGGTCTACCAAGGTCTGCGACGCGATCGTGGTCAACATGATCGACGTCGGCGAAGAGACTGGCGATCTGGACAAGATGCTGATCAAGGTGGCCGACAATTACGACAGTGACGTCGATGTGCTGGTCGGTTCGCTGATCAGCATTCTCGAGCCGGTGATGGTCGTCGTGCTTGGCGGCATCGTCGGCTTTATCGTCATCGCACTGTTCATGCCCATGATCAGCCTGATCCAGGGCATGTCCGGCGGCAACAACAAAAAGGGCTGATGCGTACGGGATGTCATCGACCGCAAACCGCCTCAAAATTCTGAGCGGACGATGTCGAGTTTGTGCTTGGCCGCTATGACCAACGAGGAGAACATCTGGTGAAGCACCGCAACGCGTCTCGCAATCGCCGACAAGCAGCGTTCACGCTGGTGGAACTGCTGATCACGATCGGCATCATCGCGGTGCTGATCAGCATTCTCATTCCCGCCGTCAACGCTGTTCGTGTTAAAGCGGCCACCACCACCACGCGGAACATGTTGGCGAGGCTGGAGTCGGGGCTTCAAAATTATTATGCGGTGTATGCCGCCTACCCCGGACCGATACGGACGGCTGACCTAAAGCCTTATACCCTCACGACTGCTCCGTTCCAGATTATGGGCGCGGTTGTGCAATATCAGGATGATGCAGGACCCACTCAGCTCGGTCAGGTGACATCCTCTGAAAATCTTTACCTGGGATTGACTGCCGGCTTTAGGGTGACCTTGGATCCGGCGTCTCCGGGGAATTTCTTAAGGGTCTATTTCGATAAGGCATCGGCGGAGAATCCCGACGGCCCGAATGCACTCAATCCCCTCAAGCTTCGACGAGCCGAGCCGTTTTTGAAGGTCGATAAATCTGAGACGACCTATCTCACGCGCAGTCCGCTGGAGACCGGTAACCCCACCGGGCTTTGGAATGGCGCTGGTGATAGCGGGTTTGTCGGCGACAGCCGGATTCCTGAGTATTTGGATAAATACAGTAGCCCGATGCCGATCTTGTACATGCGCGCGAATAAAGGATCGGTGGGTAAGCCCCGCGTGGGCACAGTGGCAGCGAGGTTCCTGGATTTCACGGATGGAGATTTCAATACGACCCCCGATTCCGGAGTGGTCTATCCCTGTCAGTATGACCCTGAGATGATCCAGAAGACCTACGCAAATTACCGCACATGGAAAAGCAGGACCACCGGCGCGCAGATGCCGGTATACGCCGGCGGCAACGCCCGCCCATGGCCGGACACAAGCTCGACGCCCAGTGAGGATGCGGTCGGCGAAGTCTATCGAACTGATTTCCCCGCAGAAGGCGAGCTCACCGCGGGCAACGAGGCCTATTTCGGCAACGCCGCGATCTCAACACTTCAGCACAAAGAGCCGGCGAAAAAAGATGAGTACATGCTGATCAGCGCCGGTCCGGACGGCCGCTATGGGACCAAAGATGACATCACCAATTTCCGCTAGTAATCAGCGAGCAGGCGCGAACTACCGAAGGGGCTTCACGCTTGTCGAGTTGCTTGTGGTCATCGGCATCATCGGGCTGCTGATCTCCATCCTCCTCCCGGCGGCGAATAAAGCGATGACGGCGGCAAAACGGGCGCGGATCGCTTCAGACCTCAACGCCATCGCGACAGCGCTGCAGTTGTATCACAATGATTTCAAGGACTACCCGCGGCTGGCTGAAGATAATTTGGACAACGTCGATCCTAAGCGGCGCAAGTTTGGCAGCGATCTGCTCGTGCGGACACTGATCGCGCCGTTTCCCAAGCATCCAAAAGACACTAACCCGACCAATGATCAACTGGCTGACGCGACATTCGATGACAATTTCGACGGCCACGACGGACCGGGCTTCCGGACGCGTCGTATTCTCCGTAGCGGCAGTCTCAATCCATCTCCTGCGTCGACGGTTCCGCCCGACACCCTTCAGGGGGATGTTAAAGGGCCATACCTTGCGCCCGACACGTTCCGATTTGGAATCGATACCAGCGTGGATCCCTACGCGGTGCAACTCTTGGATCGCAGCGGCAACGCCATCCTTTATTACCCCGCGAGCCTGTCGAAACCGAATGTCGCCACGGTCAATCTTTATGTGTGGAATGCGCCGTTTAATCGGTCGCTGTACGACAGCCGCTACGGCGACAACAAGCTGATGCCCAAAGCTACCGCCACAGCCCAGGAGAAGCTGCGTGCCCTGCGTTATCCGCTCGGCGATCTTAACGACAACGGCGCAATTCAATCCCCCGAAGAGGCCGCATCTCTGTTGCCGTTTATTCTGTGGTCCAGCGGCCCGGACGGGCTCTACGGAATTCGCGACACCTCCACCACCGATCCGGCCATCATCAAAAAGCAGGTCGGCAAGATGGACGACGTGACGAACTTCATTAAATGAGTATCGGGGCGCTGTTGCACTTGTGGCATGGACTTCGAGCCCGTGTTCCGTTGATAAGACACGGGCCAGTAGCCCGTGCCACAATCGCCCGTGCCATAATAACCCGTGCCACCGATTCAAGACGTCACGCCTTCACCGTACTCGAGCTTTTGACGACGCTGGCGCTGATCATCATTCTGCTGGGGCTAATGGTCAGCCTCGCCCGGTATGTCCGGACTAATTCGGCGGACCAGTTGACCCGCGCGGTGTTGCTGGACCTTGACCTCGCTATCGCGAACTACCGCCGCGCCGCAGGCACGTTTCCGCCAATAACGATGCCCGCCGGTGATGTGAATGAAGAGCAGCTATCGACGATGCTGCTGGACGGGAACCGCCTGCTCGGCGAGACGCTCCGGCACGCCCTTGCCGGGAGTAAAGCATCGGGCGGCGACGCCGGGACCACTGCGATGCCGGATGCCGCGCTGGTCCGCGACGCCTGGGGCCGGACGGTGGGGTACCTGCCGCACCAGCACCCGCTGATCGGCATGGCGCCGCAAAACCGTCCGTTCGTCTTCTCCGCCGGGCCGGATGGTAAATATCTCACAAGACAAGATAATCTCTATAGTTATGAACAGACCCGGGCCGACGAGCCGTCGCCGCGCCCTCGAACCAGTGGACAACGCGAATAATCAAAAGGCGGGCACCCGTGCCCGGCTCCCCGGAGGAATAGTGACCATGAATCAGCCACAAACCACCCGCCGATACACCGGCTTCACGCTGCTGGAAGTGTTGATCGTCATCGGAATCATCGGAGTTCTGGTCACGATGCTCGCGATCGGCACGCGCGCGATCCGCAACAACATGAAGGCCCGCTCGACCCAGACCGCGCTGGAGAACGTGGCGGGCATGCAGGCGGAATACGAAAATTCGGCAGGCAAACTTAAATCGGGGGTTGGCGGCTATGGCGTGTACGCGTTTGATCAAGTCATCACGCCGATCCCCGATAAATATGCCGCACTGATCATCACGCCCAGCATGATGGATATCCTTTGCCGGGTTCCAAAAAATAAGAGTGCTGTTGCATCCTTCTCGTCAGCATCCGCGGGGGAAGCGCTTACCGTGAAATGGTACGACTCGTACGATTATCGGGTCGGTGACTCGGTCACGCCTGACGGAAACGCGAATATTTTTGTATGCAAGACCGCTCATACTTCATCCCCAGCCGACAAGCCGACAACACCGCTTGGCGCCCCGGCTTCAACTTACTGGAATTGGGCCAAGCCCGTGATGGTGCGTGACGCATGGGACATGCCGATCGCATTTGTCGGAACCGCCGGCCTGGACCTGGTTAAACCGTGGGCGGCCATCCAAAACTCTGTCCGCGAAGGCGTGATCACTGTCGACAGCGGAAAGACCCGCGCCTTCAAGTGCGTCGCAGTCCCACCGAGTCCGGCGGCACAGCCGTCGGGACCAAATCAATACTGGAACGAAGTCTCCACCACGGGCTCCTTCATCCGCAAATCTCCGGACGGCCGACCGTTCTGGGTCTCGGCCGGTCCGGACGGCGACTTCGCGACCGACGATGACAATCTGTATTCGTTTGAAAACTGATCGCCATGAAATTTCAATTTTCAATTTTCAATGTTCAATTGGATCGTAAGCGGCAGCGATCCGGCATCGCATCGCCTTCAATCGCGAATCGCAAATCGCAATTCGCAAATCCTCACCGCCGAGCCTTCACGTTGACGGAACTTCTCGTCGCGATTTCCGTAATCATCCTGCTCCTGGCCCTTGCTCTGCCGGCGTTCAATTTCATGAGCGGCAGCAATAGTGTCGGCGCTGCAACGAATGTCGTCGGCGCGACGCTCTCGCGAGCGAGAATGGACGCGCTGGCGGTGCAGAAGCGGCGGGGGGTGGTGATCTACCCGCAGGAATCCACCGGCCGACTGACGGCGGCATTTATCGAGGAAAAGCAGATGGATCCGTGGGTTTCCACCAAGGCATATGTGGTGGCGGACTATGTGCGAATCGGCGGCGACTACTACGTATGCATCGCTGAAAATATCGCCAAAACTCCGACAGCAGCATCAAACCAGGACGTCTGGCGGAAGCAGGACCTCGCTGAGGTTAGTTACGCGGAAAGTCTCAAGACATGTCAGTTGTACGATGTCGTTGCCAACTCGGACCGCGTTCTGCTGTCGGCGGGCGTCGATGCCCGCGGGGCCGGTGGTGATAGAAAGCTCGTCTTACGCCAGGCTGAGTATCCGATCCCTGCAGTCATTATCTTCGACGGCAGTGGACGAGTCGCACGCCCTGAATACTACCTGTCAAAGGAAGGCATCATCGGCACTGAAATGCCCGCCAGAAAGTATTACGCAAGTGATCGGTACATGATCAACGTCGGACAGGTCGGGCTGGTTTTCTTCAACAGTGAATCGTTGAACAATCTCGTCGGCGAGCTTCAACTGGATACCGGCGCGGATATGACCAAAGCCAACAAAGAGCGGGACTGGATCGCCGAAAACGCCCGGCCAGTGCTGGTGAATCGTTACAACGGCACGTTGATCAAGGGAGAATGAGCACAATGGATTTTCAATTTTCAATTTTCAATTTGCAAATGTGCAGTCTGGCCGCGCAATTGCAAATTTCAAATCGCAAATTGCAAATCCGTACGCGCGGCTTCTCCTTCACCGAGCTCTTGTTCGCCGTGATGATTCTCGGAATCGGTTTCATCATGCTGGCCGCGATATTTCCGGTGGGGCTGAGTCAGACCAAGAGCAACTATGAGGAATCGCTGGGTGCCGGCATCGGCCGCGGGGCGTCGCACCAGTTGGGGCAGATCGCGAACGAAGCGCGACTCAAGCCGGCAATCATTGGCACGGTTCCCACCGGGCTCACCGTGCCGGCGGGAAAATCCGTTTCACTCGGCTTAATGATGTCACCGCGTGACAAGCGCCTGGCGGCGAACCTGTGGACATGGAAAGACGTCTGCCGCAATCTCGTGTTGTCATCCGATCCTCGTTTTGCGTGGTCGCCGCTGTTCCTTCGTAAGACGACTTATACGAATGATACCCTCGCACCGCTGGTACTGGACAATGGAACCGGCGGCATCAATCCAGCGCTGGCCGCCAAACCGGATTCGCTGGAGGACTTTTCAATCAAGAGGAACAGATCTCATCAAACATGAAGGTATCAACATGAAGCAATTGGCAATAGTTCTCTTCTTTGTACTTTGCAATTCATCAATTTGCATCCTCAGTGACAGTTACAGGATTGTTTCAAGAATTTTGATCTCCCTGATTTGACTAGAGATACATGTGGAATGGTAGCTGTTGAGGACAATCGAAA
>JACMML010000382.1 GCA_014379105.1 Phycisphaerae bacterium
ATCGTCGCGGCGTTGATAGTGAAAGTGTTGTTCGTTACAGAATTGCGTCCGTATCTATAAAAATTTGACCACATCATCGAACGCAGCACGTGGATGCGCGTATTCCAGACGCAGCGATTATTCGCAACTGCATTACCAACTCAGCGAACTGGATAGTCATGAATCCGGCGGAATTTGTCATTATCGGCGGCGGATGGCGGGCGCAGTTCTTTTTGCGCGGCGCGCGCGACAATCCCGCACTCTTCCGTGTCAGTGGAATGATGGTGCGCGATGCCGCCAAGGGCAGGCAATTCGAATTGGCGTGGGGCGTAAAAACATTCCGCACGATCGACCAATTGCTCGCGGCCACCAGTCCGCTGTTTGCCGTGGTCTCGGTCCCGCGGTCGGTCGTTGTCGATCTCCTGGAAGACCTGACAAACCGCAACATACCGGTCTTAACCGAAACGCCGCCGGGCAGTGATGTCGCATCGCTCGATCGCGTCAACGCGCTCACACCCAGAGGCGGCCGAATCCAGGTTGCGGAGCAGTATATTTTTCAGCCGATGCACGCGGCGCGTCTGGCGGTGGTGCGGTCGGGCGTTCTCGGTACGCCGTCGCAGGCGCAGGTCTCATTCACGCAGGGATACCACGGGATCAGCCTGATCCGGCATTATCTCGGCATCAAAGCCGAGCCGGTTCGCATCACGGCCCGGCGGTTTGAGTCGCCGATTTACAAAGGCCCGGACCGATCGGGCCCGCCCAAAGAGGAAAAGCTGATCACCTGCGCGCAAACCATCGCCTGGCTGGAATGGCCGGGAAAACTGGGGGTTTTTGATTTTGCGAATGATCAGCACCGGTCTTACGTGCGCTCCGATCGCGTGCTCGTGCGCGGCGAAAAAGGGGAGATCAATCAGTCGCGCGTGCGCCACCTGGGGGATTTCAAAACGCCGATCACGTTTGATCTGCTCCGCCACGACGCCGGCATCGACACCAATCTGGAAGGATACCATCACCGTGGAATCGTCGGCGGGGGACGCTGGTGGTATGAGAATCCGTTCGTCGGCGATCGATTAGCCGACGACGAAATCGCGGTCGCGACCTGTCTATCGAAAATGGCGGACTACGCCCGCGGCGGCGACGACTTTTACTCGCTCGCCGAGGCATCACACGATCATTACCTGTCGCTGATGATGGAGCAGTCGGCCGTGAGTCAGACGCCGGTTGATGTGCCGACAATGGCGTGGGCGAAGTGGTGATTTTTACTTCAGAAGCGTATTGGTCTCATCCAGCGCCCCGAAGCGCCGGTTCCGCTGAGCGAATGCGCGGATCGCGTCGTGCAGGTCTTTCGCGCCGAACTCCGGCCACAGAACATTGCTGACGTATAGCTCCGCGTAGCTGATCTGCCAGAGCAGGTAATTGCTCACGCGCATCTCCCCGGCAGTACGGATCAGCAGTTCCGGGTCCGGCCAGCCGGCGGTGTAGAGGTGGTCGCTGATCGTCTGCTCGCTGATGTCGCGCGGGTCGAGTTCGCCGCGCTTCACTTTCATCGCGATCGCCTGCACCGCGTCGGCGATCTCGGCGCGCGAGCCGTAATTCAGCGCCAGCACCATCGTCAGTCCGGTGTTGTTTTTCGTTTCCTCGAGCGTGATGTTCAGCTCTTCGAGCACCGTATCCGGCAGATTGTCGTGCCGGCCGATCTGCTGGAAGCGGATGTTCTTCTCCATCATCGTCGGCCGCTCGGCGCGGAGCCAGTCGATGTACATCTGCATCAGAAAGCTCACCTCTTCGATCGGCCGCTTCCAGTTTTCAATGCTGAACGAATAGAGCGTCAGATAATCCGGCCCGCCGAATTCGTCGCGCAGATTGGAGCACTCGGTGACGATCTTCTTCACCCGCGTCGCGCCCACCTGATGCCCCTCGGTGCGCTGCATCCCCTGGCGCACCGCCCAGCGGCCGTTGCCGTCCATGATGATCGCGATGTGCCGCGGCATGCGGTCGCGCGGGATATCCAGGGGCGAATCCAGAATCGTCGTCTCCTTTATTTGGCCGGGCATCACTCCGTCGCCTCTTCGACGTGAATCAGGTGATACTCGTAGCCGTCCACCAGCGCTTGCCACGTCGCGTCGATGATATTCGAGCTGACGCCGATGGTGCCGAAAAATTCATTGCCGTCGACGCCGGTCTTACGCTTCCATTCCATCACCACGCGCACCGCGGCCGCGGTCTCGTCGCTGGTGTTGACGACGCGCACCTTGTAGTCCACCAGGTGCAGGTCGTGAATCGCCGGATGATGATTGCGCAGCGCCTTACGCATCGCGCGGTCCAGACAATCCACCGGTCCCGATCCCTCGGCCACGCGGTGTTCGTCGGTATCGCCGACGCGCACCTTCACCGCCGCCTCGGCGGCGGGGCATTGCTGGTCGGAGCGCTGCACGATCACGCGATAATGACCCAGGTCGAAGAACGATTTGTACTTCCCGATCTCACGCCGCAACAGCAACTCGAACGACGCCTCGGCCGACTCGAACTGGAAGCCGGCGTTCTCAAGGTCCTGCACGCGATTGAGCACTTTGCGCAGCGTCTCCTTGTCGTTCTCGATATTAAATTTCTTCCCCGCATTGGCCGCGATATTACTTGCGCCCGATAGCTCGCTGACCAGCACCTTGCGTGAATTACCGACCGATTCCGGCGAGATGTGCTCGTAGGTGCTGCTGTCTTTCTGAACCGCGTGAACGTGCATCCCGCCTTTATGGGCAAAAGCGCTCTGCCCGACATAAGGCTGGCCGTTCACGGGATTGGTGTTGGCGATCTCGTAGACATACCGGCTGGTCTCAGTGAGCTTTTCGAGCTTGCCGGGCTGCAGGCAATCCAGCTTATATTTGAGTTGCAGCGTGGCGATCAGTGGGATCAGGTCCATGTTGCCGCAGCGTTCGCCGACGCCATTGATGGTGCCTTGCGCGTGCGTCGCACCGGCGCGGAGCCCGGCCAGCGCGTTTCCCATCGCGAGTCCGGCGTCGTTGTGCGTGTGGACGCCGACTTTTGCCGAGGTCTTCTGCCGCACCCGCTCCACCGCCTCGGCGACCTGCTCGGGCAGCGCGCCGCCATTGGTATCGCACAGGCATAGCACCGCCGCGCCCGCTTCCTCGGCCGCCTGCAATGTCTGGATCGCGTAATCGGGATTGGCGCGAAATGCATCGAAAAAATGTTCCGCGTCATACACCACAAACCGCCCGGCCGACTTCAGCATCGCGACGCTTTCGCGGATCATCGCGACGTTTTCCTCCAGCGACACATTGAGCACCACCCGTGCGTGGAAATCGCTGGTTTTGCCCACGATCGTCACCACCGGCGTCTCGGCCGCGAGCAGCGCCAGCAGCGTGGTGTCTTCCTCGGCTTTGACGCCGCGGCGGCGCGTCATGCCGAACGCCGATACGCGGGCGTATTTGAGCGGCACACGGCGGATATCGCGGAAAAACGCCTCGTCCTTGGGGTTGCTGACGGGGAAACCGCCTTCAATGAAATCCACGCCCAGTTCGTCGAGCTTGATCGCGATCTGCAGCTTGTCCTGGAGCGAGAGGTTAAAGCCCTCTCCCTGCGTGCCGTCACGCAGGGTGGTGTCGTAGATTTCGATGCGGGTTTTGGGGTTCATAGCAGGTCTCGTTCGTCAGTCTCGCCGGCCGGATCGTCAGCAGGGATAAACGAAAACGCCCTGCGTCTGGCAGGGCGTATGGTTCCATCTAACTGCAGACAACCGGCCCTACCCAATAATCTTGAGTCGAATAATGTTAATTCGAATGGCCGGAAACGCTGCGAACATGAGCGTTATATTATCTCCATTCGCGGCCTCGTCAACGGGGGGCCGTCCTGCGGCGTATCTGATTGCGGACGGCATAGTCGCTACAATCTCCCGCAAACGCCTGTCGCGGAGTCATAGTTGGATGCAACCTTCACTATTCGCGTCAACGGTAACGAGCACCGCCTGACGACCGATCCGGATCGGCCGCTGCTGGATGTGCTCCGCGAGGATCTGCATCTTAACGGCACCCACTACGGCTGCGGCGCCGGCGACTGCGGCGCGTGTTCCGTACTGGTCGACGGCAAGCGGATCTTCTCCTGCTCCACCGCCATCAACGAAGTGGCCGAAGTGGCCGGCACCGAAGCCGCCGGGCAATCCATCACCACTATTGAAGGGCTCAGCAACGGCGCGAAGCTGCACCCCGTGCAGCAGGCATTTCTCGATGAAGGCGCATTCCAGTGCGGCTACTGCACGCCGGGAATGATCGTCGCGGCGACGGCGCTGTTGAAGGAAAAGCCGTCGCCGAGTGATGCCGAGATCATCGAGGGAATGAACGGCAATATCTGTCGCTGCTGCGGCTACGCCAGGATGATCTCCGCCATCCGTCGCGCCGCTGAGCAGAATGGGGGTGCCAAGTGAACACGCCTATCAGCGATCCGCTAGGTAATCCGACCAGCACCGGGCAAGTTGAAGACGAGCCCGAATCCGGCGAGCAGACGCAGTTGAATCGCCGGCAGTTTTTGCAATCACTGGGCGCCGGACTGCTGCTGGCGGTGATCGTGCCGGTCGATGCGCTGGCGCAGGAGCGGCCGCCGCGTGGGAGCGGGCCGAATCGCACGGCAAATGAAGCGACGCTCGCGGCGCGGCTGCACATTAATGAACACGGGCGCATCACCGTGATGACCGGCAAAGTTGAAGGCGGACAGGGCGCGCGGGCGCAGATCGCGCAGGCGGTCGCCGAAGAACTGCGCGTGTCGCCGGAGATGATTGACGTCATCATGGCGGACACCGCGCTGACGCCGGATGATGGCGGGACGCACGGAAGCCAGACCACGCCGCGGACGATCCCGGCGGTTCGTCGCGCCGCATCCGCCGCCCGCGATCTTCTGCTCAGTGCCGCGGCCGCCAAGCTGGGCGTCGCGCTCGGTGAACTGGAAGCGCGGAATGGGCAGATCGTCAACGTCGCCAATGTCCGCATCAAGCAGGAGCTAACCTACGGCCAGATCGCTACCGACGTCGCAAATTCCAAAGCATTCACCGCCTCCCCATCGCGCGATATCCAGATATCGGCGGTTGCCGATTGGAAGGTCCTGGGCACGTCCGTGCCGCATCCCAACGCCCGCGCGTTGGTCACCGGCCGGCATTTTTATCCTTCCGATTATGGCGGTCCGCTCGTGCTTCACGGGGCGGTGCTTCGGCCGCCGGCGTATCGGGCGAAATTGAAGTCCGTCGATCTCGAACCTGCCAAAAACACGCCCGACGTGGCTTCGGTCGTTCGCGACGGGGATTTTGTCGGCGTCGCCGCCCGAACATCACTCGCGGCCCGGCGAGCGATCGAATCGCTGGAAAAATCCGCCGAGTGGGACACGACCGCGGTCGTCCCCGCGAATACGACCAATGTCTACGACCACCTGCGCCAAAACGTGCGTGGCGGCGCAGACGCGATCAAAAACCCGTACGCGGACGAATTGACGCGCAGCACGGCGTCACTCCGAAGCGAATACCGCGTCGCATACATTCAGCACGCGCCGATGGAGCCACGGGCGGCGGTGGCGCATTTTGACGGGGATCGCCTGACGGTCTGGACCGGCACGCAGCACCCGTTTGATGTGCGCAATGAACTGGTGCGGGCGCTGAATATTGATTCGCCGGACAAAGTCCGCGTGATCGTCCCCGATTTCGGCGGCGGCTTTGGTGGCAAGCACAGCGGCGAAGTCGCGATCGAGGCGGCGCGGCTCGCGCGTGCGGCGGGTTATGCGGTTCGCCTGGTGTGGACCCGCGCTGAGGAATTCGCCTGGGCCTACTTCCGCCCGGCCGGCGTAATGCTCGCCGAGGCGAATCTCGCCGAGGACGGATCGATCGATTCGTGGTTTTACCGCAACATCAATTCCGGCAACTCCGGCATCGCCTCGCCGTACCGGGCCGCGCGTAACAACACGCAGTTCGTCCAGTCCGAAGCGCCGCTTCGCCAAGGCTCCTATCGCGCGCTTGCGGCTACCGCGAACCACTTCGCGCGCGAGAGCTTTATCGACGAGCTGGCGGTGCTGGCGAAGGACGATCCGCTCAATTTCCGTCTGAAGCACCTGGGCGACGAGCGCATGATCGCCGTCCTGCGCGCAGCCGCCGAGAAGGGCGGCTATGCCGCGACGCGGCTTCTCAAGAGCGTCGGCACGGGTGTCGGGATCGCGTGCGGAACCGAGAAAGGCTCATTCGTCGCGGCCTGTGCAAAGGTCCAGATCGCGCCCGATGGGAAGTCGTTTCGCGTCACGCACATCTGCCAAACCTACGAATGCGGCAAGATCATGAACCCCGCCAATTGCCTGTCCCAAGTGCAAGGCGGCCTGATCATGGGGCTTGGCGGGGCGCTGTATGAAGAGGTGGAATTTGACGCCGGCGTGATCAAGAACGGCAATTTCACCGACTACCGCGTCCCGCGGATCGCCGACCTCCCGACGATGGATATCCACCTGCTGGACCGCCCGGACCTGCCGTCGGTCGGTGCCGGGGAGACGCCGATCATCGCGATCGCGCCCGCAATCGCCAACGCGATCTACCATGCCACAGGAAAGCGCATCCGCCAGATGCCGATCCGGCTCGATCCGGCATAAAAAATGACGATTAGAGCACTGTTTAGCCGGGCCGCTCGCGGCCCGCTTTGACGAACCGACTCACCGCGATCCCAACGCCGCACGAGTGCGGCGGCTAAACGTGGCAGAACAAAGGTATTCCGAGCATCCCCAGCTAACCCCCGCCAGAATGACAGGCTTGGCGCAACAATTGCGCCCGATATCCGCATATCCGCCAACCGAGCTAAGTGATAGCTGGGGCATTAACTTGCATGTTGTCGGACTAAGACAAAACTTGACATGATTGGTGGCCTTATTACAGTGGATCAAAGTCCAAAGACCCGCGGAGTTCATGGATGCCAAGAGCGGGTAAAAGCGGAGGCGCACGACAACCCGGGGCACGCAGGATGCGGGTCGGCGGTTGGTAAGCGGCGGTTATCAGGCTTAAGACTATTATCTTAACACGGTATCTTAAGACGGTAATTTTAAGACGGTTCGCTTGAGTTACGCTTGAGTTAATTGTCGCGCTTAGGATTTGCTCGTTCACCCTTAGACTATCGCTACCGTGATCCGGGCGCCCAGCGCGTCCAAGGAGCCAGCCTTGAGTCCCCTGACGAAGTTGTTTGTCGTGCTGTTAGTGCTCGTGTCGGTCATCCTGACGGCGGGCGTGGTCACCTTTGTCAATAAGCTCGATCCGCTCCAGGACCAGCTGCAACAGGCGAAAGACGCATCGGCCGCCAGTCAGGCGCTGCTCAATCGCCGCACCTCCGATGTGGACACCCTTAACGCACAACTCGAGGCCGCGCGAGCCGCGGCAGCGGTGCAGGCGCAGGCGCTGAACAAGGATATCGGCACGCTGCGCACCACCATCGAAGCCCGCGACGCCGAAGTCGCCAGCACCAAGACAGCGCTGGCGAGCCTCACCAGCGCCAACAGCAGCCAGTCGTCGGCGCTGCAGATGAGCGAAGACTCCAAGACGCACCTGCAGGAGCAAGTCACCGGTTTGCGTAAAGACGCTGACGAACGCCTGCGCCAGGTCGCGGACCTCAACACCCGCGTCAGCACGCTGACGGCCCAGAATTCGGTGCTCGAGCGCGAGCGCCGCAATCTGTCTGAGCAATTGACCGAAGTGCAAGGCAAGACCGACCAGATGGGCAAGATGCTGCTGGACATGGGCGTGAGCACCGCCCAGGTCGCCAAGGCCGGCACGCGGATGGGCGCACCAGCGATCAATGGCGTCATCCGCTCGCGTCGCACGATCGCCGGCAAGGAATACGCAACGATCTCCATCGGTTCGCAGGACCTTGTGACCAAGGGCATGGAATTCAAGATCATCAGCAAAGAAACCGGCACGTTCCTCGGCATCCTGACGGTCGATGTCGTCGACGCCAACGAGGCCATGGGGCAGATCGTCGCTGACCAGAATAATCTGGCGCAGATCCGTGCGGGTAATGTGGTTCGCACGCAGATCTGAATGAGTTTGAAGGTTGTATTTTGACCGGGATCGTGCGCTTCCAGATATTTATTGCCAGACTCCGTCCGGCCCCGCTAAATCGCTGTAATCCGTAATTCAGGAGTTGTTTTATGAGCCGATTATCAACGGGCGACGTCATCGTTCAGAAGCCCGGCAACAACGTCTATACCGCCATCGCGGGCGCGGGATTTGTGCTGGTCCTCATCGGCCTGATTCTGTTTTATCTTAAGGCCGACGCCGTGCTGGGTGCGGGCAACCTTTTGAAGTGATCACGACTAAATGAGCAAGACCGGTGGCCCCTGGGTGCCGTCCGAAATCGCGGGAAACATTCCATCCAAGAAAGCGACGATCGTCCGATCGTCGCTTTTACAATTTTCCGATCGGTCCGGCCGTGTGACGGCGCGCATCGGAACGATCGTTCGGTATGATCCCGATCGTCGATGAAGTTCCTGACGCTGGACAACCCCTGTGATCGCGAGCTTGAGCTGGTGCAGCCCGCGTCGCGCTGGATCGATGACATGGTGGCCGCCTGCCAGCACCCGGTGAGCTGGGGCGATACGGGCGCGCTGTGGACGCACGACCGGCTGCGGGAGTTTGTCTCCAGTTTCCCCAGCGGGTTTGAGTACGGCGATGAGCTGCTCGGGCGATCGCCGGGTTATTACCTGTGGATGCGGCTGCTGCCCAAGTACAAGCCGCCGGTGCCGATGGCGGGGACGATCTCGCTGCGCGTGTCAGACGCGGTGCACATCCGCCGTTATTCCGGCCACATCGGATACGGCGTGTTCCCGCCGGCGCGGGGCAATCATTACGCCGAGCGCGCGACGCGGCTGCTGATGCCGCTGGCGAAGAAGCACGGGATGGATCACCTGTGGATCACGTGTAATCCGGACAACCTCGCCAGCAGGCGTACGTGCGAACGGCTGAGCGCGACGCTTGTGGAGATCGTTGATGTCCCGCCGGGCAATCCGCTGTACGCGAAAGGGGATCGACAAAAGTGTCGCTACCATCTTCCGCTCCCCTGACCCCGCGCCCGGACGCGGCCGTGCATGGCGCCGCGGGTCAGCCGGTGCTACGGTCGGCGCCCCGCTCGTCACGCCGCTCCGTGGGTGGCATCGTCGCGTTTGTGATCATAGCGCTGCTGCTGGGGGCGCTGGTCGGTCTGGATGTCGCGCGCCGTTTCGTGCCGATGCTGATCCGCGACGATCTGCACGCCGGCGACGCGGCGCAGCACACGTGGTGGCTATATCGGTTCGCCGATCCGGAGCTTTTTCCGAATGATCTCGCCGCCGACTACATGTCGCTGCTGATCTACTCACCGCCGGCATACCAGGCGCTGTTTCGCGTGACGGCCGGATTGATCGACCCGCAGCGCATGTCCGAATCGCTGGCGATCGCGCTGGCGGTCACGAGTGCGGTATTGGCGGCGGCGATCGGTTGGCGCGCGGGGGCTCGGGCCGCGCCTGGC
>JACMML010000383.1 GCA_014379105.1 Phycisphaerae bacterium
CCGATTGGAAATCCGAGAGAGTTTCTGTGCCATTTTCCTGCCTCCGAGTTGAATGATCTGCCTGACTTACCCTTTTGAAAATTCGCGTTGAAGCGAGTCGCGGAGATTACCACACGCGTGCTAATTCCCCGCTGCTTTTCCGTTTAATCGAGGTTCCGACACGCCGACGAACGTGCCGTTTTGGATGACGATCGCATTACATGCCCCTTCAGGATTGGCGGCCTTCACCGCGTGACCCATTTCGCCCAGTCGTTTCAGCACCGACGGATCGAACGTCTTCTCGATCCACAACTCCGCCGGCGACCATTGATGATGAAACCGCGGCCGCTTGAGCGCGGTGACGAGGTCATCGTGCAGGTCGATCACATTGCTGATCGCCAGCACGACTTGCGTGATGATCTTCGGACCGCCTGCCGCGCCGACGGTCATGAACGGTTTGCCGGCGGGATCGAGCACGATCGTCGGGCTCATGCTGCTAAGCGGCCGCTTGCCCGGTGCGATTGCGTTGGCTTCGGAACCGACCAGCTTGAAATAATTCGGCACGCCGGGCTGGATCGAAAAATCGTCCATCTGGTTGTTCAAGATCACGCCCGTGCCGGGAACGATCACTTTCGATCCGAACGCGGTGTTCACCGTCTGCGTCATCGCGACCCAGTTGCCCTGATCATCCGCGACGGCAATGTGCGTGGTGTGCTTGCCGAAGATGTCTTCATCAGCCTTCGCGGGCGTTCCGTGATCGACGCTGGCGAGCGCCTTGGTGAGATCGATCTTCTTCACGAGATCGTCCGCGTACGTCTGCTCGACAAGCCCGCGCGGGACTTTAGCGAAATCCGGATCGCCCAACCAGAAGGCGCGGTCCGCGAACGCCAGTTTCATCGCTTCGGCCATCACATGAATGCGCAGGGCCGGATCCTTCTTCTCGAGATCGGCCAGCTCAAACTTCGAAAGGATGTTGAGGATCTGCGCCACGTGTACGCCGCCGCTGCTGGGCGGCGGGAAGCCGATGATCGTGTAGCCGCGATACTTCGTCGTCAGCGGCTCGCGCTCTTTGAGTTTGTAATTTGAGAAATCCGATTCCGTGACGATCCCGCCGTTCTTGCTCATCCAATCGCTGACGGATTTCGCGAACGCTCCATGATAAAAATAATCCGACCCGCTGGCGGCGATGTTGCGATACGTCCGGGCAAGCTCCGGCTGCTTGAACATATCGCCCGGTTCGCGCGGCAAACCTTCGGCGTTGAGCAGGATTCGCTTCGTCTCAGGAAACTCACTGATCTGAACGACGGTGCCCAGAATTTTTTTCGCGTACTTCGCATCGATCGGAAATCCACCTTCCGCAAGCTGCGCCGCCGGGAGCAGGACGTCGGCGAACTTCTTCTTGCCGAACTGCTGCATCGCGTGTTCGTACACCGCGACGGACCCGGGAATTCCGACGGCGAGCGGCCCGGTTTGCGAGAGTTTCGTGTCGGCCTTGCCGTCGCAGATATACATATCGCGCGTCGCCTTGGCGGGCGCCATCTCGCGACCGTCGAGCGCGAAGACGCGCCCATCCGCCAGCCGGATCAGCATGAAGCATCCGCCGCCGATGCCGGAGTTGTGACCGTCGACCACGCCCAGCGTCAGCCCGGCAGCGACAGCCGCGTCGATCGCGTTGCCGCCGTCGCGAAGAACCTTCACGGCGGCATCGGTGGCGAGAGGGTGAACGGTGACGACCATGTTGTGTTTGGCCTCGGCGCCGAACGAGGTACCGACGAAGAAGCTCAGGAGGATCGCGATCAAGATATGCTGCGGCTTGCTCATCATCTCACTTCAAAAAGTTCATCCACACCGTCACCGTCAGCGCGTTCGTGAAGTCGATCAGGAACGCCCCGACAATCGTCACGCAAAGGAACGCCCGCGGCGCCGGACCGAACTTCGCCGTCAGCACATCCATCGTCGCGACGGCATTGGGCGTGATGCCCAGTCCGAATCCCACATGCCCCGCGCTCGCGACGGCGGCTTCGTAGTCGCGGCCCATCACATTGAATGTCACGAACCAAGCGAACGCCAGCATCAACGCCACTTGTGCAATCAAAATCACCAACATCGGTGTGGCCAACGATTTCAGTTGCAGCAGGTTCAGGCTGCTCATCGCCATCGCCAAGAACAGCGCCAGCGCAATGCTGCCGATCAGGTTGATGACGCTGGTGTTGAGCAATTTGCTTCCGGTCGCATCGAGCACATTGCGTAACGTGATGCCGACGAGCATCGCACCCATGTAAACTGGGAACGTCGCGCCGGCCGATCGCAGGCCAAATCCCACCCATGCACCGAGCTTGATGCAGGCGAGGAGAACTGCAACGTGAATGAGCGCGACCACGCCAAGATCAATGAGCGCGCGAAGTTGATTGAGAAATGCGCGCGGCACCGGGTCGGCGGGCGATTCATCATGTGCCGGTTGCGGCGCAGACGCGGCGCGATAATTCATCGGGACAGCACCGACGCCCGCCATCGCAAGTGCCGGCGCCGGTTGGAGGATCGGCACACGAGCTTCGCGCGGCATCGGCTCGACGCCCGCCGACAGCGGCATCAACCCGCGTCGCCGAATCAACAGCCCGCCAAGCGGACCGCCGAGCAAGCTTCCGGCGACGATGCCGAACATCGCGGCGGCGGTCCCGACGACAGCGGCGTCCTTGAATCCCGCTTGCTCGAACATTTCGGAGAACCCGATCGCGGTGCTCGGTCCACCGGTGAGCGTCACGCTACCGCAAAGCAAGCCCAGGTATGGCGAGACATCCAGCGATCGTGCGAGCGCAACGCCGACAACGTTCTGCATCGTCGCCAGCACGGTGGCCAGCGCCAGCAAGATCAGGAGCATCCAGCTTCCGCGCCTGGCGACGCTCCAGCTTGCGTTCAATCCCACGCACGTGAAAAACGCGGTGCTCAGCGGCAGGTAGATCGGGATCGACGGCGCGGGCGAGCGCAGCCATTCGATCTCCGTGCTCGTCAGCCAGGTCCACCATCGCGCGTTGACGCTCGTCTGCCAGGTAATCGCGCCGAACAAGACATTGGTCGTGACCAACATCAAAGCGACGGCAAAGCCGCCCACCACGGGCACGGGCATGTCGACGCGCGAGAGCGCAGGGATCCGTTGCACGAGCTGCTCGCCGAGGAGCAGCACGGGGATGGCGATGAGGAGTAGCCACCAGGCGCTAAGCGTCATGATTCTTTCTCCCTCTCCCTTGCAGGGAAAGGGTCGGGGTGAGGGTAGAAGCTTGGTCTTCGCATCGCCGGATCAGCTAGCCGAGCGGCGCTGAGTTGATCGAGCTGCGGCGCGGCCCCCCCCCCCCCCCCCCCCCGCGGGGGGGGAAAGAAAAAAAAAACACCCCCCACAACCCCCCCGCGCGGAGGGGGGGCGC
>JACMML010000384.1 GCA_014379105.1 Phycisphaerae bacterium
AAAGGGCTGAACCATCCAAATGGAGGCGTACCGTGATCAGTACGCCACGCTCTTCAACAACGGACGGAACGTCGTCGTCATCGGCATCAGTGTAGACCCCGACACCACTCTCGCGTCGTGGGCGAAGGACGAAGACTTTCCATTCCTCTTCGCGAGTGACCCGGGCTCTAGAGTCGGTAAACTTTACGGCGCCTACGACGCAAAGAACAACGTGGACAACCGGTCACTGTTCGTCGTGAGTCCGGATGGGCGCATCGCGTACGTCACGAAGCCATTCAAGGTTCTCACTCCTTCCGCGTACACCGAGCTGGCGGCGATCGTCGACAGTTTCGCTCCTCCACCCAAAGCAGATTCGACGCAGTAAAAAAGGCCGGGTGACCGGCCTTTATTCTTTTTCTTCGCGAACGGGTTGCAATTACAGCGCTTTCTTCAGCGCGGCTTCGAGATCCTGCTTTCCGCCAAGACCCGTGTAGACGACCTTGCCGCTCTTGTCGAGGACGACGACATAAGAAGTTGCCGGCGCATCGAACGCGCCGGCGGCCTTCCCATCGGTGTCGTAAAATGTCTCGTGCGGAAGCGGATGGGCGGCGATGTATCTGCGGACTCGCTCAGGCGACTGATTTATCGCTACCGCCACCGCGACGAACTTCACCTTCTTCCCGAACTTCCTCTCCGCCTCGAGCAACGCCGGCATCAGCTCGCGGCAGTTGCCGCACCAGGTCGCCCAGAACTCGATCAGCATCGGGGTCTTGCCGATGTATTTGCCGAGGTCGATCTGCTTGCCGTCGAGGGCATGGACCATCACGGCCGGTGCCTGCGACCCCACTTCGATTCCAAGGTCCTGGGCCGAAGTGGAACGGGCGAGCACCGACCCGGCGAGTAGCGCCGCCAGCAGGCAGAGTTTCCGGAATGACATCATAGTCGGCATCACTTTCAGCTTCCTGATTTCGGTTGGCGCGCGGTGCCTAGATGAGGAGGAGCCCCATCTGCACAAGGTAATACTCCGCAACGCCCAACATGATCAGTGCGAAGATGCGCTTCACCCACACCATCCAGCCGCCGGCCCGAGGAAGACGAGCCAGCGTGCCGCTGAAGAGGCCGACCAATATCAGGATGCTGCACATGCCGAGGGAGAAGACGAAGAGGTAGACGAATCCGAGCACGCCGCTCTTTGTCGCTGTGACCCAGGTGAGTACCGCCGCCATCACCGGAGCAGAGCACGGCGCGGCAACGAGTCCTGAGGCTGCCCCCATCACGAACACGCCGTAGAGGCTTCCTCCCTTGCCCGCGGTCGCCGCACGCGTGAGAAGCCAGGCTGGCACTCGTACCGGAATGACGTCGAGCATCGCGAGGGCCGCGATGATCAAGAGGTTCGCCATTGCGAAATACAGCCACGGATTGGTGCTCACCGAACCGAACAGAGTCCCGGTCAGTCCGGCGAAGAGACCGACCGACGCGTAGGCGAGGGCGAGACCCAGGACGTAGGTAAACGTGAGAGCCGCCGTCCGCGCGCGCGGGCGCGGGACTTCGCCGACTGCTCCGCCACCGACGATCGCCGCCGTGATCGGG
>JACMML010000385.1 GCA_014379105.1 Phycisphaerae bacterium
CCGCACCCGCCGATGATGCCCCCACCCTCGGAATACCGGGAGAGGAGAGTGCTTTATGAAAAATTGTTACTCGATAGCCGCAGTTTCACCGCCGGCTAATTACAGCGGGTCCCCCCATGTCGGTATGCAAACACCGCAACAGCGCCGCCCAACTTGCGTATTGACAGTGTCTGGTGTCTGTCTTTACTTTGCTCAATCGATGAACAGTCGGCGGCTCAATTGGTTGGTGCTGGGCTTTACATGCCTGTGGTTTGGCATGTTTGTGCCCGTTCACCAGCGCGGGCTGATGCAATTGCCGGGCGGCGTGGCGGCTGCTCATTGCAGCACCGAAAAGCCCAGCCACTGCCAGAAGAAGACAGCCGGGAAAAAGCCGGTTGAAAAACAGTCGCCGAAGACTGCTAATTGCGCGGTTTGCCACTTCATCGCCGGGCTGCACGTCCCGCCGCCGGTCACGGTGGTGGAGAGTCGGCTTGGGCTGCTTGATCTTCGTCCGCTCGTTAAGCCGGCGACGCCGGTGATTTCCCGCCAGGTCCTTCCCATCCACGGCCGCGCTCCGCCGATCGTCTGAATCTTTTGACAGAATTTGTGATCCGCTAAGCGGCGTAGCGGCGGCGCGGACGCATGTTCTGTTATCCATTTTTTGCGACGATCGAAGTTACCTAATAGGAAGGTTTCATCATGAAAACGGATAAATCCTCGAGGCGATGCGCCGTGAGAAAACGGTGCCACCGCGGATTCACGCTGGTTGAGGTATTGGTTGTCATTGGAATTATCGCGCTATTAATAGGGTTTCTACTCCCTGCTTTGGGCAGTGCGCGGAGGCAGGCGCAGGCGACCAAATGCGTCGCGAATGTCCGCCAGATTATGTTGGCGGCGGTGATGTACGCGCAGGAGACCAAGCGGTTCGTCGCCTTCATTCCGGCCGTCGGCCCGACGCCGGCGAAGGATCGAAAAGAGTTGCTCTACCCCTATCTTCTTCAAGGGGAGAACAACAACGACAACAAATTTGAGCAGGTCTGGCATTGCCCGTCCAACGAGCGTCCGGCTGAAGAGGCCGGATACGGATTCAACACTTATTTGAACGGGGTAAAGATCACGCGTGTGCGGAAATCGTCGGAGACGGTCGCGTTGTGCGACGCCGGCCTGATGGACATCGGCCCACCGGTGCTCAAGCCGAGCCTCGCGACGCATTGCTGGTCGCCGGGCCGGCTTGGCGGCGCGAGCTCGACGCGTCCGAACCACCTTCGTCATCCGAACAAGATGGTGAGCGTGGGGTTTGTTGACGGCCACGCCGAGCGATTGCCGATGTCGCCGCCGTTTTATCCAGGCCCGATTGGGACCTACACGCCCAACGGAGTGACCAACCCCGCCGCTGCGAACTACATGGATGTGCTGTGGGATTTGGAATGAATCAATTTTTAGACTCCGAGCCTCCAGAGGCTCTTAAAGGAACTGCAATGAATCTGATCAAACGAATTGCCTGCCTTGCCGTCGCCACGGGCGCGATGGTGGCGGGGGTAGCGGTTGCGCATGACACGTGGGTGCAAGCCAACACCAACATTGTTCGCGTCGGCGACGCCGTTCACATCGATCTGCTGCTGGGCAATCACGGCAACGAGCACCGCGATTTCAAGCTGGCCGGCAAGGCGGATTTGGAATCGTCGACGCTGGACGTGATCGCCCCCGATGGGACCAAGCACGATCTGAAAACCGGCGCGGTGGATCTGGGATTTGCGCCCAAGGAAGGCTACATCACGACGCGCTTCCAGCCCGACCAGGCGGGGATGTATCTCGTCACGCAGACGTCGGACAAAGTAGTGAGCTACGCGCCGAAGCGCTCGATCAAAAGCGCAAAGGCCTTCTTCGTAGCGAGCCCGAGTTTGGACAAGGTGAGCATGAACCACCCCGGCTTCGATCGGGTGCTCGGGCATGCGCTGGAGCTGGTGCCGGAGACGAATCCTGTAACGCCCATGGGCCCGGGGACGAA
>JACMML010000386.1 GCA_014379105.1 Phycisphaerae bacterium
CACTCTTCGGCGGGCGTTCGGGGTGTGGGGAAATCACCACCCGGAAATGTGGGGCTGGGACATCGTCAATTTCGTTTGGTGGATCGGCATCGGCCACGCTGGAACGTTCATCAGCGCGTTTCTGCTTCTGCTGAGACAAGACTGGCGCACCAGCATCAACCGCTTCGCCGAAGCGATGACGCTCTTCGCCGTCTCATGCGCCGGGCTTTACCCGCTGCTGCATCTGGGTCGGCCGTGGCTGTTTTATTGGCTGGTGCCTTATCCGAACACGATGGACCTGTGGCCGCAGTTCCGTAGCCCGCTGGTGTGGGACGTGTTCGCGGTCAGCACGTATGCGACCGTCTCGCTGCTCTTCTGGTACGTCGGATTGATTCCGGATCTGGCCACGCTGCGCGATCGTTCGAGCCATCGCATCGGCAAATACGTCTACGGTTTCATGGCCATGGGCTGGCGCGGCAGCGCGCGGCACTGGCATCGGTATCAGATCGCATATTTGCTGCTGGCAGGTCTTGCGGCGCCGCTGGTGATCAGCGTACACAGCGTCGTGGGTTTGGATTTCGCCGGCGCGCAGATTCCCGGCTGGCACAGCACGATCTTCCCGCCCTACTTCGTCGCCGGCGCCATCTTCAGCGGCTTTGCAATGGTGTTGACGCTTTCAATCCCGCTGCGCGCGTTTTACGGCCTGAAAGATTTCATCACCATTCGCCACATCGATAACTGCGCGAAGTTGATGCTCGTCACCGGCCTGATCGTTGCGTACGGCTACATGACCGAAATCTTCATGGGCTGGTACAGCGGCAGCGAATATGAGCAGTACGTCGTCGTGAACCGCATGCAAGGCAAATACGCCTGGAGCTTCTGGCTGCTGATCCTGTGCAACGTGCTGATCCCGCAGGCGATGTGGTCGCGAAAAATTCGTCAGAGCGTGTTCTGGATGTTCATCATCAGCATCATCGTAAACATCGGCATGTGGCTGGAACGCTTCGTGATCATCGTCACCAGCCTCAGCGAAGATTTCATGCCCAGCGCCTGGCGAATGTACTACCCGACGTTCTGGGATTTCTCCACGTTCATCGGCTCGATCGGATTGTTCCTGTGCCTGTTCCTGTTGTTCATCCGGTTCCTTCCGGTGATTTCGATTTTTGAAATGCGCGAGTTGGTACACGGGACGAGTGAGGAAGAAAGTATCCAGGAAGACGTGACTCGGAGTTCGTAAGGCAAATGCTCAAGCCTGAACATCTTTACGGTCTCGTCGCCGAATTCAGCGGTCCCGACACGCTGCTTGAGGCGGCGCGGCGCGTACACGCCGCGGGTTATCGCGTGGCCGATGCTTACGCGCCGTTTCCGGTGCATGGGTTGCCGGAAGCGCTCGGTTTCACCGGATCGCGCGTGCCGATGCTGGTGCTGATCGGCGGCATTCTCGGCGGCCTTGGCGGGTTCTTCATGCAGTGGTATGCGAACGTCATCAGTTACCCGTGGATCATCGCCGGTCGTCCGCCGAACAGTTGGCCGGCTTGGATTCCGATCACATTCGAGATGACGATTCTCGGCGCCTCGCTGATGGCCGTGCTGGGCATGCTGGCGTTGAACGGATTGCCGCAGCCGTATCATCCGCTGTTTAACGTCCCACAATTTCAGCTGGCTAGCCGAGATAAGTTTTTCCTCGCTATCGAAGCGCGCGATCCGAAGTTTGACGTCAACGGCACGCGCCAGTTTTTTGAATCGCTGAACCCGGTCGGCGTGTACGAGGTGGCGACGTGAGCGGCAAGCTCGTGAATCTTCCTGCGCGACGGATCCTGCGGCTGCGCTGCGCTATGCCGCGGCGTACCGCAGCGCAGCCGCAGGATTTCTCCCTCACACTCACAGCACTCTTGCTCGCGATGCTGCTCGTTTTTCCAAGCTGCAAGCGCGACGACATGGCCGACCAACCGAAGGTTCGGCCGATGCGGGAGACGCAGTTCTTCGCCGATGAAACCACCGTCCGCCCGCTTGTGCCGGGCACGATCGCACGCGATCAGTTGCCGATCCGCGCGGCGCGCACCGCCGCCACGCAACCGGAAGCGCAGGATTTCCCGTCGCCGCTGACTTATCAAGATCTGAAGCGCGGCCAGCAGCGCTACCATATTTTCTGCGCGGTCTGCCATGGACCCACCGGCGACGGCAATGGCATGATCGTGCAGCGCGGGTTCACCCGCCCGCCGGCGTTTTATCCGATCGAGGAGCATCGCACGTCGTTTCCGGATCTTTATGAGCGCGAGCACGCGCTGCTGACCAAGTCGCCCGGACACTTCGTCAAGGCGATCGTGAACGGCTACGGCGCGATGTACAGCTACGCCGATCGTGTGCCGCCGGACGATCGCTGGCGGATCGCGGGATATATTCGCGCGTTGCAGTTCAGCCGCAACGCACCGCTGAATCGTTTGCCTGAAGCCGATCGCACGCAGATTGAACTGCTCTCCTCGACGAGCGGAGCCACGACGCAACCCACAACCGGAGGCGCGCCGTAGTGACACCCGCCGGCGCCATTCCGCGCGAGTTGACTCGGCTTCAGCGCCCCGCGCTGCTCGCCGCCGCTGCGGGCATCGTGTTGATGCTGGTCTGGCTGACGTTCAGCCCGGCGCAGTTCTTCCGCGGCTATCTGGTCGCGTGGCTGTTCGTGCTGGGCATCAGCCTCGGTTCGCTGGCGATCGTCATGCTCAGCCACCTGACCGGCGGCGAATGGTCGTGGCTCGTGCGCCGGCTCGGTGAGGCGGCCGCCAACAATCTGATCGTCTGCGCGATCCTCTTCATCCCGCTCGCGTTCGGCCTCAAATATCTTTATCCCTGGGCCGACCCGGAGCTGTTGCGCACGATACCGATCCTGCACCACAAGTCGCTCTGGTCGAACCCGCCGTGGTTCCTCATCCGCACGCTGATTTACTTCGCGATCTGGATCACGCTGGCGTTCACGATGCGGCGACTCTCGCTCGAGCACGATCGCACCGGCGACA
>JACMML010000042.1 GCA_014379105.1 Phycisphaerae bacterium
ACTGGCTGTATTACATCTCGCTGGCGCTGGTCCGCAGCACCCACGCGGGCATGGGCGGCCCGAACCTGATTCCCGACGAGGGGTCATGGGTGGCCGACTGCGTGGGGCTATCGCCGGGCGGGCCGACGCACGTGATGCTCGACGACCGCACCGCCGAGCACGTGCCGGGGTGCAACATGGCTTTTTACCGCTGGGCGGCGCTGGCGGCGCAGGGATTTGACAGCCAGTTCCGCGCCGCCGGCGACGACGTGGATTTCATCTGGCGGTTGCAGCACCTGGGCTATTCCATCGGCTTCGCGCCGGCAGCGCAGGTGTGGCATTATCGTCGCAACACCGTCGCGGCGTACCTCAAGCAGCAGCGCGGCTACGGCACCGCCGAGGCGCTGCTGAAATATAAACATCCCGAACACTTCAACGCACTCGGCGCCAGCTTCTGGCGCGGCCGAATCTACGGCGGGGAAGACATCGGCGTGCGCATCGGGCACGACGTGATCTATCACGGCGTCTTTGGCACCGGACTCTTCCAAACCATCTACCGCAAGCCGGTCTCCATGGCGGCGGCGATGATGATGAGCATCGAGTGGCACCTGCTGTGGGCGTTCATCGTCTTCCTCGGCATGGCGATTCCGCAACTGTTCATGGTGGCGATCGTGATGTTCATGACGCCGATTGCGCTGGCGATCGTGGCGGCGTACCAGGCGCCGATGCCGCGCCACCGCTCGTTCTGGTCGCGGCCGTTGATCGCGTACCTGCACTGGCGTCAGCCGGTGACGCGCGGCTGGGCACGGTACTCGGTTCGCCTGCGCGCCAAATCGATGATGGCGCGCGCGGGTAAGTACGAGCCGAAGCAGGAACTGCCGTTCGATCCGGGTCAGCCGCAGGTGTTGCGGTATTGGAGTAAATCCAAGGAACGCCTGCATCTGCTCGAAGCGATCGCCCACGAAAGCCACACCGCCGGCTGGCGCACGCGCACCGATTCCGGCTGGCAGGACTGGGACATGGAAATTTACGGCAGCCGCTACGTGAAGGTTCGCATCAGTAGCGCGACCGAAATTCACGGCGGCGGCGCGATGCTCACCCGCGTGCGCGTGCAGCCGCTGATGAGCAAATTCTGTATGGTGCTGGTGATCGCGATGACAATGCTCGCGGGCCTGCTCCTGTGGCACATGTGGCCGTTCTCGCGGCCGTCGGCGCTGATTCCGGTGGTGATGGCGGCGATGTTCCTCGTCAACCGCGCCCGCGTCACCCGGCCGGTGCTGGGGCTGATCGATCACTGCGCCCGCGAGCTGGGCTTCGTGCCCGTCCCGCGCAAGCAGGCGAGCAGCCAGATGATGCAGGACGCGCCCAAAGAGCCGTCGGTGGCGCCGGACGCCGCGCCGGCGGATGTTTCAACGCTCGCTGCGGCGAAGCAGGCTTCGTAAGAGTTCGATCAATATGAACCTCTACCGCCGCGCGCTCAGCTATTACAGGGGAGAAGTCGGCAGAATCTTCCTGTCCCTGGCGATGATCGCCGTGATGACGGGATCGGGCGTGTTGCTGGCATATCCGACCGCTATCCTGGTGGACAGTATTTTTGGCGATAAAGGTCCCGGGCCAATCGGTTCGGTATCGGGGATATTTTTTGCCGTCGCTCCCGAAAGCAAGATAGGGCAGGTCTGGGCGCTGGCGGGCATGATGCTCGCGCTCGGACTGATGCAGGCAGTTCTGAGCATGTTCCAGACACTGCTTGGCATCCGCATCGGGTACGGCGGACTCATGCGCGTCCGATGTGATCTATTCCGAAAACTACAAGAGCTTTCCCTCGCCTATCACAAATCCCAGCCGCAAGGCGACGCGATTTATCGCCTGTCGTGGGACACCTACGGCGTGCAAAATGTCGTGCAGGGTTTTCTTCAGTCTGTAGTCGTCAATTCCCTCACCCTCGCATTCATGATCGTGGTCATGCTCCAGAACAACTGGCGACTGACGCTCGTCGGGCTCACCATCGCGCCGATCCTCTATTGGACAACCAAGTTCTACGGCAAAATTCTGCAGTCTAAAGCGACCGAAGCCAAGGAAGTTGAATCGCGCCTGACGACCACGATCCAGCGATCCGCCTCGACGATCGGACTCGTGCAGGCGTTCTCCCGCGAGAAGGACGAATACGACCGCTTTCAAACCAACGTCAACGACAGCGTCTCGGCCTACCTGCGCCTGCACTGGCAGGAGGTGCTTTTCTGGCTGATGGTCGGGAGTATTCTCTCGCTGGGCAGCGCCGTAGTGCTTGGGTACGGCGGATACCTGGTCTATCACGATCAATATGTCGCGATCAACAAGGACGGCGGCGTCGGACTCGGGGCCGATGGATTTACGGTCGGAAAGCTCACCATTTTTCTAACGCTCCTGGCCGCCAATCTCTACGGACCGCTTCAGAAACTCAGCGGCAGTGGAACAATGCTGGCGAATGGAATCGCGGGGTGTAAACGCGTGTTTGAGGTTCTGGACCGTGATCCGATCATCAAGGATGCGCCCGACGCGATAACGCTCCCGCAACAGCCGCGGACGCTGGAACTGGATAAAGTAGTCTTCAGCTACCGCGTCAATGAAAACGTATTGGACGGCATATCCTGCACGATCAAGCCCGGCGAGATGGTCGCGTTTGTCGGTTCATCCGGCGTCGGGAAAACAACGTTGCTCAACCTGATCCCGCGCTTCTACGATCCAGTAGGCGGCGCGATCAAGCTGGACGGGCACGATCTTCGCAAGATCCGTGTTAAAGACGTGCGCAAGCACATCGCACTGGTGTTGCAGGAGAACGTCGTGCTCCCGACAACCGTCCGCGAGAACATCGCCTACGGCCGACCCGACGCCACCGACGCGCAGATAAAACAGGCCGCCGAATTAGCCGGCGCGGCGATTTTTATCGACAAGCTGCCGAACAAATATCAGGAACAGGTCAGTGAAAGCGGCTCCAATCTGTCCGGCGGACAAAAGCAGCGCATCTCCATCGCCCGGGCGCTATTAACCGAAGCGCCGATCATCATCATGGACGAACCCACCAGCGCCCTGGACCCGCAGCACGAGCAACTGATCATCGAAACGCTGAACAACATCAAATCCCACCGCACAATGATCCTCGTCAGCCACCGCCTGAGCACGGTGGCCGACTGCGACCAGATCTTCGTAATGGACGCCGGCAAAATCGTCGAGCGCGGCACACACAAGGAACTGCTCGACAAACGCGGGCTGTATTGGACGATGGCTAAGCATCAGTTGAAACTGGAAGATACGGAAAAGTTCCCTCTCCCTTCGGGAGAGGTTTAGGGTGAGGGCGCGTTGTTATGACCGATACCGATAGCTCATCGCAAGCCCCCGCACCCCAACCCACTCCCAAGGGGAGAGGGAGTAGCAATCTGAGCATCAACGTAGGCGGTATTGTAGGGCAATTACCGCTTGGCGGGGG
>JACMML010000387.1 GCA_014379105.1 Phycisphaerae bacterium
TCGAGCACCGATTTCATCGCGGCGGTCAGGGCGGGTATGTCGTCGCCGCTGTCCAACACATACCCGTGCACACCCGGCGTCATGACGTCGCTCGCGCCGTTTTGTTTCGTGGTGATCACAGGCAAACCCATCGCAAGCGCTTCAAGCACCACAAGACTGCACGGGTCGTGCCGCGTCGGAAGCACGAATAGATCAGCCCGTTTGTAGTAAGGGCGCGGGTCTGGCGTCGCGCCGGCGAAGATGACTGATCCGCCGCGTGATCTGTACGGCGCGGCATTGTCTCCGCCGACGACGAGAAGCGTGAGGCCGGCGATCTGGTTTACAGCATGGATCGCCGGGCCGACGCCTTTGCGGTCAAAATCCTGTGCGACGATCAATGCAATCGGGCCCATCGCGTCCAGCGCGACTGATTCGACCGAATCGGGATTGAAGCGACAGAGATCGACCGCGTTCATCAGGCGTTCGAGACGCAGCGCATGCCCCGGATACGCACGCTTCGCCTGTGCATCGATATAGCTCGACAACGACAGCACCACGGGCGGATCGGACGAACCCAACAGCACATCCTCGACCTGCGCGAACACGCGACGGCGCGGATTGATAAGCGTTCCAATTCCGCCAGGCAGATTGCCAGCGATGCCCGCGTGGGGGTGATAAAGGTCGCACAATCTGACCGGCAGCATCGCGTGGACAATGTCGTATTTTGTGCCCGCAAGATGATTGTCCAGGTCGTCGAGAAAAGCCTTGTACACCCGGCTCCGTGTGAGCCCGCGCGCGGGCAGCGATACTTGTTGAAATGAACGAGCCGGGACAGAAAAGGTCTGGGCCGCGATCGAAATGTCGTGTCCGCCAGCCTGTAGCGCGTTGGCGAGGTCGATGGTGTATCGCTCCGCTCCGCCGCGTGAGGGATCGGCATGGAGGATGACCAGAAGGATCTTCATTTCGGGACGATCTTACCGGCGATCGCGACATTGCGTGTCGGATCGCGGCGACGCAGTGCGGCGTCGTGGACGGCGATCTGTCGAACCTTCGCGTCGATCGCGCCGCGCAGCGTCATCGCGATTCCCCGCGCCTCGGCGTACGCCGACAGCCAGCGCCCGCGCTCCGCGTCGCTGACCGGCAATGCTTGCGTGCTATAGATGAACTGCGCCAGATCCTTCACGATCCACCGCTTAGGAAGCAGCCACGGCAATTTCGCGACTCGGCCGGCGTCCATCAGGACGATATCAACCTCGGACTCGGCCAACTCTTCAACCGACAGTTCAGCTCGGGCATAGAAATGGCAAAGGTACAGATCGCGATGATGCAGGCCGGCACGATGGAGCCTGGCCGCGAGTTGAGCGGTCGACAGGAGTAAACGATCGAAGGATAATCCGCCGGCGACGAGCTTCTCGCTGTCTTCGTACCCGGCTAGATCGTCACTGATGAAAAATCCCCGGCCATCATGCGCCATGCCGGAAGCAACAATCGGCACGGTCTTGATCCCGGCCTGCTGAAGAAGTTTGAGTCCTTCGACTTCGCTATTCACGCCGCGATGCCCGGGCTTATCGCGTTTGATATGCAGTCGGCCCTTTGCGTGATCTAAAACGCAGTTCTCGCGCTCAGTGATGGACCGCCACACTTCTATGTCGGGGTGCTCAAAAACACTCATTCCGTCGATCAGGCCGACGGAGCGGAGCAGGTCGGCGTATTTCGCCTCGACCTTGTAATAGCCTGGCCCGCTGGTGTAACTCATCGGCTGTGTTGCCTGGCGTTTATTTCTGGGCCTGGAAGAAACGGCTGATCCCGGGCTTGAAGATCACTTTGCCTTCGACGACGACCAGTTCTTCATTCAGATACAACTGGACTGCTTTGCTCAATACGCTGGCTTCGAGAGACAGGCCTTTTTCCTTCACGTCGTCAAGCGAATCTTTGCCGACATCGATGTGGAATACGTCCTGCAGGATGACCGGCCCTTCGTCGAGTTGCTCGGTGACGAAATGCGCCGTGCATCCGTGAACGCGAACGCCGCTCTCAAATGCCTGCTTGTACGGCGCGGCGCCGGGGAAATATGGCAAAAGCGACGGATGAATGTTGATGACGCGAAATCGAAACTTCGCCACCATCGCCGGCGGGAGTATGCGCATGTATCGGGCGAGGACGACCAGATCAATCTGCCGGCTGCTCAGCTCACGATCGAGCCACGCGAAGTGTTCTTCCAGATTATCGTGCGCCTTGTGCGCAAAGGGGATTCCCGCTTCGGTTGCGGTGGATTCCAGCGCAGGATGATTGCTGAGAATGCACGCGATTTCGCCGTTCAAGTGCCCGTCGCGGCGGTCATCGAGCAGGTGTTTGAGGCAGTGATCCTCTTTGCTCACCAGGACGGCCACTTTTCGCTGCTTGCGCTGGCTATGGAGATGGACGCGGACGTCCATGCCGATCTTCTTGCCGGTCTCGAGCAGGCCGGTGATCAGTTCCGAGAGATCGATCGTGATGTCGTGCAGATCGACCAGCATGTCCATCAGGAACAGGCCATAGACGACCCGCTGCTCGATATCCTCGATATTGATCCCCCGCTCGGCCAGGTAGGTCGCGAACTGCGCAACCACGCCTTTTTGGTCCTTCCCGAGCACGGAGACAACAGCCAGCACTTTCGCCATAAGTCGGCACAGTTTACCCGCTTACGCCGGTCAGACCAGCACGCGCCGCCACCGCCTACTCCCGGTACCCTGCCGCAATAAACCATGGCCATGGACGTTGAAACATGTGATATCATCTAGAAGCGAGTTTCCGACTAATGCTTAAACGACTATTCCTGATCCTCACGTTACTGCTTCCCGCTTCGGCCATCGCAGAAGAGCCCGCCCTGCCGCGACCCAAGGCGGTGATGATCGAGCGGCTCCGCGAAAAGGTTTTGCAGTTGGACCTCACCGCGGAGCAGCGGACCCAAGTGGACGGGCTTATGAACGACGCCTCGGCGCGCGTGGCGACGATGCGGGCTGAATCTAAAGGCAATCTTGAAGCGTTCCGCGATAAGGCGGCCACCGTCGCACGTGAGACGCGGGAAAAATTGCAAGGCATTCTCACGCCCCAGCAGATGCGGTTATTACGCGAAGCCGGCCCGGAACAGCCGGTGACTGAACCCGAGAAGCCCGCCAAAGCACAACCCGCCGAGAAGCCGCGTGAGATGAGTATGGATGGCGATCCGATGCGGCCGGCTAGTACCGAAACCACGCCGACCGAGACCGCAGCTGCAACGCCTGTTGAAGAAAAAATGCTCGTCGGGGTCGCGGCGCCCGATTTCCGTCTTAAGCGCATCGACGGCAAGCTGGTTACGCTGCAATCCCTTAAAGGTCGGCCGACGGTGCTGGTGTTCGGATCGTTCAGCAGTCCGACATTCCGCGAGCATGTCACCAAGTTTGATGACCTCCGCAAGGACTACCGCACCAAGGCCAATGTCGTCGTCATCTACACGCGCGAGGCCTACCCGGCCAACGAGTGGGAAGTGGATCGCAACGTCGATAGCCAGGTGAAAGTGACCCAGCCGGCATCGATCGAAGAGCGGAATAAACTCGCGATGCAAACCCGCGACGCGGCGAAGCTGAACATGGACATTCTGGTCGATGACATGGACGACGCCGTCTCGATCGCCTACGGCGCATTGCCCAATGGCTGTGTCGTGATCGATGCCGAAGGCGTCGTCATCGCGAAACAGAAGTGGGCCGACGTGTGGGGAGTTCGCTCACATCTCGATACAGCGCTTCGGCAGCGATGACGCTACAATCCCGGCGTGATGTGTAAGTCAGCTTTTTGCCATGTCTTCATCTGCCTGTTCGTCGCAGGCTGTGCGTCTCTCGCGCCCCCGCACCAACAAGCGGCCACCGCGCCGGCCATTATCGTTCCGGCGGACCGGATCCTGCTGCAGTTTCATTCGCTGTCTTGTGCGTGCGACCTTGGGGATGTCGATTATGCCCTACTTAGCCTGCCAGGCGTCGCGTCGCTGGACTGGGAATTCAACGAAAACCGCGTGTGGCTGCTGTTCATTGATGATCGTCGCCCCAGCGATACCGACCTGCGCCATGCGCTGGAAACAACCGCTGTACTCCTGAAAGAAATCCATCGGCCATGATCGACCGGTCTCAATTTCTCACCGAGCAGCGCCTCCCGGAGTCGATGAATCTCGACACGATGAGCGTCGAGGAAATCCTCGCGGTAATGAACGCGCAGGATCGCGTGGCGGTAGACGCAGTCACAGCGGTTTGTGCGGAGGTCGGGCAGGCGGTAGAGCTCGTCGTTAACAAACTAAGCGCCGGCGGGAGATTAATTTACGTCGGCGCGGGCACGAGTGGCCGGCTCGGCGTGCTCGACGCCAGTGAATGCCCGCCGACGTTTCGCACGGATCCCCAGCAGATCATCGGAATCATCGCCGGCGGCGAACAGGCGATGTTCCGCGCGCAGGAGGGCGCAGAAGATAATGCCGATGACGGCGCACGTCAGATGGCGAACCTCAGCGTGAGCGAACAGGATGCAGTCTGCGGCATCGCCGCCGGCGGCACCACGCCGTTTGTTCATGGCGCGCTCGGCGAAGCAAAGACCCGCCGTGCCGGGACCGTTTTTATCACCTGCGTGCGGGCGTTCGATGCAGAACCCGCATACGACGTCGTGGTCCGCGCACTCACCGGTCCCGAAATCCTGACCGGGAGCACGCGCCTCAAGGCCGGCACGGCAACGAAGCTGATCCTCAATCAGATCACCACCGCATCAATGGTTCGGCTGGGCAAGTGCTACGAAAATCTGATGGTGGATCTGCGAGCAACGAACGAGAAACTGCGCGATCGGGCGGCGCGGATGGTTGCAGTTATCTGTGACATTTCACGCCAGGAGGCGGCGGACTTGGTGCAGCGTGCCAATGGCGAAGTGAAAGTGGCAATTGTGATGAAATTGCGATGCGACGGCCCAACCGAAGCGCGCGCGCGGCTCCAGGCCGCAGGAAATTCCCTCCGGAATGCCCTCGGCTGGTCGCCGATTTGACGGTGCTGGTATTTCTGGCACGCCGCGCGATATGATGGCGTCATGCTTTATGAAAAAGCGAGCAGCATTCTCAATGGCTACCCACGCCCGCGCGTTCGCATAACGCTCCAGACTGGGGAAGTGCTGGAAACGCCGGGTGCCGGCTTAGCGTCAGCCTCACGCCATGCGTGCGTCGTTTCAACGGACGGAACGCTTGTCCGCATTTTGCGCTGGAACCAAGTCAAAGATTTTGAACTCGTTCCATCCGATTCGGCAACGGAATTCCGTTATGGATGAGTGGTCATTCATCGCGATGCAGCTTCGGAGTCTGACCTTGGACAGCGTGGTCTTCGTGCCTTTCGAGATCACGTTGCTCAGCGGGAAAAATCCTTCAGGTCGGCAATCCTCAGGACATCACCCTTCTCAGCGGCGGCGTCCTTTATCATGATCAGGATGGGACGCAATTCATTTTTCCGTACGACAAGATCCTCAGCCTGCAAACGATGTTCAACATCTGACGCGGCTCAATAGGCTTTCCGCTGCCGCGCCGTCTGAATATTCAATACCTTGCGATATTTCGCGACCGTCCGCCGGGCGATGTCGATGCCTTGTTCTTTTAGTTTTTCGACCAGTTCGTCGTCATTGAGGGGATTATCTTTGTCTTCGTTGTCGACCAGGATGCGCAGCTTTTCTTTCACCGCGTCCCAGCTCATGTCTTCGCCGCTGGCGCTTTGCGTGCCGCCGGAGAAGAAGCGGCGCAGGGGGAACACGCCGCGGGGAGATTGAATCCATTTTTCGCTCACCGCGCGGCTGACAGTCGCGACGTGAACCCCGAGCTGATCGGCGACGCCGATCATCGGGAGCGGGCGGAGAAATTCAGGGCCTTTGTCGAAAAACTCCCGTTGGGTATCAACCACCACGCGGATGACGCGCTCGATCGTGCTGCGGCGCTGCTCGATTGATTCGATCAGCCACTTGGCGTTGCGGATATTGTTGGTGAGAAATTCCCTGGTCTTCTTATCCACGCCCTTTTTGAGCATCTTCAGGTAAAGACCTTTGAGGTGCAGGCCGGGCGAGATGTCGCGCGCCATCTTCACGTCGTATTGGCCGGTGGATTCGTCGAAGATGATCTCGGCATCGGGCGTGATCGCGGGCGCTTCATCTGCGCCAAACTGCCGGCCAGGATGCGGCTGCAGCCGGCCGAGGCGTCGGACGGCCGCTTTGACTTCGTCGATCGAGCATTCCAGCCGCTTGGCGATCAATGGATATCGATTCTGCTCCAGATCCTTGAGATGCTCGCGAACCAGCGCCCGCTCCATGTCGAAATCGTGCCCCTCGGAGAGCTCCTCGTCTTCTTCCAGCGCGTCCAGTTGCAGGAGCAGACACTCCCCAAGATCGCGAGCACCAACGCCGGCCGGCTCGAGCTTGTGAATCAGCTTTAGCGCCTCGGTGAGATCGGCGGTGCTCGTCGGCTCGCGCTGTTCGAGTTGGATGCGGTCGAACGACGTGCGCAGATAGCCGTCTGCGTCGATGTAGTCGATCAGCACGATGCCGGCTTTCTTGATCGCCGGCGGCGCTTCAATGAACGCCCATTGGCCTAGAAGGTGTTCGCCGAGTGTTGAACCGCGGGATGCGGTGTTCGCCATCGCGTCGAGCTTGCCGTCGCGATCCTGACCGTCCCAATAGCTCTGGCGATAACTGCCGTTGGTGCCGAATTCCTCGTTCTCGAAATAATCCGCCATCTTCTCGAGCCGCTCAAAATCGCGGGCGCTGCCCTGATCGGCATCGATGATCAGCGATTTCTCCCCTTCGGTCCGCTCCACCCGGCCGGAGTCGATCTGGTCTTTGGACGCTTCGCGATCGCGCGTGCGCAGTTCCAGGACCGGGTTCTGCTGCAATTCTTCGTCAATCCGCTCTTCCAGCGCCGTCAGCGGGAGCTGAAGGATCTCCATGCTCTGGATCATCCGCGGGGTCAGCACCTGCCGCTGATCCATCCGCATGGAGAATGATTGCGATAAGCTCATTGTTTACAGTTATTTACAACTATATATCGTGCCCACAAGCAAAAACGATACCACGATTTTGGGCCTCGGGCAAATTTATAACCCGGGACAATTTCCACGTTCGATTAGCTGTGTCTGATGTTTTCCGAGCGTTGTCGCGGTCCCGACATGCGTATCTTCTTAGGGGTTCACCGCGAGGTCGAAGATGCGTTTTCCGATAATCGGTCTCGAGGCACTTGAAGCGCGGTCCCTGTGCGCCACCGTGCCGACGGGTTTTATCGACCAGACAGTGGTGAACGGCCTGAAGCGACCCACGGCGACCGCGATTCTGCCCGACGGGCGCTGGCTGGTTACCGAGCAATCCGGCGCGCTACGTGTGGTGAAGAATGGCGCGTTGATCTCCACACCCGCCGGCACGCTGAGCGTCGATAGCGTCGGCGAGCGCGGGCTGCTGGGTGTGACGGCTGATCCCAATTTTGCCGCTAACGGGCACATCTATCTTTACTACACACCAAAGACCACGCCCAAGGGCAACCACGTAAGCCGCTTCACACTCAACGGCGATGCGATCGTTAAAGGGAGCGAAACGCCACTGCTCACGCTCGACACCCTTTCGTCGGCCACCAACCACAACGGCGGCGCGATGCACTTCGGACCGGACGGCCGGCTGTATATCGCGGTCGGCGAGAACGCCGCGCCGCTCCGCGCGCAATCCTTAACGACCGTGTTCGGGAAAATGCTGCGGATCAACCGTGACGGCACGATCCCCACCGACAATCCGTTCTACACACAGACAACCGGCATCAATCGCGCCATCTGGGCGCTGGGGCTGCGAAATCCGTTTACATTCTCGTTCCATCCCTCCAGCGGACGCATGCACATTAATGATGTGGGCTCGCGGAGTTTTGAGGAGATCAACGTCGGCCGCGCCGGCGCGAACTACGGTTGGCCGGGCTCGGAGGGCGCGACCGCCGATGCGGGAACCGACGCGCCGATCGCGAACTACGGCCGCGACGTCGGACGCGCCATCACCGGCGGCGTGTTCTACGCCGGCTCGGCCGAGCAGTTCCCGCGAAGCTATCGGAATGACTACTTCTTCGGCGATTACAGTGCCGGATTCATCAAAGTGCTCGATTCGGGCACCAACAAAGTCTACAGCTTTTCCGACGATGTTGATCGCCCGATCGACCTCGATGTGCTGCCGGACGGTTCATTGCTCTACACCAGCTACGCCGGCTCGATTCACCGCGTTCGTTACGCGCCCGAGGCCCCGGTAAGCATCATCATTCAACCCGCGGATGTCACCGTAGCGCTCGGGCAGGACGCGCGCTTTACCGCCGAGGCGAGTGGCGACGGGCGAATTCGCTACCAGTGGTATCGCGACGGTGTCGCGATTCGGGGCGCATCGGGTCCGACTTATGTCCTGGCCGGCGCAAAGGCATCGGACGACGGCGTACAGTTTTCGCTCAAAGCCCGCACGGCCACGGACGCACGCGTGACCCGGCGAGCGACCCTGGACGTCGATACCACCAATGACGCACCTGTCCCCACGATCAAAACACCGCTCGCCGGTGCCCGCTTCATCGCCGGGCAATCGGTGCGATTCACCGGCAGCGCCGTCGATGAACAGGACGGCACACTGTCTGCGTCTCAATTGAGCTGGACGATCCAATACGTCACAGGCTCGGTTCGGCGGCCATTCAGGGTTTTCTCTGGCGTCGCGTCCGGCACGTTCACGATTCCGCGGATCACGCCGTACACGCAGGCGGATGTCTCGTACCGCATCACGCTCATCGCCACGGACGCGCTGGGCGTACAGACCAGCGTGTCGCGCGTCATCGCGCCGCGGCTCAGCACGCTTGGACTATCAACCAACATTCCCGGCATTCCCATCTTCCTTGATGGTCAGCCGCAGACTACGCCGGCGCGTGTTGTCGGCGTCGAAGGCGTTACCCGTACGATCGAAGCGCCATCAAGCTTCGTGGTGCGCCAGCGGCGATATGTTTTTGTGTCCTTCAGCGACGACGGACCGCGATCGCGGACGCTGGATTTCCCGACGGACGATCTTGATCTTGTCGCTACGTACCGCCGCAAAACGCCGTCGTAATGCGCAATTATCGGGCGTTGCGATTACGTAAAAAAAACGGCCAGGGCACGCGCCCTGGCCGGATCACTCACACAGATTCGTCTCGAAAAAATCCTGTTGACCGCGACCGGATTTGAATCGTACATCCGAGTGTCGCAGTTATGTGAGACGGCTCATTTCACCGTGATCACGCTGCCGAGCCGAGTGGTGCGGGTGGTGCGCAGTCCGACGTTGTTGTTCCACTCGTAGCCGTCCCAGTTGGCGAGGAAGAAGCGGGTGGCGCCCAGGGGGGCGACGAACCGCTGGGCGCGGCCATCGGAGGTCTTGCCGTCGCCGATGAAGAACACCTGAGCGATCTGGGGCTTCAGTTCCGCAAAATCACGCTTCGAGGCATCACGGAAATCCAGAGCTTGCGGCACTGTGCCATCACGGGGATCTGCGTCGGTCAAAAACACGCCTACCAGTGCATTGATCGGCGCCCACATATCACTCTTGCCGAGTTCGCCGCTATTGGTGGCGGTATCGTTGCGCGTCATCCAGCCGAGGTTGCCGTCGGGCATGAAGCGGTCGCTCCAGCGAAGATCGTTGTTGGCGCCGCCGGCGATGTTGTCGAATACCAGGCTCTCTCCACCTTTAAGACCAAGTCCCTGAATCTGCGGCGGCGACTGAAAACCGGCGCGGTCCGGGCTGTTGTGCGGATTGTTGAGGCTCGACAGCGTGCCGTACGGCATGCCGGCGAGATACGGGCTCGCAGTGGCGGGCACGTCGGTGTCGATAACGGTCGGCGGACGGAGCATGGAAATGGATTCGGCGGTTACGTCGCAGCTATCGCGACCAAGCAGCCGCGCAAAGATCATCGGCACTGGAGTGCCACGAGCGGCGGTGCGCTTCGCGACCACGCGGATGGCGTTGGCGTTGGCCATCGCGGAGCCGGTTAGCGCGGTGAACTTGCGGGTTCCGGTGTTCCAGTAGCCGACCTCGATATCCTGGGCGGCTTTAAGAATGAGCGGCGAGCCGTCGACCTTGTTATCGTCCGCGGCATCAATCGCGCCCGCGACCGCAACGCTCGCGCCGCTGGGCAGCAGCATGGCCGCATGACGCGATGCCGCATCCGCCGAGGCACGCAATTGCGACTTCGCCACCTGCACACGGCCGAAGTCGACCGCGAAGGAAGCAAACCCGAAAAGCACGGTAAGTAATATAAGACTGTAAACGAGCGAAAACGCCCGACGTGAGTGTGTGTGTGTGATCATCCCAAGAACATGCGCCATCCTTGACCGGCGGCAATTCAAATGTGATGCTTCTGTTGGAATTCTCTGTGAACGTCGGTAAGCGTTGCCGCTGCCGACTGTCCTCACCATCTTTGCGGGCACCTGAAAATCGCGGATAAGCGATTCACCTGATTCGCCCGCGCCCTATAACACTCGCGACGCTTCGGGCAGTTGTTACACTTACCAGACGTGCGACGAATTACGCTGATTATTGGACTGTTGCTGGCTATCGGCTGCGGGAAAGCGCCGTCGGCCGCACCGCCTGCCGAGCCGCGCATCGTCGTTTGTGCGACTGTATATCCGTTGGCGGATGTTGTGCGGCAAGTGGGCGGCGAATACGTCCGTGTCGATTGGATCCTCGATCTCGGCGACCCGATGGCCGGGTTTAGCATGAGCGAGAATGAGCGGCACCGGCTGACCGGGGTTGATCTACTGGTGTGCAACGGGCTCGGCGCAGAAGCATGGGCGATGCAGACGATTGCTTCGTTATCAGAAACCGGCAAAGTCGTCTCGCTGGATACGATGCGCATCTCCCGCACCGCGCCGCCGGCTGGGGCGCTGTGGCTCGATCCGCTGATCGTTCGAGAATTTGCGCTGTTGCTGGCTGAGCGATTTTCTGCGCGCATGCCCGCGCGCGGGGAGTACTTCAGAGCGCGCGCCCAGGCTTTGGCGACTGATCTGGATTCGGCGACACGCGGCGCATCCAAAGGACGGGTTCAGGTCATCATCCCCAACACGATGTTCGATCCGCTACTCGATCGCTTCGGCGTTGCAGGCGCGCTGGTGGATGTTGATCCGCTTCGGCTGCGCTCGATCGACACCGATCGGCTACGCGCGCGGGCACGGAAGGACCAGATCAAAGCGATCGTGCTTCCGTTCGATACCCCGCCGGGAACGGTCGCGGAGATCGAAGCACAGACGGGATTGCGCGCGTATCTGATCGATCAGCTTGGGCTTCCGCAGTACCCGGAGCATTCCGGTTACCTGGAGATTCTTCAATATAATCTCGCGCAACTCCGCGAGCTTCGGGCTCTGTAGCCACGAATTGGCAGGATTTCTGCTAATACTTCACAAAACTTTGCATATTCCACCACATGAGTGGTGAATCCCGTTGTATGTGGCGGGGGCATCGGTTATTTTTTGTAGATCCCTCCACCTGATTCGCTCCGGCGGTTCGGTGGGAGATGCGGCGTCTCCAGATGTCGCGCAGGTCCCCTTGGTCGGGGACCTCAAGCATTTCCGACGTAAGAACTGTGTTCGCAGGCTGGTTTTGGCGCTTTTGCGTCAAAACTCCCGGTGTACCGTAGTGCGGAGACGCCATGTCGACGGCAGAGACGCTTTCGGAAGAAATCAGTGGCGAATCCGCCACCACGCGGCGGCTGAGCTACAAATTCCAGCGCTTACGTGAACGCGTCCGCCAGGCGATCGAATCAGGCGAGCTCGCGGGCAAGCTTCCCGGCGAGCGCACGCTCGCACGGCGATTTAAAGTCAACGCAAAAACACTCAGCAAGGCGCTAACTGATCTGGCCGCCGAGGGGCTGCTGCAACGGAGCATTGGGCTGGGAACATTTGTGCGCGGGACGATCGCGACGCGCGAAACCGTCCGCTGCTTGTTCCTGCACGATTCTGAACAAGCCGGTTGCGGCATCATCGAAGGCCTGCGCGCGCAGGAAGATCTGGATGTCCAGACCTACGATGACATTCACAATCTCCCGCTCAGCTTGCTCGCGCAATACAAATGGATCGTCGTCTGCTCCAACGTCATCACCGACGAGGCGCTGCGCGACCTGGTTATTCGCGGCAAGAGCGTCGTGATGCTCAACCGCCCGGGCAGCTATTACTCGACCCATGGCGTAAATTTTGACTACCCCAACGCCACCACCGAGCTTGTTCGCCGGCTTCACCGCAACGGGCACCAGAACCTGATGCTCGTCGGTGCGACGGACCTGACCGAACTCCGCCAGGATGTGGAGCGCGCGTTGCCCGAAGGGCTTGTGCTGCGCCTCGGCACAGCCGGCGACGTCGCGGCCGCGATGCGGCTCGGGACGACCGGGCTTATCTGCCATAGCCCCGAACTGGCGGCCGATGTTATGTCCGAGTGCCTCGCGGCGGGCGTAAGCGTGCCGGAGAACGTCAGTGTTGTTGCGATGGGCGTGGATCGCGGCAATATCCCCTGCTCGGGGCAATATGTCAGCATGGAGTACGCGGTTAGCACCATCAAGCATGTCTTGCGTGATGCCGCACAGCACCGTCCGGTCGGCATCTGGCTTGCCGGCGCTTTTCAGGATCACAAAACCATCGCCGCCAGCGCGTGAGGTTTCGCCGCTGTTGAACGAGCAGCGCCCCGGACGACACCTTCTCACCGTACTCGTTTCCGCTCGCAGCCGATCAGCGTTAGACTCCCGCTGCGATGCCGTTTCTGCTGCAATTACTGTTTGTCCCCTTCCTGATCAGCGTCAATGCGTTTTTCGTCGTCGCCGAGTATGCCCTGGTCTCGGTGCGGTCCGGACAAATCGAGGAGATCAAGAAACGCCATCCCAGCGCCGCAATCGCGCTCCGCAGCCTGAAGGACCGGCTCGCCAGCGCGATCGGAACGATACAGATCTGCATCACGATGACGAATCTGCTGCTGGGTGCGATCGGCGAGCCGGCGATGACGAAGATTATTTTGATGGCGTTCAGTTCGCTCGAAGACGTCCCGGGCATCCGCGGCATCTCTATCGCGATCAGCTTCATCATCGTCACGCTGCTCACGGTCGTTCTCAGCGAGCTGGTTCCAAAAGCCGTCACGCTGCAATACACCGTTCCGTTGGCCAGCCTCACGGCGCGACCGATCTATTTCATCCAGACCGTCCTTCGGCCACTTGTCTGGGTCATGGATACGATGGCGAATATCACCACCCGCTCGCTCGGGCTCGGGCGGGTGAATATCGAAGACGTCTCAGTGACGGCCGAAGAGTTGCGGCATATCGCGGCCGAGTCCGAAGCGTCCGGGCACCTCACATCCCGCGAGCGAACCTTAATCCTCAACTCCCTCACGCTCGGCCGCCGCACCGCAGCCGAAGTGATGATCCCACGACTGCGGGTCAATTATCTCGATATCCAGCGATCGATGCCCGAGAATCTCGATGCGGTCAGTCATTTTCTGTTCAGCCGCATGCCCCTGTGCAATGGCGGCATGGATAAAGTCATCGGCGTCATCTACACCAAGGAGTTTCTTACCGCATTCCAGGAAACTGAAGATTCCAGCGTGCTTCTGTTGATCGTGCGCGAGCCGGTCTTTGTGCCGGTCAACATTCCGCTCGATAAACTTCTGACCCGCTTCCACGACGATAAGGCGCATCTGCTTTTTCTGGTCGACGAGCACGGCAGCGTCAGTGGTATCGTGACGCTGACCGACGTGGTGAACGAGCTGGTCGGACCGATGCACGAAGGCGAAGACTCGCGCATCGTCTCGCGCACCGACGACGCGATGATCGTGCGCGGCGAGATGCCGATCGTCCACCTCGCGGATCATCTCAATCGTCCCGGCTGGGCCGGCGACGCCGACGTGCGCAGCGTCGGCGGATTGATGGTGGCCAGATTTGGGAGAGTGCCGCGAACCGGCGAATCGTTCGAGATCGACGGCATCAAGCTGATCGCGCACAAGAGTAATTCGCGCGTGGTGGAAGAAGTTAAAGTATCGCTGCGCTAGACGCGCCGGCTCAAAAAAACAGCCACCGCACGGCCATAACCAGCCCGAATAACACCGCGGCGATAATCAAGATTTCAATCCAGAAAATCATGTCAAACCGCCGCCGCATGCCGCGCCGCAACTGCCGATAAACATGACGATCCGCCCGCAACGGCCGGCGGTTGGCGACTGGTCGGGATGATTTTGAGGAGTTGATGCGCATCAGGCCCGTAGCGTTGAGAATACCAAGACGGTTCTATTATTGAACGGGCGTCAACGCTGGCGTGCCTAGCGTACGGTTGCCAGTGTGGCCGCACGCATGAAATCCGAGATCCCGCGATAGCCGCGGCTTCGCGCGGCTTCTTCAAGAAATGCTCGCTCAAACCTGGATAATCGCACATTCACCTGCTCGTCCCGCTTGTCTTGCGAAGCCGGAGTCGGCGGAACTTGACCGTCTTCGAGCATCGTCGCGATCGCTGTTGTGATAATGTCGATCGTGTTCCCGATCGCCTCTTCGCGCGTTTTGCCGTCATTCATGGCATGGGGGAACTCAAGCGAGCGTCCGAAATACGCTCCGTCTTCCTGATGAACGACGATCTGATATTTTTCAGCGATCTCTCGCGCGCGTTTTAGAATCCCGGCATCGAACGGACGATCAATCGCCTTCGATCTGCCTTTGGATTTCACGCCAGTACGCGTATTTGACTTTGCCATGATGCACCGGGATTGCGAACGAATTTCCGTCAGGCTTTTTAAACACGTGATGAGAACCATTGATTCTCGCCAGCACCCAGCCGTGTTTTTTCATAAGCCGAAGTAATTCCGCGAAACGGACTTCACTTGGCATGGCGGCTCCGCCGGCCTGGTCTAAGCCGCTTGCGATATCGTACGCTATACAGGATTCTGATCAACCCAATTTCTCCTTCAATCTCTCCTGCACCAGCTTCGCGTTCATCCCCCGCGCGCTTTTCATCACCATCCCCACCAGCGCCCCCATCGCCGACTGCTTGCCGGATTTGTAGTCCTCCAGCGGCTTGGGATTGGTCGCCAGCACCGCATCGATTGCGGCGTCAATCGCGGCGGTGTCGGTCGTCTGGACTAATCCGAGCGTCTGGGCAAGCTCGGCGACGGTGTTGGGTGCCGCGACGGTTTTTCCGGTACCAAGCAGGGCATCCAAGACTTTCTTGGTGACTTCTTTAGACGCCGCGATCTTGCCGCTTTCGATCAGCTTGCCGACCTCCGCCAGGTGGTCCGGCGCGATGCCGATATCCACGATTCTCAGCGCCCTCTCATTACTCATCTCGCGCAGCGCTTCCATCAGCACGCTCGCACGCTTAGCAGGGATGCCTTTTTCGACGATGCCTTCGAAGAAATCTCCCGCGCTCTTGTCAGCAGCCAGCGATGCAGCGTCGGTTGCATTTAAACCCAGTGAATCGGCATATCGCTTGCGACGCGCCGCGGGCAACTCCCCTACTTGTCCCTTTAATTCCATGAGCCACGCGTCGCTGACCTCCACCGGCATCAGGTCCGGGTCCGGGAAATACCGGTAATCATGCGCCTCTTCCTTTTCGCGCTGCAGGAAAGTCTCTTCCTTCGCATCGTCCCATCCGTACGTGCTCTTGCGGCCAAGGTTGCCGGTTTGCTCCCATTGATGGATTTGCCGGCGGATCTCGTACGCCGTGGCGCGCTCGAGCACCGAGAAACTGTTGAGGTTCTTGATCTCGGTGATCGCGGTTTTAAACACCTCGCCGTTCTGATCGGTGATATGGACATTTATATTCGGCTCAAACCGCATGTGCCCAAGCTGCATCTGTCCTTCGCTGACGCCGAGGAACTGCACCAGCTTCTGCAGTTCTTGCCCGAACGTCGCAACCTCTTTTGGCGTCGTCAGATCGGGCTCGGTGACGATCTCGAGCAGCGGCGTGCCGGCGCGGTTCAGATCGACGATGCTGAAATCGATCGCGTATCCGCCGGGCGCTTCGTGCAGGAGCTTCCCGGCGTCTTCTTCCAGATGCGCCCGGCGAATGCGGATCGTCTTGGGTGTGCCGTCTTCGCTGGCGATCTCAAAGCTGCCCTGGTTGCACAGCGGCAGGTCGTATTGGCTGATCTGATAGTTCTTGGGCAGGTCGGGGTAGTAATAGCTCTTGCGATCCCACTTGGAGAACCGTGCGATCTCACAGCCCAGCGCCAGGCCTGTCATGATGGAATATTCCACCGCGCGCTTGTTCATCACCGGCAATACACCGGGAAACGCCATGATCTGCTCATCCACCGCCGTGTTCGGCTCCGGCGGGGTTTCGCCGGGCTTCATCGCGCCCGACGCGTTGGCGACTCCGGTGAACATCTTGGTTTTGGTCGCGAGTTGGACGTGGATTTCCAGCCCGACCAGTACTTTATAGGAGACGCATTTTCGTTCAGACACCAGATCACCTCAGTTTGTGGTACGTCCGGGGAGTATAGAGATCGACGGCGCAACATAAAACGCCGGCTGGCGATTGGAAGCCGTGATTGAGCCTGATATGGTTGAGGCGCCCGCGATTCGCGGCTTCGGCCAATGCGGTTTGCTGCCGGGAAAGGACTATTCGGCGATGCTCGCTCAGCTCGATACGTTCGGTTCGTTCTTCTGGCCCATCGTCGGCGTGATGGTCCTCATCGCTATTCTGATCAGCACGCTTGCGCTGGTGCGACGGCGCATGTTCTCCGGGCAGGACGTCGAGGCCGACCCGTTGACGGGCTTTAGCCTCAGTCAGCTTCGAAGCCTCGTAAAGCAGGGAAAGATGACGCCCGAGGAATTTGACGCCGCCAAAGCCAAGATCGTGGAAGCCGCCCAGCGCTCCACCGAGCAAGCCGCCCCGCTGGCGAACCTCGCGCCGGAGAAAAAAGCCGGGCCTACCGACCCTATTTGAACCCGATTCGCACTCAATCCCTCCATCATCCCCCACAGGCGCCGCAGACCGCGTTGTAGACAAAGCCAAGGTTTGACCAGCACTTACGATTGCGGATATCCTCGCTCGTCTTGACAAGCCCCGGCGGATGTTGCCCATGCAGGAGCGTTGAACCGTGAAGCACAGCTACCCCTTGATTATCACCTTGTTGGCGGCCTTATCGGTCGGATGCCGTTCCACTGTCGTGCAAATGGGCGAACCCGAACTCGCGCCCCCCGGCTCGTTCCTCCACCAATGGACTTCCACCCCCGAATTTGACGATGCAGCCGCCGTCCACATGGTCGGCGATCTGCTTTTTGTCTACGGCGAGGACAATCTTGTAGCGGCTTACGACACCTCCGGCGGGCTGAAATTCCGCACGATGGTCGGGACCAAACACGATGTGGTCGGCGAGCCGCTCGTACAGCCGGATCGCGTCGTTTTCCCGCTGAGCTCGGGTCTGGAAATCTACACCCGCGAAGGTGTGCGTCGACGCACGATCCCGTTTGATCAGCCGATTCGCTCGCCGGGCGTGATCTCTGGGGAAACGGTCTATATCGGCACGGATAGCGCGCAAGGCGGGCGCATCGCCGCCATCGCGCTGGATCGCCAGTATAGTGTTTCCCGTTGGACCCGCCTTGTCGGCGGAGTGGTGCATACCAAGCCGGCGTTTTACGAGAACATCCTGTACGTCGCCACCGACACCGGCCACGTCGTCGCGCTGACGACCGACCCGGTCATCTTGTGGCCGCGCTCGCCGGAAATGCCCGACAGCATGTTCCACACCAACGGCCGAATCTCCGCCGCGGTGCAGGCGGACGAGGCGGGCGTCTTTATCCCCTCGAGCGATACCAAGCTCTACTGCATCGACGGCACCACCGGCCGAGTCCGCTGGGAATATCTCTCCGGCCAGCCGATCGGAACCAGCCCGCAGCTCTCATCCGACATGGTCTATCTCCACATGCCCGACCGCGGGCTGGTGGCGCTGAACAAAAAGAACGACGGCCGCATCGCCAAGCCAAAATGGATCGCTCCCGAAGGCGTCAAAGTGCTCTCCGACGATGCGAAGAATGCCTATGTGCTCACCAACTCCGGCAGCATCGCCGCGATCGACAAACAGACCGGCGTGACGCAGTTCACCACCCGGCGGAACGATTTCATCGACGGCGTCGCCCACTTTGACCCGAAGGACAACACCATCTACGCGCTGGCAGAGAGCGGCACACTGGTCGCGATCCAACCGGTGCTTCGCGCCGGCGTCGTTGGCGTTTTGGTGATGTCCGACAGCGAACCGCAGCAACTGGCGTCGCGTTGAATCATTGAAAGCAAAGCTGCGATGCATGATGAATGTCCGTGAGCGCATGTTGTTTTCGTGGCACGGGCTTCCAGCCCGTGATCTGTCCTCACAGCATGGGCTAGAAGCCCATGCCACGGTCGGCGCGTGAGAGCTCTTCCCACCACACCTTCGCAATACCGCTTTGCGATTTTGATGCTGACGATTGCCACACTCTTCTGGGGCATGGGATTCGCCTGGGCAAAAAATGTCGGCGAGGCCGCAAACAACTCGGCGGGTGTGCCCCAGGGTTCATCGCTCGGCCCGATGCTGATGCTGGCGATTCGATTTCTGGCGGCCGCTGTGCTCTGGGCCGCGGTGTTTCCACAATCGCTGCGCGGCTGGACCTGGCCGTCTGTGCGGCGCGGACTGTTGATCGGGATCACGATGTGCGCCGGCGTGGTGCCGCAGCACCTGGGTCTCGACCAATCCAGCGAAGCCGTCACCGCGTTCCTGACAAATCTCACTGTCGTCTTCGTGCCGCTGATGGTCGCGATCATCACCTTCCGGCTCCCGACGCGGCGCATGTTCGTCGCGTGTGCCGTCGCATTCAGCGGGATATACCTGCTCACCGGCGCCAAGCCGACCGGGCTGTCGGCGGGTGAAGTGCTGGGTGTGGTGTGCGCGGTTGCATTCGCGATCGAAGTGCTGCTATTGAACTGGCTAATGCCCAAAGACTCGATTCCACGCATGACGCTGATGATGTTCGGCGTATGCGCGATCGTGTGTGCAATTGTTGCGGTGATGTCACCGGGATTCGGGCGAATTGAGATGACGCGCCTGGCAACCGCGCCGGTGATAGCACAGATCGCGCTGCTGACCGTTCTCACCACGGCGGTATCATTCGGGCTGATGACCGCGTTTCAGCCGAAGGTGGACCCGACGCGGGCGGCGATCATCTATCTCTTCGAGCCGGTCTTCGCGTCGGCGTTCGCGTGGATCACCGAACCGGATGCGGCCATGTCGCGGTTATCGATTTTTGGCGCTGGCTTGATCGTACTGGCGAATATCATTATCGAGATAAAATTACCGGTAAAATCAGCCGCACAGCCCCGAGACGCTTCGCGCGATTCGGCCGGTGCGGTGGACACGAACGGAGATGCGTAATGTTGAGCGAAATGACTTCATCTTGGCGAACACTGTTAGTAGCCGCCGCATTGGGGCTCGCGGTGGGATACGTGTTGTTCGCATCTGCCCAGGGGCCGCGCGCCGAGCCGAGACTCGTGACGACGCGCCCCGATCTGCCCAGCGATGAGCGCGAGACGATCTCACTGTTCCGCGCGGTGTCGCCGTCGGTGGTTTTCATCACCACCAAGCAGCAGCAGGTGGATATTTTCGGGCGTGAGATGGGCGAGGTGGATGTTGGCAGCGGATCGGGATTTGTGTGGGATGATACGGGGCACATCGTCACCAATTTTCATGTCATTCGCGGCGCCAGCGCCGCCACGCTGTCGTTCGGCGATGATCAGACCTACCGCGCCGAGCTGGTCGGCACAGCGCCGGAGCACGACATCGCGGTGCTGCGGATCAAGCCCGA
>JACMML010000388.1 GCA_014379105.1 Phycisphaerae bacterium
AGGCCATCAAAGGCCGCATCGAAGCCATCAAGAACGAGATCAACAACACCACCAGCGACTACGACATCGAGAAGCTCCAGGAGCGTCTCGCGAAGCTCGCCGGCGGCGTTGCACAGATCAACGTCGGCGCTGCGACCGAAGTCGCGATGAAGGAAAAGAAGGCCCGTGTTGAAGACGCGCTGCACGCCTGCCGTGCCGCGGTCGAAGAAGGCATCCTCCCCGGCGGCGGCGTCGCCCCGATCCGCGCGGCCGCCAAGACGCTGGATAAACTCGCCAAGAGCGTCGTCAACGACGACCAGCGCCTGGGCGTAGAAATCGTCCGCCGCGCCGTCGAATCGCCGATCAAGCAGATCGCCGAAAACGCCGGCGTCGATGGATCGGTAGTCGCGCAGAAGATCAAGGAAAACCTCGGCGACACTACCTTCGGCTACAACGCCCTCACGCACGTGTACGGCGACCTGCTGAAGATGGGCGTCATCGTCCCGACCAAGGTCGAGCGCTCGGCGCTGGAAAATGCCGCGAGCATCGCGGGTCTATTGCTGACGACCGAAGCGATCATCAGCGAGATCAAAGAAGACAAGCCCGAAATGCCCGCCGGCGGCGGCGGAGGCATGGGCGGAATGGGTGGCATGGGCGGCATGGGTGGGGGTATGGGATTCTAAGCAGGCGCAAGCAGACTTAGATCGCATAATCTCAGACACGCCGTTTCAACTGAGACGAACGATAGAGGCCGGCTGGTGCATAACCAGCCGGCCTTCTCACTGCGCTCCCCCGTGCGACAGTTCACGCAGACAGAATGAACAGTGAGAGCCTGAGGGGGGTTATTTCGATTCCAATCTCTATAATGCGATTTGATGAAACAGTCCGTCTACATCGAGACAACCATCATCAGCTATCTTACTGCTTGGCCGAGCCGTGATCTGGTTCGCGTCGCCCAGCAGCGTATCACGATGGACTGGTGGACCAATGCGCGAGCGCATTTCGACACGGTGACTTCCGAGTTGGTCGTTTTGGAGGCTTCCGCCGGGGATCCGGAGGCGGCTGCGGAGCGGATTAAGGCTCTCGAATCGATTTCGATGCTAACGGTAACCGAAGAAGCTAGTCGATTAGCAGACAATTTGATTCACGCGGGTGCGATTCCGTCGGTGGCGTCCCGTGATGCACTGCACGTCGGCATATGCGCGTCTAACGGCATCCACTATTTATTGACCTGGAATTTTAAGCATCTCGCCAACGCCACCTTGCGTGATAGGATTACCGATATTTGTGAGGAATCAGGGTATGCTGCTCCTGTGATCTGTACGCCGGATGAATTGTCAGAGGTGATGGAATGAAAGATGACGCCATTGTTCACGAAGCCCGGCGGGCGGGTCAGGCATATATTGATTCGTTCAACGGCGACTGGAAACAGGTTATCGCGGACTTAAATCGCCGTACCGAAGATGAACGAAAATCGGGCCGAAACGTCGTTTCGTTCCCGCCCCGTAAACCGCGCGCAAGTTCTACCAACGCCAAAAAGTAAGACGCTGCAAAGTCAGCTCCACGTTGGTGGATAGGAGCGTCTTACCGCTGGTCCGCCACCGCATTCGGCTGCTCAAGCACCGTCGGCCATGCGCTGACGGCGATGGGGACTGGGGAGAGCATGTTGCTGGTTAGCTCGATCTCCAATGCCAGGGCGCGGATGTCGCCGCGGAGCAATTCGCCGGACGCGAGCGCTTCTTCGATCCAGCTTTGGCCGGAGGCGAGGGAGCCGGAATTCAGTTCGTTGCCGAGGTAGGTCTGCAAGTCGTTTAGTTTCAGAATGTACTGACCAAAGCCGGCGGCGACCTGCTGATAGCGGTCATTGATCGTGTCGCACTTCTCCTTGATGCTGCTGGCTCGTTTCTCGGCCAGTTGGCGCATCTCAAGGTCGCTGATCATGCTCACATCGGTCTGTCGGGCGGCGCAATAGAGAACCGATTGCGTCTGCACGGACTCGCCTTCGATTTTCAGTCGATCGGCCTGCTTGCGCACGGCGGCGAGGTCGGTGAGGAACAGCTCAAAGGCCGGCCGCAGGTCGCCATTGGAATCGCGCAGGGCGCGCAGCGAGGTCTGCGACTGGAGCACGGTCTGTTCGCCGGCGAACATGGTTTCCCGCGTGTTGACCAACAGGTCGGCCGTCTGCTGAGAGCGCTTGACCGCAGGATCAACCGAACGGCACCCGCCGGCGAGCTGGATCATGCCTACGAGAACAAGCATTGACATTGCTTGGCGGGTTCGCGTCCCGAGTTCCATTTTTGGTCCTTCGTGAATCAATTTACTCAAACTGTAGGGAGCCAGGGCTCGATGGTCGAACATACCCCGAAAAATCCATCGGGGCCTGATTTTCTGCCGATTCGACAATTGACCGCATATTCGGCAAGATTAACGGACCTGCAGTTGCCGGACTTGTGCCCGTTCGGGCGAGCGGCGGTGCAGGCGGCAATGGAGTGCCATCATGCCCGGCGAAACTGATCTGCATCGTACATTGAAAAAAGAGGGTTGCCGCTGGCTGTTCGGCTGCGGGTATACATCCGTCGCCGCGGAGGTGCGGCTCAAGCCGCTGGGGATAGTCGACGCCGCCGGCGCGGGTGTGTTTCGGCCGTACCACAATCATCACGGGACTCGGTATCACGCGCATCAGACCTGCATCGTCGAATGCAAGGCCTCGCGATCAGACTTCCTGCGCGACCTGACCGACGACGGGCAGATGACTCTCTGCCTGATGGAGCGCAGCTACAACCGTAAACGCGCAAGCAGGGGGCGCAACGGCGTCCGCCAGACGCTGGGGCTCGGGAAATTTGCTTCCTGCCTGCTTCAGCCATTCGCGAATCTGCATTACATCCTGGCGCCGGTGGGAATCGTCCAGAAGAAAGACGTGCCGCCGCGATGGGGCCTGCTCACTTGCGGGCCGGGTGGAATCACGGTCGTCATCCGCGCCACATGGCAGGAAACCAGCGCCGGCCAGCACGTGGAATCCGCGATCGCGCGCACGCTGACCGGCGACATCTTTCGCGCCGGGGATCGGGCGATCAACTCGGTGAATCGTGAACTGATGAAGCAGCAACAGGATCTGGCGGAAAAGATTCGCCAGCTCCGGCCGTTCGCGCCGTCGCGATTTCCTGACGCATCATTCGCCGACACACCCGTGCCTCACGCCGCGACAGGCTCGGAAGCCGATTTGGCAAAATAGCGATCCAGCGCGGTTCGCACCTGGCCGGGCTGTGCGTAAACGATGACGATCTTCCGATGAACCGCCGCCGCGAGTTTCGCCAGCGCGTGCTCATCCAGCGGCTGCGAGACGGCGACGACCAGGAGCCCGGCCACCTGGCGCACCGGAATGAACTCATGAGCTTGCAGAAGTTCTTTGGGCAGCATTGAGAGCGCCTGGGTATCGATCCCGACCTTGACCAGGTCAATTTCGATGCGCGACGCCTGTACCTGATCGATCCACGCGCCCCACACGTGTTCCGGCTGGGCCATGCCCAGCGAAATTGCGGTATCGCCAAAAAGCTGGCGCGTCGCCTTCTGCTCTTCGAGAATTTCATCGACATCATGATCGCTCAGCGGCGCGAAGCGGCTGAGAAGTTGGCCAAAACGAAGCTGCATTTTTTCCTCTTTCCCGGTCACCTTCGTGACATGCGTACGATCAAAACTTACGATCCCGAAACGATTTAGGCGCGTGTTCTGGGTCGCAAAGCCGCGGGTTTGGGCGATCGGTTGTTAATCTGTGACATCTGTACGGACAAAGCACATGAGAATCGTCTCTTACAACATTCTCGACGGCGGAATCGGTCGGGCGGACCCGATCGGGGAGGTGATTGCGGCGCAGCGCGCCGACGTGATCGTCCTGGTCGAGGCCGACGATGTGGACGTGGTCGATCGATTAGTCCGGCGATTCAAGATGGATTTCGTCCACGCGCCTGGCCGCGGGCATAGCTTGGCGGTCTTGAGCCGATGGACAATTGTTAGCTCGATCAATCATGCGCTGGTGCAGCCGGACGCGCCGCGATCGCTCTTGGAAGTGACCGTTCAAACGCCCGGGGGGAGCGAAGTACCTATCCTCGCACTACACCTGCACGCCCGCGCGACCGAAGACGACGAGACGGCCCGTCAACACGAGATGGCGTGCGTGCTGCGCGTCGCTCATGATTGGCGGACCAATGGCGTACCGCATCTGCTTGTCGGAGATTTTAACTCCAACGCTCCTGCGCAGCAGATCGACCCGACGCGATGTAAGCCATCGACGCAAAAAGCGTGGCACGCAAATGGCGAAAAGATTCCGCGCCGCGTCATTCAGAATATTCTTGATCACGGCTACATCGACACGCTGCGCGCCAGTCGCGCCGCCGCCGCCGACACGATGGCCAGCTTCACCACGCACGAGCCGGGTCAGCGCGTCGATTACGTTTTTGCGCATGGGATAGATGCCACGCTGATCGAAGACGCATGGATCGAGCAGGATCGGCTGGCGCAGTTCGCATCGGATCATTATCCGGTGGGCGCGCAGATCAACCTACGTTAGCGAGCGGAATAGAATCGCCAAATCGATCGATCAGTGCCTGGCGCAGGTGCTTGTGGGTGGGGCGGCGTAAGTCGGGGTCTTGTTCAAGCAGTTCGGTCGCGTCGTCGCGTGCCACTTTGAGCAGATCGAGTTCCTGGCTGATGTCCGCAAGTTTCAACTCTGGCAGGCCGTGCTGGCGCGTGCCGAAAAACTGCCCCGGCCCGCGGAGTTTCAGGTCCATCTCTGCAATATCAAAGCCGCTGCTTGTCTCAGTCATTGCGGTCAATCGGGCGATCGCTTCATCGTTGATCGCGTCCGAAAGCAGCAGGCAATGAGAAGAATGCTCACCCCGCCCAACGCGGCCGCGAAGCTGGTGGAGTTGGCTGAGCCCGAATCGCTCGGCACTCTCAATGACGATCACCGTCGCGTTGGGCACGTCAATGCCCACCTCGATCACCGTTGTCGCGACCAGAACGTCGATCGCGCCGCTGCGAAACTCGCGCATCACCTGTTCGCGCTCCTCAGCCGGCATGCGGCCGTGCATCATGGCGAGTCGAAGACCGTGCAGCGACTTGGAGGAGAGCTCTTCGAATCGCGCCTTGACGCTGGCACGGTCGTCGATGCCGTTCTCCTCAATCTGCGGCACGACGACATACGCCTGACGCCGCGCCTTCACTTGAGTGCGGACGAAGTCGTACGCCGCTGGCGCCTGGTTGTAGCGCAGGTACTTGGTTTCGATGGGCTGGCGTCCGGGCGGCAGTTCGTCGATGGCCGTGACATCAAAATCCGCAAAGTAAGACAGCGCCAGCGTGCGCGGGATCGGTGTGGCCGTCATTACGAGATAATGGGGCGCGAAGCCTTTGTCCTTCAGCGTCGATCGCTGCAGCACGCCGAGCTTGTGTTGCTCATCGATGACGACGATGCCGAGGTTGGCAAATTCGATGTCTTTTTGAATTAGCGCCTGCGTGCCCACAGCGATATGGATTTCGCCGTTTGCCAGCGCCTTGAGCGGCGCACCTTTGCCGGCGCGCTTGGATCGACCGGTGAATCGCTCGATGCGCACGTTGGAGCCGGCTAGCAGGCTGGTGTGTGTCAGATAATGCTGCTCGGCCAGCACTTCGGTTGGCGCGAGCTTCGCCGCCTGCATCTTGTTTG
>JACMML010000043.1 GCA_014379105.1 Phycisphaerae bacterium
CTTGGCGATCCAGGGGTACACCTTGGCGCCCGGCAGCTGGCCGCCCTCGCCCGGCATGGCTCCCTGGGCCATCTTGATCTGGAGGTCGTCCGCGATCACGAGGTACTCGCTCGTGACGCCTAAGCGGCCCGACGCCACCTGCTTGATGGCGCTGCGCCGGAGGTCGCCGTTGGGGTCGCGCTGGAAGCGGTTGGGGTCTTCGCCGCCTTCACCGGTGTTGCTCTTTCCGCCGATGCGATTCATCGCGATCGCCAGTGTCTCGTGCGTCTCCTTGCTGATCGAGCCGAAGCTCATCGCGCCGGTGACGAACCGCTTGACGATATCTTTGGCTTCTTCCACTTCCTCGATCGGCACCGGTGCATTGGGGCTCTTGAACTGAAGCAACCCGCGCAGCGTGCAGTGGGTGCGCGATTCGTCGTTGAGGAGCTTGGAGTATTCCTGGAACGTCTTGAAGCTGTCGATCCGCACCGCGTGCTGCAACTTGGCGACGGTATCCGGGTTCCAGGCATGATGCTCGCCATTGCGGCGGTATTGATAGAAGCCGCCGACTTCCAGCGTCTCGCTGTCCACGCGGATCGGCGGGAAGCCGCGGCGGTGGCGCATCATGGCTTCGGTGGAGACGATATCCAGCGTGATGCCCTGGATGCGGCTCGGCGTGCCGGTGAAATATTTGTCCACCAGCTCGCGCGAGAGCCCGACGGCCTCGAAGATCTGAGCGCCGCGGTAGCTCTGCACCGTGCTGATGCCCATCTTACTGGCGACCTTGAGGATTCCTTTGTTGACGGCCTTGATGAAGTTCTTCTGCGCGTACTCCGGCTTGAGGTCCGCCGGGAGGAAGCCGTCCTTGTACAGGTCGTTGATCGTGTCTAGTGCAAGGTACGGGTTGATCGCGCCGGCGCCGTAGCCGAGCAGCAGGCAGCAGTGGTGTACTTCGCGCGCCTCGCCGGTCTCGATCACCAGCCCGGCCTGAGCACGCAGGCCCTGGCGGATCAGGTGATGATGCACGGCGCTGGTCGCCAGCAGCGACGGAATCGGCGCGTTGTTCTGGTCCACGCCGCGATCGGAGAGGATCAGTAACGTGGCGCGCTCTTCCTTGATCGCTTTCACCGCTTCGTCGCCGATGCGATCCAGCGCTTTCTGCAGGCCGTTCTCGGCATCATTGGCGTCGAACAGCGTGCTGATGGTCACGGCTTTGTGATCGTCGGAATTTAACTGCTTGAGCTTTGCCAGCTCGGTGTTGTTAATGATCGGCGTCTTGAGCTTGATCAGCCGTGCGTGTGTCGGCGCTTCGGTCAGCAGGTTCCCCTCGCGGCCGAGGTAGGTGATCAGCGAGGTCACGAGTTCTTCGCGGATCGCATCCAGCGGTGGATTGGTCACCTGCGCGAACAACTGCTTGAAATAGCTGAACAGCAGCTGCGCCTTATCGCTCAGGCACGCCAACGGCGTATCGGTGCCCATCGAGCCGATCGCCTCCTGCCCGGTGGTGAGCATCGGCATCAGCAGGATGCGCAAATCTTCATTCGTGTATCCGAATGCGTGCTGGCGAACCAGAAGCGTGTCGTGATCGGTACCTTCCACTTTGTCCGGCTGGGGCAGGCTCTCGAGCTCGGTGAGATTTTCATCAAGCCAACGCTTCCACGGGCGCGAATCGACGAGCTGCGACTTCACTTCGCTGTCATCGACGATGCGCTGCTTCTTGAAGTCGATCAGAAAGATTTTGCCCGGCTGCAATCGCCATTTGCGGGCGATGTTCGTCGGATCGACCGCGAGCGTTCCGGCCTCGGAAGCCATAATGACAAAATCGTCCTTGGTGACGAAATACCGAGACGGACGCAACCCGTTGCGATCCAGAACCGCGCCGATCTTTTCGCCGTTGGTGAACGCGATGTTCGCCGGGCCGTCCCAGGGCTCCATCAGGCAGGCGTGGTATTCGTAGAACGCCTTAAGGTCCGGGTCCATCAACGCGTTGTTCTGCCAGGCTTCGGGAATGAGCATCAACATCGCGTGCTCGATCGGGCGGCCATTGACGCAGAGGAACTGCAGCGCGTTGTCCAGCGTGGCGCTGTCGGAGCCGGTCTCGGTAAGGATTGGATACAGGTGATTCAGCTCGTCGCCGAAGACGTCGGAATGGAGCGAGCCGTAGCGGGCGCGCATCCAATTACGGTTGCCGCGCAGCGTGTTGATTTCGCCGTTATGGGCCAGGTAGCGATAGGGGTGCGCCAACTGCCACGACGGGAACGTATTGGTGCTGAATCGCGAGTGCACGATCGCGAAGTGCGATTCAAAATCCGGGTCGGACAGATCGGGGAAATAGCCGCGAACCTGATCCGGCGTGAGCATGCCTTTGTAGACCATGCGGTTGGTCGACATCAGGCAGACATAAAAATCCTTGCTCGCGGCCTCGGGGATGTCTTTACCGAATTCGATCTCGTTCTCTGCGCGCTGGCGGACCAGGTATAGACGGCGGTTGAAATCTTCGCGGTTGTAGAAGTTCTCGCCCATCCCGATGAAGACCTGCCGCACCCGCGGCTCGCACGCCAGCGGGCTCGGACCGATCTTCCCGGATTTCACCGGCACATCGCGCCAGCCGAGGATCTGCATCCCGAACTCGCCGACCAGGTCGATGATCTTTTCCTCGCAGACACGTCTTGCGACCAAGTCCTTGGGTAGGAAACACATCCCGACCGCATATTCCCCCGGCTTGGGGAGCTTGAAACCAAGATTCGCGGTGACTTTGCGGAAGAACTTGTCCGGCGTGGAGACCAGGATGCCCGCGCCGTCGCCGGAGTTGCCTTCACAGCCGCAGGCGCCGCGGTGTTCCATGTTTTCCAGGATTTCCAGCGCTTGCGCGACCAGCTTGTGCGACGGTTTGCCCTTCAAATGAGCAACAAACCCGACGCCGCACGCGTCATGCTCGAACTCGGGCAGATACAGCCCTTGCGCGACGGGGAAACCACGACGATTCAGATTGATGTCACTCATGTTTGTATTTTTAGAGAACCGGAGACTCAGCTACGCGCCCGCCAACAGGGGTCTGGTGTAAAAACCCGGAAATCATGCAATAATCTGGCACGACTCGAAGAGCCGGCGACAACACGGGTTTGCGCTCATCAGCAACTGGCCAAACCTCTCACGGGACACTTTCGCAGCCGGCGGGCGGTTGGTCCCTCGCCGGGTGCGGAAGTATAGCAGGAACGGTGCCACGAAGATACGCAAAACGGCGTGGTGGGCACGGCTGGGCGCAGTCGAGGAGATTCGGCGGTTTGATTGTCCGCGTGCGGTTGCCGGCGGACATGTTAATTTATCCTGAAAGGGGTCTTGTCAATGACCACAATCGAAGCAACCCGTACCCTCCCCGTAGATCCAAAGCCTGCCGATGCTGCGATCGCGCCCGCCGCGGTTGAGCAGGTCCCCGCAGAGTCCGCGCTGCGTATCTGGACGCACCGGATCATCGCATTATTGCTGGCTACGGGCATGAGCATCGCCGCTTTCTGGCTGTACACGCGGAACAACGATTTTCCGTACTACTTTCATCCGGATGAGTTCAAAAAAGGGGGCATGCTGATGGCGCCGGATCAGCCGCGGACATTCGCCCACCCGGGGCTGATGCTCGAGGCGGCGAACATGCTGCGGCTCGCGACCCACGCCGAAATTGAATCAGACCTGCAGGCCGCGGTGGAGCTTGGTCGCCGGGCGTCGGCGGGTATGGCGGCGCTGGCGACATTCACGCTCGCGCTGGCGGCGTTTCGATTGCACGGCTACGCGGGCTTGTTGATCGGCGGCGCAACCGTCGCGCTGTGCCCGCCGCTGTTGGTGCATGCGCATTATTTCAAAGAAGACGCCACGCTGATCGGCGCGGTCGGGCTGACGATCCTGGCTGCGGTGCTCATCGCGACGTCCAAGCCGCGTCTGTGGACACAACTGTTGGCGGTCCTGCTGCTTGCGATCGGATGCGCCGCGGCGGGCAGCGCCAAATACGTCGGGCTCGCGATGACGGCCCCGGCACTGATTGCGCTGCTGATCGCGCCCAATCGACGCTTCTGGCACGCGCCGGTGCGACTTGTCCTGTTCCTCGCGGTCGCTGGCGCGACGTTCCTGGCCATTAATTTCCGGGCATTCACGTGGGAAAACGGCAGCCTCGTGCTCAATCCGGGGATTCAGGAAAACGTGCAGTGGGAAGTCGATCACGGGATGACCGGGCATTACAACCTCGCGCTGAAGATCCCCAACACATTTACGCTCCGCATCGCAAGATCGGACCTGATGCCGCACGTCTGGGTATTTGCCTCGCTCGGCGTGCTCTGGCTAATCGTGCGGCATCGGATCAGCCGCGCCGGGATCGTCATGCTCTCATTTTTGCTGGCGTGGATCGTGTTGCTCAGCCGTAACGCGATTCCGATCCCGCGGTACGCATTGCCGATCACCGTGCTCGCGTTTTTCATCGCTTCACTGCTGCTATCGAAGCTCGTTTATGACATGCAACTTCGCTGGCCTGTTGTCGGCACGATCGCGCTGGTGGTTTCGGTCGCAGCGGTGGTCGTCTTGCAGGGGCAGCGGTGTGTCAATTTCAACCAGCAGTTTCTTGATGACAGCCGTCAGCGGCTGCGCGTCTGGCTCGCCGGCAACATTCCCAATGCGGGGATGATCGCGGTTGATAGCTACACGGGGCTGCAGGAGCCCGGCGACATCGTCAGATTTCCCGATACGCCGCCGCTGGGGAATATTCAGATCCCGATGACGATGTACGCCGCGGATATCGCCAGCGATTTGCAGGGGCTGGCCGACAGCGGCGTGGAGTATGTCGCGGTTGCGTGGCCGGGGTATATGCGGTTTCTCGATCCCGAGGTGCGCGGCTGGCCGGAGGGATCGTACGCCGACGCGCTGTTCAATCGCCGCCGGGCGTTTTACGTCGAGCTTTTTGCCAAAGGGCAGGTCGCTTTTGAGTCGGTCCCCAATCCGCCGACCCACTCATACGTCAATCCGCAGGTAGCGGTTTATCGGATCAAGCACCTCGCCCGGCCGGGCACGCCCCGCGCCGTGCCGCAACGACAGCCGCCGAGCATGTGGCAGCGAATTTTTGGCTGAGTAACGATCAGATCTGCATTTTTGGCCGTTTAGACGGCTTTTGTATTTGTCCGCGAAAATAATTTGTCCGGTTTGGAATTCTCGAACGGTATATCTAGTGACGATGCCGCTATCGACCATCGCTGACGACGAGCTCTTGAGGCAACACCTCGATGAGCAATCGGGGGCTGCGATGGAGGAGTTGGTGCGTCGGCATTCTGGCCTGGTTTACTCCGCCGCCAAGCGTCAGGTGGGACGCAACGATGCGGCGGATGTAAGCCAGGCCGTTTTTGCAATTCTGGTTAAGAAGGCGCATAAGCTGCGAGGTCGACCAACTCTCGGGGGGTGGCTTGTAAAAGCCACGCGCTATTGCGCGGTTGATTTCATGCGGAAAAACAGTCTCAATGCCAAGCACGAACGTCTTGCAGCGGCCGAACGACGCGAGACGGCATACGACCAAAGCGCTGGTGATTACAGCGCTGGCGAATGGTCGGCGCACGTCGCGCCTCAACTTGACGCGGCGCTGGTCAGCCTGTCGGAAGCGGACCGTAGCGCGGTTGTACTGCGGTTCTTACAAGATCACTCGTTCAGCGAAATCGCGCAGGTTCTGAAGACCACCGAGGAGGCCGCCCGCAAGCGGGTAACCCGGGCACTTCAGAAGCTGCAGGTGTATCTATCCAGGAACGGAGTTGCGATTCCTGCCGCCGCGATCGGTGTGGGCATGGCCGCGCAAGCCAGTTCCGCCGCCCCGGCTTCGCTGGTGGCGACGATCATTGGTCAGACCAAATGCCAGGCTCTTCCGGCCAGCGTCGTCTCGATC
>JACMML010000389.1 GCA_014379105.1 Phycisphaerae bacterium
AGCTGCCCTGTTGAAAACATCTTGACGCGGACGGCGAATCGCGCTGTACTGCATTTTATGCAACTCGGACTATTCGGCCAGCCGGTGGTGGAGCGGACCAAGCGAAACAAACAGAATCTGCTTTTGGACGTAGCCGTGCTGGCGTTGCACGTCGGGTCGCTCACGCTCGACAGTTATTCGCGACCTAAAAGTCCGCACCTTTATACACAGCCGCAATTGCTGGCAATTCTGATTCTCAAGGCTTATCTGAAGCAGACCTATCGCGGCATCATCGAGGTGTTGGAGACCTCGAAACAGTTATGTGACGCGTTGGGATTGAAGGACGGACGTCTGCCCGATCATTCCAGCCTCAAGAAGTTCGCCGACCGGCTCGGGCCAACGGTGCTGGACCAGGCGGTGGCGCAGTTGCTGGCGTTTTGCCTGCGGAATGAATCGAACGCCGCCGCCGAAGTCGCGATGGATTCCACCGGCGTCGAGTGCTCGACCGCGAGTCAGCATTACCAGATGCGGATCGGCCGTGGTCGCGGTCGTTACGTGAAACTGTCGCTGGCGGTCACGTGCACGACGCTGCTGCTGGTGACCTTTGCCGTGTCGTTCGGGCCGAGCCATGACCGTCGCGAGGTGATGGATGTGTTGTGGCGGGCGTCGGGCCGGTGTACGCCCGGCGCCCTTTACGCCGACGCCGGATACGACCTCGAGGCCGCCCACGCGTTCTGCCGCGACGGCTGGGGCGTGCGCAGCTACATTCCGCCGGTGGCGCGTGGCGGGTTTGGCACCATCGCCAGCCCGCACCGCGCGACGATGGCCGGCCGCGACCTCACCGCCAGCGGCTACGGCAGGCGATGGCACATCGAATCGTTCATCAGCGGATTCAAACGCACCACTTCCCCCGGCGTCCGCGCCCGCACCGACGCCGCCATGCTGACCGAAGCAGCACTTAACCTGCTGGCCTACGCCATCCGTCGCATGTAAACTCGCCGCGGGCAAAATCCTTTCAACAGGGCAGCTGGAAGCCCGTGCCACGAGTTTTTAGACAGCGCCTGGTAAGATTTCGACGACAGACCAGGGATAACAATGGCTAAGGATCTCGCGATCGTATTGAACAACGGTTCGATCAACTCCGCCGTCACCACGGCGCTGGCGGCGCAGAAGTATCGTCCGATTCTCGTGCACGCCGAGGTGATCAAGCACGACAAACCCACGCGCCGCAAGTCGGCCTATGACGCGCAGGTGGGGCACTTCAAGCCGTTCCGCGAGCACACGATCCCGATGCCTTATCTAACGATGTCGCAGGACAAATCGCTCTCCGGAAGCGTGAGCAACGACCCGCGCATCGCCGAGCCGATTCTGCCGGCGCTGCGCGAGCTGGTCCCGCTGCTGGGGGCGGCGCTGACGATCGCGGTGGCATACGAGGCTTCTTCAATCTACATCGGCCTCCGCGTAGGACCATCGACTGATGAACTGGCGCAAGCGACCGAATTCGTCCAGATCTGGAACGAGATGTTCCAGCTCACGCTCGGCCGTCCGGAACTGGAACTGATGGCGCCGCTGCTCGAGCTCGAGCCATGGCAGGTCATCGACCTCGGCTACCAGGTGAACGCACCGCTGGACCGCACCTGGAGCTGCATCGAGGAACACGCCGACGCCTGCGGCTCGTGCCGCGGCTGCCGCCAGCGAGAATCGTCATTCATGCAGGCGGCCAAAGCCGATCCGTCCGGTGCGGTGAAGCGGTAATATCATCAAACCAAAGTCGTTAAGATCAGCATCAGCCTTCTTCGCTGCTTCTCATACGTCCGAGGTCCAGCGCCATTTCCTTGGGATGCGCAAGTCGGAGATTGGGAACGATTGAAAAGAGCTCATGATGCTGTGGGTGCATTGGATCGCGCAGGCTCAATATATGCTTCTCGTCAAAAGATATGATCGCCTCAGCATTTGCTTCGATTGCGAGATCAAAAAATTGGCTGTCCTTCGGATCTGTCGCGTGGATGAAACGTGACGGTGGGTCCGGGAAACACTTGGCGATAATGCGATACTCGCGCAGGAATGCATCGACCGACTCAACATCCGCATATCGCAACCCCACGTCCCTAAGCTCTGCGATCACGGATTCACAGGTCACCGCAAGAAGCATTCCTGCGGGCGGTTGAATGGCTTCGCGTACCGCATACGCTTTGCCGGGATTCAACAGGTAACTGAGCAAGACGGATGTATCGAGAACAACCGGACGCTGGCCCATGACTCAAAGCCCCTTTTGCTATTCCGGCAGCCGCTCTGAGCGCGCCTTGTGAACCGCGTCGGTATAAAACTGGGCTTCGTCGTCGGTCATGTCGAATTCGGCGGGGACGGGATAGCGAAGGTGATCAGCAAGCAGCCGCGCGGCAAAATCTTCGGCCGAAGCATTTCGCTTAGCGGCTTCCTCGCGAAGCCGTCGCTCGGCAATTTCGGGCAAGGTGATCGTCATTGAACCCATGTCTAGCTCCCGTGCCAGTCTATCACAGGCTATTGAGCAACACACGAGAATGTTAGAAAGCTCATTAAATTCGCTGCATTTTTCAAATTACCAGCGCGTCTTGCGTCCTTTGCTACATCGCATCCTCGCCTCCCGTGTCATAAACTGCTCGTATGGAAGTAAGTCAGGGCATCGACAGGCTTTCGGCGCTGCCGCCCGGGTCTGTGATTTCAGTCGGCAATTTTGACGGCGTCCATCTGGGGCACCAGGCGATCATCGCGCGCATGCGCGAGCTCGCGCGAGAGGCGCCGATTGCGGTGGTGACGTTTGAGCCGCATCCGCTTACCGTCCTGCGGCCACACCTGGCGCCGCCGCGGCTTACCTCTGCGGTGACAAAGCGGCAGTTGCTTGTTGATGCGGGCGTCGATCATCTCATCGTGCTCCCGCCGAGTCCCGACGTGCTCGGACTGACGGCCGAGCAGTTTTGGCAGATCCTGCGTGATGATGTCCGCCCGGCGCACATTGTCGAAGGGCGCGCCTTCAACTTCGGACGCGACCGCGCCGGGACCATTACCCGGCTGCAGGAGTGGGCACGCGATACGCCGATTGCGGTGCACCTGGTGCCCAGCGCCGAATGCACATTGTCGGATCGATCGGTGATCGACGTAAGTAGCTCGACGATCCGCTGGCTGCTCGGCAACGGCCGCGTGCGCGACGCCGCGGCGTGCCTGGGGCGGCCGTTCGAGCTATCGGGTGAGGTTGTGAAGGGCTTCGCGCGCGGCCGCACGATCGGCGTACCCACGGCCAATCTCCAATGCGACGATTTAGTTGTGCCCGCCGACGGGGTTTACGCCGGCGAAGCAATTGTTCTGGACGTGCGCTATCCCGCCGCGATCAGCATCGGCGCTACGCCCACATTCGATCGCAACCAGTTCCAGGTGGAAGTGCACCTAATTGGCTTTACAGGCGATCTTTACGGGCAAACTCTGCACGTGCGCGTGCTCGAGTGGATTCGGGACCAGGCGAAGTTTCCCTCGGTCGATGAGCTCAAAGTACAGCTTGGCCGCGACCTGGAATCAGCGCGATTGGCGGCTCGTGAGTGAAATCACGATTGAATCCTCGTCCGAGGCAGATACCATTAAGCAAGATGTCCAACTCAACTGAGTCTTCGGTGCCCATGCTCGATGGAGTGGAAAAAGAGGCGCGGTATCATCCCGACGCCTACTTGTTCGTGCGCCTCGGTCTCTCCAAGACCATGCGCCGACTCGGCCGGGAGAAGGCGGCTGAGGAGTTGACCGCCGAGACTCGCGTCGCCAGTCGCCATGTAACCGGGCAGGAACTCGCCAAGGGATTGCGCGATATCGCCAAGCGCCGCTACGGGTTGCTGGCGCGGACGGTCCTGCAACGGTGGGGCATCTACAACACGCTGGATTTCGGCCGCGTCGTCTACGCGCTGATCGATGCCGGGCTGATGAGCAAAAGCGATGAAGATTGCCTGGATGATTTCAGGGACGTGTACGATTTCAAGAAAGCGTTCGCTGAACCCGCCCGCGGTAAAGCGGTACAAAAGTGATGACCGCGAAATCGGAAGTCGAAATGGGCGACCCGCGTCCCCAAGCCGATCAGTTCCCGGCGCGGCCGTTCAAGCCGCAGAAAGCCGCATTGGTTGTGACGCTGCTGGTGTTTGTGGTGTGGATGGCGTATTTGACGACGGTCTATCTGCACCAGGTGTCGCCGGTCCGTCCGGTGTAGGCTCATCTACGAGTACCCGAGCGTTCGGGCAGGTAATCGATCAGCTATCCAGTTCCGGCCGACCAGCCTGCGGCATCGCCAGAGTGATCTCGCCCGGAAGCCATGGGTCGCCGTGCACGGTGTGTGCCTGGTGCATCGCGAAGGTGTCGAAGCCGAGCCAATTTGCGCACACGCTGACGGCGTGCCGCGCCTGCTCTGGATTCTCAAACAGCTGCTCGATCCGTCGCTGGTCGCGTGGGTCCTGCCAGGCGTCCACGAGGTTGCCGATGGTGTAGACCCGCAACACCTGCTGCAGCGAGAGAGCGATCTCAAGCTTCAGAACATTGGTAAGCGGCACGTCGAGGATGGGGTTGGTGGGCAACATCAAGGAATCAGTAACAGAGTATTGCGGTTCGGGCGGGTGTCAAATAAATATCGTCTCGCCGACTTGCCGACCCTCCGCTTGACCTCCCACGTCACTGTTTCTACAACGTCCCTTTGCCTTTTAGAAAGAATCCGGCCTATGTCCGCATCGTCATTACTGGATGGAAACGCCTGCGTCTTCGGCCTGCAGTGGGGCGATGAAGGCAAAGGCAAGATCGTGGATTTCATGGCCGAGCAGGCGGATGTCATCGCCCGGTATTGCGGCGGGGCCAATGCCGGGCACAGCGTTGTCATCAACGGCGTGAAACATTCCACCCATCTCCTCCCGGTCGGCATCTTCCGGCCACACACGATCAATGTCATCGGCAACGGCGTGGTGCTCGATCCGGAGAAGTTGTTCGATGAGATTAGCGTCAACAGCGCCAAGGGCTTCGCGATCACGCCGACCAATCTCAAGATCAGCTACAAAGCCCACGTCGTCATGCCCTGGCACAAGCAGGAAGACGCCGCCCGCGAGGCCGCCGCGGGCGCCGATGGGATCGGCACCACCAAGCGCGGCATCGGCCCGACCTACGCCGACAAAATGCACCGCACCAGCGCGATCCGCGTCGCCGATCTGCTGCGTGAAGACACGCTCAAGGAGCGCATTCATCGCATCGTCGCGGACAAGAACAAAGTCTTCGCGTCTCTCTATGGCGAAAAGCCGCTCGACGCCGCCGCGATCTATAAGCAATACGCCGACTACGGGAAACGCATCGCCGCCTTCGTCGACGACACCGGGCATCTGCTGATCCAATCGTGGAAAGCCGGCAAGCGGATTCTGTTTGAAGGCGCGCACGCGGCGCTGCTCGATGTCGATCACGGCACGTATCCGTACGTCACCAGCAGCAATTGCTCGACGCTTGGCTTGTTCACCGGCTCGGGCGTGCCGCCGCAGACGGTGAAAAATTACATCGGCATCATGAAGGCCTACAGCACCCGCGTCGGCGGCGGCCCGTTCCCCACCGAGCAGGAGAACGACACCGGCCATTACATCCGCGAGCGCGGCAACGAATACGGCACGACCACCCGCCGTCCGCGCCGCATCGGCTGGTTCGACGCCTGCGCCGTCAAATATTCCTCCGACCTCTGCGGCACGACCACGATCGCCGTCATGCTGCTCGATGTGTTGAGTGGATTGGACGAACTGAAAATCTGCACCGGCTACACTCTTCGCGGGCAAAAGATGGACTACTTCCGCGCCGACATGGACACGCTGGCCGAGGTCGAACCGATCTACGAAACGCTACCGGGATGGAAAGCCAATCTTTCAGATTGCCGCACGTACAGTGATCTGCCGGAAGAAGCCAAAGCCTACGTCACAAGGCTCGAACAACTCATCGGCGTGCCGATCAGCATGGTCAGCGTTGGGCCGGACCGGACGGCGACGTTGATGCGATGAGGCGACAGGGCGCGGAAATCCGAATGACGAAACCCGAATGACGAATCAACTCCGAAGCACGAATGACGAATGGCAAGTTGCGATGCCAGCACCCTTCCGTCGGTCGTGGTGTGGGATCGATTTAACGGATATTGGTTGTTGTCCCGCCATGGTCATGCGAACAGTTCTGGTCATCCTCCCAATCCTCTTACTTGCCGGGTGCGACGGCGGCAGCGGTCGCACCCCGGCCACCCAAGCTCGGCTCGAAAGCGCGGTGGGATCGGGAGGGATATCATTCGACTTCGCGGCAGATGCAACATTCACTTGGGATCGGATGCACGTGTTCGGATGCTACTCCGGGCGTGCGTCAGTGGAGAAAGAGCTGGGCTTTGCGTGGCCAGAGTTTAGCAAGACTATTATTGAATCTTCGGACTCCGTTGTGTTGGTCGTCTTCGTTCAGAACGGGAGGGTCGTCGGCTGGTACGAACAGCCAAGGACAATTGAATTGGGCCATCTCGCGAACGATAAGGGATATGCTCCATCCGAGGCCGTGTTCAATGTCGATCGAAGCAGCGGACGAGTCGAATTGACGCCTAAGAAATCCACCACGGCTCCGGCGACAACAGCGTCGGGGTAACCACACGCCACAATGGACCAGCCTCTTATCGCGCCAGGTGACGTTTGGCGGAGGCACAGGTCTGGCGAATACACCCAACCTAAGGCACCCGAGCATCTGTAGCGGCGTCCGTCTCGGACGCTTTTTTGGCGAATGACTCTGCGACAGAGTCACCGTTGCCGCCGGGACGGCGGCCACTACACAATGTGGCGCGGTGAGTGCGCCGATAAGAGCAGTTCCATTTCTACCCCGCCGGCGGCATCTTGAACTTCGCGATATAGATCTGAGAAGTCTTGTCGCTCGAACGCTTGGTCGTCCACATCAGATATTTTCCGTCCGGCGAGAACGCCGGCAGCAGGTCGGGGCCGGGGGTGAAGGTGATTCGCAGGTTGTGCGTGCCGTCGGTGCGCATCATGAAGAGCTCGTAGTCGCGCGCGGCACCCGCGGCGGCAGCATGGGTGCTGGTGGCGTAGATGATGTGGCCGCCGTTGGGGTGCCAGTTGGGGCTGAAGTGCGCGATGGGGTGCGGGTGACGGGCTGCTCGTGCTGCAAACCGGTGATATCGCCGGCGGCGTTCCAGGCGAGGTCGGCGATGTGGAGCTGGGGGATGCCGCTATTGGCACGATCGGCGCGGAAGACGATTCGGCCGCTGTCGGGGGAGAAGATGGCGCTGCCGTCGTAGCCGTCGGTGGTGGTGAGGCGGACGGTGCGCGAGCCGTCGGATCGCATCACATACAGGTCGGCATCGCGGGCGGTTTTGACCGGGCGGGCTGGGTCGGCGTCGCGCGTGGAGGTGAAGATGATCCACTGCCCGTTGGGGCTGATCGCGCACTCGCCGTCGTAGGCGTGATTACGCGTCAGGGCGTGCTGGGCGAGATTGATCCCGCGCGAGAACTCGGTGGCGGCGATCGCGCCCTGCCAGGCGTCGGCGCGGTAGATCTCCGTCGTTGTCGGCCACGGCGATTTGGTGTCGCGGTCTTTGCCGATCGAGGCGGCGAGGATGATCGAGACGCCATCGGGCGAAAAATACCCGCGGCTGCTCTGCGAATCCGGCGGGGTGATACGGATCGCCTGCCCGATGCCGGTGATGCGGCCGTCCTTTCGCAGCAGCCGGGCGAGATACATCTGGTACTGATCCTCCGCCGGCGGGATGGCCTGGAAGACGATCCAGTTGGTGTCGGCAGAGAAAAACGCCTCGCCGGCGGCCTTGAAGCCGCTGGTGAGCTGCACCACATCGTCAAAAACATCCGCTTCCGATTTAGGCGGCTGCACGCAGCCGCTGAGGGAAAGAAATAAAAGAAGCGCGATCCATCGCATGGGGCAAAACTTTCTTTAACGGTCGTGACGATATAGTACCCGCAACGTCCGGGACGAAAAGTTGGTCAAAGCGCTGCAAAAACATCTCTCCACCGATCTCGCCGGCCGACCCATCCCGCGTCTGGCCGCCGATGCGGCGCGGCTGACAAGGCGCGTGCGGGCACTGGCGCGGTTGTCGCTGACCAACGGCACGCCGAATGACGCGGCGCTGGAGTTGGCGTGCTACGCGCTTCAGTTGCCCATGCGCCAAGCAACACTGGCGGCCGGTGGTAAGTACGGGCAGTTCAATCTGCGGCAGCGATCCGAGCAGGCGGCGGAGCTGTTGGTGAGCCGATTCTCAGGCGACATTGACGAAAAGCTGCTGGATGAAACGACCGACCTACTGACGAATCTGCCGGCGAAGTCGCCGCGATCAGATGATGCGCGACTGCTGGCCGATGCGGTGAACCTGGACGACTTTGGGATAGTCGGGCTATTCAATAGCTGCGTCACGATGGCGGTGCAGGGGCACGGCACCGAGGCGCTGATCGACGGCGCGAAGAAGCGCGATGCCTATGGCTATTGGGAATCGCGCCTGCGCGACAGCTTCCACTTCCCGCAGGTGCGCGCGATCGCCGTCAAGCGCCTCGCGGCCGCGCGTAAGCTGGTGGCGCAGGTCGAGGCGGAATTGGCGGAGGAGATATGACCATCATCCGCGCCCGCCATCTGGCGACGATGAAAGGCCCGGTGATCGAAGACGGCTGCGTCATCGTGGACGCGGGGCGGGTTGTTCAGGTCGGCGCGACTAGCGTAGTGCGGCCGGGGCGAATCGATGAAGAGATTGACGGCGTGCTGATGCCGGGCCTGATGAATCGGCACACACACCTGGAACTCACCAACGTGCCGCGGCCGACCACACCGCCGGCGACATTCCAGGACTGGATCGCATGGCTCGGCCCGGCGATACGCGGCGATCCCGAGTCATTTGATGCCCGGCGCGGGGACGCCGTCCGCGCCGGCATCGCCCAGTGCATCAGGTTTGGCGTCACCGAGGTGTGGGACATCTCGCAGAACGTGGAGATCGTTCGACCAATATTGGCCAGTGCGCCGATTCGGAGCACCAGCTTCGGCGAGTGCCTCGGCATTGGCGAGCGGCGCGGGCGGTTCGATGTGTTGATGCGTCAGGCGATGGATGAGTCGCTTGCGAATGAACGGATGAGGATCGGCGTTTCGCCGCACGCGCCGTATACCGTCGATGAACGCGGGTATGCGATGGTCTTACAGGGCACCGCGCACGGCGGCATTCCCGTGATGACGCACCTCGCCGAGACGGAGGACGAAGGACGTTTTCTGCTCGATCATAGCGGGGCGTTTGGCGGGTTGTACGCATCGCTGGGCATTGATGCCGGGCCGGCACCCGCGTTTTCCGAAGGGCCCATTGCGTGGCTACGCGCCATCGGCGGCGCCGCGAGCGGGATCATCGCGGCGCATGTCAACTACGCTTCGGACGAGGACATCAATCATCTTTCGGCGATGAAGGCGCACGTTGTCTGGTGCCCAAGAACGCACACATACTTTGGACATCCGCCGCATCGCTGGCGCGAGATGCAACGCGCCGGTATTAAAGTCAGCATCGGCACCGATAGCTGCGCGAGCTCCCCGGACCTGAATATCGTCGATGACCTGCGTCTGGTGCACGAGCAATCACGGGATGTGCCGGTTGAAGAGATTTGGTCATTGTGCGCCGGATCGCTGGAAGGTGGCGTGCCGGGTGATTATGTCAGCTTTCCGACCCGTAGCGGCGAACCGCTTTGCGAGATTTTGGAATCGCCAGGACTACTACCCGATGGCGTGTGGGTTGACGGCGCGCGTCAGACGCCGTAGTCCGGCGGGTGGCCGGAGCGGAGCTTTTCGGGCTCCGGATGGGTCCGGCAATACTCCTGCCACAATCTATCCACTTCGTCATCGGGCATCGGATCGACGGTGGTATCGAGACGCGTAATCGTCGCCGCGATCTGCGGCGTCGCCAGGTGCAGACGCAGCTCGTCAATCGTCGATGCCCGGCTGACTATCGCAACGCCGGAGTTCTGCGCGGCGTCGAATGCGCGAAAGCGAATCGCCATGTCGGCGGCGCGAAATGGCGCGACGATTGCGTGAACGGGCGCATTGGCGGCGATCCACTCGGCCTCGAGCGGGGCGTCAACCTCGATGGCAAACCATTTGCAGAGCCCGCGATCACGAAGCTGCTGAAGCCGGTGCATCGGCCAACCGACCTTGATGTCGCTGCTGACGATTCCCTGGATGACCAACAGATCGCACGATGTGCGCCACAGCTCGGCGAGCTGGTCAATCAGCACGTTATCGCCTCGGCGGGCAAGCAATTCGGCGCCGGTTTCGACGGCGCACCACGCCTCGTTTCCTACCGCGCGTTCGCCAATGGGTCGCCAGATAAAAGGAATCTGCACGCCCGTGCGACCGAGGGTGCGCGGCGGGAATGGATTCATGGATGCGAGTGCCCGTTCTGCTGCGCCTTGCGGACGGCGGCCACCACGCGCTCATGGATGCTGACCGGTCGCGAAACGGTGTTCCACGCCATCACCGGCAAACCATCGGCGGTGATCTCGATCGACCCCTTGGCCAGCAGGCGCTCGCTGATCCACCGATATAGCTTCACTTCGGAGACTTTTCTGAGTGGGATCGAAGCCACCGCCACGTCGAACACGCCCGAGAGGCGAATGACGCGCATGTCGGTGAGGATGTAGTAGGTTCCCATCCATTGCAGCGATGCCCACACGAGCCGGCCGGCGATGAGGAAGACGGTTAGTTGTAGGCTGGCCGCTCCACTGAAAAGCAGTTGCCACCGCAGGAAATGCAGCGCGGTGATGATCAGCACCACGCTGGCAGAAAAGAGCATGGAGTTGAGAGGGATCGACCAGCGCGAGGGCTTGACCACAAATTGGACAATTTCACCCCCTTGGATGAACTGCCCGGCGAACAGCGAGATCAGCGGAACACGAACCGCCACATCGGCGGTATCACTGACGTTCGCAACCGCCGGCGATGTCGCGGGGGAAGTGATGCGCCGGACAATCCGGTTCCGCGTCTTGCGATACATCAATGCTGCCGCGGGGCGGCGGTCTCGTAGTGGCGTCTTGGTCATCATGGCGTATTGGGCGTATTGGTTGAGTATACCGAGGGCTTGAGTGTGCAGATGTCGCGAAGATTGCGATACACGCTGTCGTAATCCAGCCCGTAACCCACGACAAATTCGTCGGGAATATCAAATCCCACGTAATCCGCCTGCACGCCTTTGACGGTCTGGCGATCCTTCCGCAAGAGCACGCACGAGCGGACGGAATCGGCGCCCAACTCTTTCAGCAGCGGGATCACCGCCCGGAGCGTGCCGCCGGAATCGAGAATGTCGTCAATCAGCAGCACGTGCCGGCCGTGAACGTCGCCGAGTTGCTTGGCCAGGACGGTCACGCCCTGCGTGCGCAGGCTCGCGCCGGGGTAGCTGCTGACGGTCATCAGATTGATCTTCATGCGGATCGGCATTTCGCGAATCAGGTCGGCGGTGAAGATCATCGCGCCAGTCATGATCGGGACAATGGTGATGCCCGATTCGATGTCGGAAAAGTCGCGCGTGATCTCCAGCGCCATGGCCTTTATCCGCGTGTGCACCTGTTCGGCGGAGATCAGGACTTTTTCGATGTCTTCCTGCATCACCATCAGTGTACCGGTGCGGCGGAATCGACGCGAATTGCGATGCCTTGCGGCGCGGCTTCGCGTGAAGCCCCGCCAGACGATATGATCGCCGCCGAAGTACATGACACCCCATCCGACGGACGACCATCCCATCGAGCGCGTGCTCAACACCGGCGAAGCCGCCGTCATGGCGGTGAGACGGCTGTTTTCCGGCTATTTCTGGCTGATTCTAAAAAACGTGCTGGGCTGGCTGCTGATCGTCCTGGCGTTGCCCATGGGCGTTTTTCTCCCCGGCCCCGGCGGATTGCCGATGTTCCTGATCGGATTTGCGCTGGTCGCGTTCCCGGGTAAACGTAAGCTGACCAGCCACTTCCTGCGCGGCCGCCCGTTGATGATCGAGGCGTCGATCTTCACCTCCATCACCACGCTGATTTCGCTAATTGTGATCGCCGGGTTTCTGTGGTTTGTCGGTGAGCGCTACCGCAGCCTGATGGCGTATTTCAGTCTTGATCCGGATCCGCAGAAGAGCACCCCGGGGTTTATCGCCGCCGTTGCGGGGATCTGCGTGCTGGCGGCGGCGATCACCTGGGCGGTGATGCGGTTGTCACTGCTGTTTGTGAACCGTTTGATCCGGATTATCCCGCGCATACGCCGGATGATTCGGCCGATCCTGCGCCGGTGGGGCGTGGTCCTGCTTCCGCCGCCCAAAAAAGGTTCTGACGGAACCGGACGACAGGAAGGAGAGATCCTGGAATTCTCCCAGGGCTCGCGCGATCGTTTCGCCCGATGGTGGATTGCGAGTCGGCCGTGGGTGAGCAGGTTTGTGCGCCTGTCGTTTATGGCGGTGCTGCTCTATTTCGTCATCGTGCCGATCAAAAACGGGTGGCGGCCGACCGAGCGGATGGTGAACCTGATCTATCCGCTGGAATTCGTCGCTTCGGTGCTCCTCTTCGCGGCGTTTCTTTATGTGTTTCGCATTCTGCCGTGGTACGCACTGCTTTATGAACTAGGTCATCGCATTCCCGGCACCGCTGCGGCGCGGATATGGGTGACCTCAGAGCTCTCGCGCTATCTCCCGGGTACGCAGTGGCCGATGGTCGAGCGATCACACCTGCTGCGGCCTTACGGCGTGAGCACGGCTGTGTCAGAAACTTCCCAGGTGCTGGAGCAGTTGCTGTTCTGTATCGCGTCCGCGATTTTTGCCGCGCTGTGTCTGACGCTGCTGGGCATGAGTCGCACAATCGACGAAACGGCGCGCGGATGGATGATCGCCGGGGTCATGGCGACGCCGTTGCTGCTGGCGTTATTGCACCCGCGGGTATTTTATTCGGTGATCAATCGCGTGCTGGTCGCCGGCGGACGCCCGCGCCTGCAGACCGATGTCCGCGGCGGTACGCTCGCCGCCGTCCTGCTTAGCAAGGCGGCGGGGGTGGCGTTCATGGCGCTGGCGATCTGGCTGATTTCGCACGCGCCGCTCAATCTCCCGCTGGCAAAGTGGTGGCTTGTCGGCGGGATCTATTCAATGGCGTGGCTGGCGGGCTTTGCGGCGTTCTGGACGCCCGGCGGGCTCGGCGTACGCGAGATCGTCTTCGTGCTCCTGCTGCCGGCGGCCATCAAGCCTTACGTCGATCCCAGCCTCGGTCCGGAAGAGCTCAAGGCATTCGCCGCGATTCTCGCGCTGGTATTGCGTGTCTGGTCCATCGCAGGCGCTGTTCTCGTGACGCTGCTCGCTTATACGTTCGATTTTGAAGGCGCGCTCAACAGCTTTCGCAACAGCCGCAAATCCTGATCGATCCGACTGCGCTTGCGTTTATTTCAGCGGGGATTGGGCCGCGCGTTTCGGGTCCTGCAGATCGCGTACCAGCATTTCCGTTGCGAAGACCTCGACGCGTCGATTTGTCTGTTGTGAATCGCGTGTGTAGGCGCGCTGTTGGAGCGGCTCGAAGTATGAGCAACCCTGCACGCGTAATATGTCAGGCGCAACACCCAGCCCGGCCAGATAATCGGACGCTGCCTGCGCCCGGCGGATGGAGATGTCCATGAACTGCGACGCCGTGCCGTCCTCGGCAAAATCGTCGCGTGCGGCGTGGCCTTTAATGATGACGATGAATCGCGTGCCGCGAATCTGTTTGGCGATCCCGTCCAGCACGCGTCTGCTCTCGGCCGACAGTTGCGCATCGCCGCGAGCGAACTCCGATCTCACGCCGATCGCAGCGAGCTTGCTTTCGCGGATATTGGTCACGCTCGGATCGGTGCCTTCGGCGCTGTCCTGCTTGATTTCCTGCGTGCCTTTTTCACCTTCACCGACAAGCCGCATCTTCTTCTTGACCATCGCCTGATCGACAGGATCAGAGCTGTTCGGGTCCGGCACATAGCCGAAGCCGGCGCGGATTTCCCCGACCGTCTCCAGCCATTCCTGCGATTCCTTCTGCGCCACGTCCGTGGCCGGCGGAGTGGGGGTTCCTCCGGGCTTGAGCACCCACATGATGACGAACAATCCCATCATGCACATGATCAAATCCGCGAGCGTGAAGATCCACTCAGGGCATTCTTCGCAGATCTCGTGGGGATCGCATTTTTTGCAGGGTTTGGCCATGGGTCACCGCAGAGGCGCTGAGAGCGCGGAGATCAAGTTTGGTAATTGTGAACGCGCCTTTTGATGCCGTCTTTTAACACTCTTACGTTGAAGTTCACCAGTAGACCGATGTGCCACCCGCCGAGCCTGAGATACGTGATGAGTTGCGCTTCATGGATTGGGTCAAGAGACTTTACCGATTTGATTTCAACCACAACGGCGTCTTCGACCACAAGATCAATTCGGTATTTGCAATCCAGTCTTAATCCCTTGTACATCACCGGCAATTCAACCTGTCGCCGATATGCGATGCTTTTGATGGCTAATTCGTGACACAGGCACTCTTCATAAGCCGACTCAAGGAGCCCGGCGCCAATTTCCTTATGCACCTCGATCATCGCACCAATGATTCGCTCCGTAAGCAGGTTCAAATCCATAGCGATCTCCGCGCTCTTCGCGTCTCCGCGGTTCATCATGCTGCTTGCTTAAGGGCCAGTGCCTGTTGCTTGGCCGACAGGAAGCTCAGCAACTGCATCTCGACGACGCGGGGATTATTGCCGGCCTGGATGCTCAAGACTCCCTGGAGAATGATTTCCTTTTCAAAGCCCTCTTCCTTTGAGAGGATGCCGAGTTTCTCGGCGATGGGACCGGCGATCAAATTCTGTAGAAGCGCACCGTAGAGCGTGCCGACCAGCGCGACGGCCAATGCTGCACCGATCACGGCGGCGTCGCCGTTGAGATTGCGGAACATCGCCACCTGTGCGGTCAGGCACGCCACCAAGCCGCAACCTGGGCCAAACTTCGCAAGGCTGGCCCAGAAGTGTTTGCCGTGCTTGTGTCGCTCGAGCATCGCGTCCACTTCAATGCGCATGATGCGTTCGATGAGTTCCGGATCGGTCCCGTCGATTGTCAGTTGCAGTCCGCGCCGCAGGAACGCATCGGGGGCCTCGCGGGCGACCTGTTCGAGTGCCAGCACGCCGTCACGGCGGGCGGTTTCGGCATATTGAACGATTTCTTTGATGAGGTGATCGATATGCACGTGCTTATTCAGCACGCATTTCTTACCCGCCATCACCGCGCCCATCACGCTCGCAAACGGCATGGATGCCAATGTCGCGCCCAATGCGCAGCCACCGACGAGGATCATCTCGCCGGGCTTGATGTACGCGCCGATCGCTCCGTGTGAAGCGTGATACGCCCCGTACGCCAGCGAGCCCCACGCCAGGAGGTAGCCGATCAGTGTTGCCAGATCCATGTTTCAGCCTTCGTGCTTCAATCCACCGTATGACCGGAGTGGTGCGCACCTGCTCCTGACTCAAATATCGGCTGGCATACCCGCAAGACGTGAGTTATTGGACTAAGCCACTTATGATCCGGCGACTATGGAAGACGCCCCACCTGTCTTGATCCACATCCGCGACCTGATTTTCAGCAGCAAAGTGGTGGCCACCGCCCGGGCGATCAATGTGCCGTTTAAGGTCGTCCGCGACGCCTCCAAGGTGCTGGAAACGCCTGGAAAACGGCTGATCGTGGACCTGAATGTGGACGGAACGCTACAGACCGCCATCGATTGGAAGCAGCGGCACGGCGGGGAAGTGATCGGGTTTGTCTCGCACGTCGCGACCGACACGATTCAAACCGCCCGCGAGGCGGGCATCGATCATGTGATGTCCAACGGAGCGTTTTCAGGTCAATTGGAGACGATTCTCAGCCGCTGAACTTCGGTCCTGCCCGCTTGCGTCAAAACAGCTCAGAGACTTGTGCGAGCATCGGCGCGATCTGGTCCTTGGCGCTGAGTACGGCTTTTTCAGCCGCGACCTTCCACGGCACGCTGATGGCCGGGTCATTCCAGCGGATTCCGCGCTCGTGCGATGGGGAGTAATACCGGGTCACCTTGTAGAAGACCTCGGTATTTGGCTCGAGTGTCTCAAAGCCGTGCGCGAAGCCGGTGGGGACGTACATCATCTTAAAATTATCCGCCGACAGGATCTCGGCGACATATTGCCCGAATGTCGGCGAGTCGCGGCGGATATCGACCGCCACGTCCAATACCGCGCCTTTCAACACTCTAATCAGTTTCGCCTGCGCCTGCGGGCCTATCTGATAATGCAGTGCCCGGATCGTTCCCACCGCGCCGGACATCGAATGATTGTCCTGCACGAATTCGGCGTCGATCCCGCAATCGGCGAGCTTCTGACGGCTGAAGGTTTCGGCAAAAAAGCCGCGATTGTCGCCGAATTTCTTCGGGATGATCACTTTTACATCGGGGATGGCGAGCGGGATTACTTCCATGATTTCTGTTTGTATCGGACGTTTAGAGCACGGTCTTAACGACTTCCTGTACCGCCGCGATCCGGGCGTCGGCCGTCGCGCGATCGGGCGCCTCGGCGATGATCCGCATGATCGGCTCGGTGTTGCTCGCCCGAGCGTGCACCCAAGCGTCCGGCCAATCGATTCGGATGCCGTCCTGGACATCGATCTTTTCAGAAGCATACCTGCTCCTGATTGCCGCAACGGCCCGCTCGGCGTCTTCACGGCGACATTCAAATTTCGACTTTACGATCTCGTACTTCGGGGTCTGTGCCACCAGTTGGGAGATCGTCTTCCCAGTATCGGCCATCAACTGCAGCACATACGCCATGCCGACCATCGAGTCGCGACCGGGCACGACGCGCAGGTCGATCACGCCGCCATTCCCTTCGCCGCCGACGACTGCTTTTTCGCGGATCATCGCGTCGACGACATGTGCTTCGCCCACAGGCGTGCGAATCACGCGCGATCCGTTCCGGGCGGCGATGTCGTCAAGCATGCGGCTCGTCGAAAGATTCGTCACGGCCACGCCCGGCTTCTTACTCAACAACCACTGGGCGCACAGAACGAGGGAGTATTCTTCGCCGATGTACTCCCCATGCTCGTCAATTATCGCCAGCCGGTCGGCGTCCGGGTCCTGCGCGAATCCGACTACCGCGCCATGCCGCTTCACTTCATCGGCGAGTTGCGTGAGGTTCGCTTTGGTCGGCTCAGGCTCGTGTGGGAACTGGCCATTGGGCGTGTTGTTGATATGGATGACGCTGCACCCCAGCTTGCTCAGCAGCGTGTTGGTGGCCACGCAGCCGGCGCCGTTGACGCTATCAAGTACGACCTTATACCGCTTGCTGCTGACGCCGAGCACGTCGATGTAATCGAGGATGCGCTTGGTGTGCAGCGCGTGCGTCTCGGTGTTGCGGGCCGGCGCTGCCAGGTTCTCAACGCGCTCATAGCTGGTGACCTGGTCATCGTACAGCTTCCTGATCTCCGCGACGGCGTCGGGCGGGGGCGCGACCGAGTCGCGCGTCAGTAGCTTGATTCCGTTCCATTGGATCGGGTTGTGACTCGCGGTGATGACGAGCCCGGCGTCAGCGCGGGCGTGCTTCACCATCATCGCCACGCCCGGGGTGGTGACGATATCCAGGTCTACGGTCTCGATGCCAGACGCCATAAGACCGGAGAAGACCGCATCCCGTACGTACGGTCCGGACGGGCGACCATCGCGGCCGACGACAACGCGGAAATATCGGCCGTTGGCGGGTTTCTGGGTCTGCTTCAGCCAGCACGCAAACGCCGACGCCATCCGCATCGCCACCATCGGTGTCAAAGTACCGCCGACGGTGCCGCGCAATCCCGAGACACCGATCATCAATGCTTCCATGGAGTTCGTCCCTCACTTGTTCGCGGCGTATTGTGCGGGCTCACGGTTGGGATGCAACCTCCGCGGTGCGGATGGTCAGCTGGGTCAAAAAAGTCATCGTTGCAGGCGTTTCGGCCGCCGGTGGAGTATTATCCCCGCTTAAGGAATGGCAACGACATGCACCGCAAGCAATTGAACGAGCGTCTGCCCGACATCGTGACAAAGCTCGTGAACAATATTCACGAACTGCCCGAGATCAGGCGCCTCGGCACGGTGGTGTTGCCAAGCCGCGACACGATCGTCGGGATTCTGGACAACCTCCGCCAGCTCGTCTTCCCCGGCTACTTCGGCTTACAGGGACTGACGGCTGAGAATCTGCAATATCGCATCGGCGAGCTTGTCCTGGAATTGACCAGCACGATGTACGAGCAGGTTCGCTGCTGCCTGCGGTATCGCGAGGGAACGGCCCCGGAAGAGGACGGCAGCGTTGCCTGCGAGGATTGCGATCAGGAGGCGGCGCGGATCACCGCGACGTTTTTTGATCGTCTGCCCCATGTGCGCGAGATGATGACGTCCGACGTGCTGGCCGCGTTCGAAGGGGATCCGGCGGCGCAGACGACCGACGAAACGATCTTCAGCTACCCAGGCCTCTACGCGATCATGGTCCAGCGGATTGCCCACGAACTGTTTAACCTACAGGTGCCGCTGCTCCCGCGCATCATGACCGAACACGCGCACTCAATAACGGGAATCGATATTCACCCCGGCGCGCAGCTTGGCCGATCGTTCATGATCGACCACGGCACGGGCGTGGTGATCGGCGAGACCACGGTGATCGGCAATAATGTCAAGCTTTACCAGGGCGTCACGCTGGGCGCGCTCGCGCCCGCGTTCGGTCAGGCGCTGCGCGGACACAAGCGGCACCCGACGATCCAGGACGATGTCGTGATCTACGCCGGCGCCACGATCCTCGGCGGCGACACCGTCATCGGCAGCGGCGCCGTCATCGGCGGAAATGTGTTTGTGACTTCAAGCGTCCCCAGCCAGAACCAGGTCGTCGCCGAGCCGCCAAAGCTGAAGTTCCGCGACCGAAGATCGCGCGCACGGCAGGACGTGATTGATTTTCAGATTTAGGCCTCGTCCGGTTTGACTCAACAAGTGAACATTCGACTTGACCGCGATGGCCTTTCACGTCATTCTGGTCTGAACTTCCGACCAGAGGTGACCGTGCGAACGATTGGCAGCTATGAACTTAAAACCCACTTGGCAGAAGTATTGAGCGCCGTTGAGCACGGACAGACAATCATTGTGACGCGGCACGGCAAGGCCATCGCACGTATACAGCCGAATTCAAGCGCTGTGCACGAGCAGGTTGGCGGGACCATCAAGTCACTTCTCGCTTTCCCCCGTTCCCGCCTACCCAGGGGCGTGAGCGTACGGAGCCTTATCGACGAAGGCCGGCGATGATTATGGTTGTTGATATGTCGGTTGTACTGGCCTGGTATTTCGAGGAAGCGCAAACGTCAAAGGCGCTGGGTGTATTAAAATTGATCGGAAAAAACGGCGTACTCGTACCCGAACTATGGTGGTGTGAACTCGAGAATGGCATTCTGATGGGCGAACGCCGCGCCCGAAAAACGCCAACAGATTCAGCGGCCTTTCTAAAGCTTGTCAGGGCGCTTCCCATCGAGACGGATCAAACGCCCAGACGCCAGATCAGTGACAGGATTCTTGACCTTGGCAGGCAGCACCAGCTCACCGCGTACGATGCCACCTACCTGGAACTCGCGATTCGAGAAACGGTGCCGCTCGCGACTTTCGATGAAGCGCTTCGGCGATCTGCTCGAGCAATGGGTGTGAGCGTGATGCCCACGGCAGGATGACTTTTTCTTGCGTCCGGGGGGTTGTATCGATAGTTTTGGGCTGGCACGCAGCACCCGTAGCTCAGTTGGATAGAGCATCGGATTTCTAATCCGACGGTCAGTGGTTCGAGTCCACTCGGGTGCGCTTAGTCACTTTTCGTTTTTTTCAAGCCGGAACTGGCCTTGCTCGCAGAGGATGACGAAGCGCTCGACGCTCGATTTGAGATCTTCCCACTTCTGGCGGATCGCGTCGGCCTCAGCGGCGTCGACGGAATGGTCTTCGGCGCTGTCGGTCACTTTATCCAGCAACTCCGAGAAATCGCGCACAACGCGGCGCGTCTCCAGGTAGAACGCCTTATCCAGATCGCCGGTGTCGGTGAGCTTGGGATTGGGCAGGAAGAATCCCTCCGCCTCGTTGCACAGCCAGCGGATCAGGCGGACGTCTTTGGTGATCTGGTACATCTCGCGCACGCGATCGAGCGGATTCTTGGCACCACTCTGATCCGGGTCCAGTTCGTCGGCGGGCGCTTCGCACCATTTGTAAATAAGCGCCGCGCTGACCTTCAAATCGGCGGCGACTGCCTTCACGCCGGGTTCTTCGACGGCCTGACGGATCACTTCGTAGGATTTCATGGTGACGACATTGTAGTCGAAGCTGTCTTGCCCGCCGAATCAAAATCAGCGATGCTGGCAATGTCACTTTTCACAGCGGAGATTTGGTATGCGCGCAAAACACGGGTTGATACTTTCGGTTCTGATCAGCGGCATCGCGCTCGCCCAGGCGACCCAGCCCGCCGCGGATTCGGCGGATGCCGCCGCGGTGAAGGACGCGTTGACCCGGTATAACGCCGCCGTCATCAATGGGAACGTTGACGAACTCACGAAGTCCATCGATGTCGTCAATGATCTGCAGAAGCAGGCGGTGGCGCAAATGGGCGAATTAACCTCGGCCGGTCAGAGCCTTTACGCGGCGACGCTGAAGCAATTTGGCCAGGCCAAGCTCGATGAGGAGCACGTCACCAAGGAAGTTTTCCCCGCAGGGTTTCCGCAGTTGCCGGTTGAGCACATCCAGGTGAAGACCAGCGGCGACAAGGCCGTCCTCCTTGGTGAAGACGGTTCGCCAATGCCGCTGACCATGATCAAGAAGGACGGGACATGGAAGTTTGACGGGTCGATCCTGCAGATCGCCGATGACAAAGAACTCCAAGAGCGTCGCGCGCTGATCGCCGCGGTCGTAGCGACGATCGGGGACACCAGCGGCGACGTCACTGCCGGGCATTTCCGATCAGCCGATGAGGTGGTTGTGCTCCTGCAGCACCGCGTCAGCAAGCGCGTGCAGGCCGAGCAAATGAAGCGTGCGCCGATCATTGATGGTCCGGCGACGGGGCCGGAGATGACGCCCGGTCCCGCAGTGTCGCCCGGCCCCGCGGCGCCGCCGGCACCGACCATGCCCTGAGATCGCCTGTGCAGCATGGCCCAGACAAAGCAGCAAATCCAGGCCCACCTTGCCAGCGCCGGGTCGCAGCCGCGGCATATGTTCGGTCAGAATTTCATGATCGATCAAAACCTCGTGCGCCTGATCGCCGATGCCGCATCGATCGCGGCTGGTGACACGATCATTGAAGTAGGACCGGGAACCGGAACTCTGACCGAAGAAATCCTCTCGCGCGGCGGACGAGTCATCGCAGTCGAGATTGACCGCGATTTGGCCGGTTATCTCGCTTCGCTGTTCGCGCATCACGGCGATAGTTTCACACTTATTGAAGGGGATGCATTAAACGGAAAGCATGCCGTCAATGCCGAACTTGCGACGATGATCCGCGAGCACCGCGAGCCGGAACGGATAAAACTGGTCGCGAATCTGCCTTACAACATCGCTTCCCCGCTGGTGATCGAGCTGTTGCTGGCGGGTGTGACGACGCTGGTGTTCACCGTTCAGAAAGAAGTCGCCGACCGGTTGAAGGGGGCGGCCGATTCGGATGACTACGGGCCACTGACGGTCACGACGCAGATGCTTAGCCGCGTCGAGGTGCTGCGCACATTGTCGCCGCAGGCGTTCTGGCCGGCACCGAAGATCGAATCCGCGCTGGTCCGCATGACGCTCGACAATCGGCTGGGGGATTCGGCCCGCCCGTTCGGGCGATTCGTGCAGAAGCTATTTTCGTTCCGACGCAAGACATTGCGCAAAGCGCTGGACATGATGGATCTTCAGAGCACCGTGCCGCTCGATCAGCTTGGCATCGATGTCTCGCGTCGGGCCGAAGCCTTCACTCCGGAACAGATTCGGTTGATCTTCGATAATTCATCGCATCACGCCGCACCGCCGCAATAAACGCGCAGCCAGCCACCGCAGTCATCACGGCCGTGCTGGTGTAAAGAACCATCGCGTATCCGTGCAGACGTTTGAATTCAACCCCGTCTGATTGGTCCTGCATTCGTAGTGTGTTGATGCGCGGCGAAATCACCGCAAACTCCGCCATCGCCAGCCCGGTCGCGGCCAACAGGCACAAGAGCAGCACGCGCTTGGCCCGCGAACATCCGTAGAAGCGCCATACGACCGTAGAAGCCAGCGCGATTGCGGCCAGCATCAGTTGATACCGCTCGATCACGTGAAACAATATTGGTGCGACCTGAACCGCCCTCGCGCGGTCTTGGCGAAAAAGAAACGAGACGAACAGGAACAGCGCGATCAACCCGCCGAGCCATAGCGCCAGGGACAGGCCGATGAGATAGGGGACTAATCGCCGCATCTATACCTTCGCATGAGTAGTTGGCGGTTCAATCGTCGGCAGCCGATAAATTGACAGATTCGCCGAAGGAATTTGAGCGGAAGCCCCCTGAGGTGCACGTCGAGACGCCCGCCGTGCCGACGATCCGGTGCAGGTAGCCGCCGGAAGCAAGCCGTACAGCGCAATTACGATCGCCATCATCAATCCCCATGCGATGCCGGGGAACGTGCCGTTGATGAACGTCGCCGCGAGACGCTCGATCTCAAACGGCTTGGCATCAAATCCGCCGGGGGTTATGTAGTTGAATCGGAGTGTCGTATCCACGGTCGGCAGTAACGCGATGAACGTGAAGACAAGGCCCAGCAGAAACCACCCGCGGCTGCAGGCCAGAAATATCGCGCAGCAGGCCGACCCGTAAAGAAGATAGCGCTCGTGCACCTGCGCGGGTATCGTGAAGAACAGGATCCACGGAAGCGTCAGCGCGACAATCACCCGCGGATCGCGCCGGCGCCAGTTCATCGCCGCCATAACGGCGCAAAAGACGCTGAGTGTGAAGAAGATCGTCAGCAGCAGTGTGCGCAGCGAGATATCTCCGCCGATCTCGCTCGGAAGAACAGGGAGCAGCCACCGCGGCGTCTCGAAGGAAGGCAACGTCATCACGGCGTCTTCGATTCCTCCCAAATCCCAGCCATATGCGCGCGTCATCAGCGCCGGGAGGTTTGATGGCTGCCCGAGATGCATCATCGGGTAGTGATTCGCGCCCACTGTGAAGGCATATTTAAACCAGTAACTCGTACCGCTGAATTGCCACATGCCGCACGCGAGTCCCGTGGTGATCGCTACGCAGATCCACACGGGTGAGAACCGGCGCGGGAGTATGAATGCAAACGCCACCAGCATGGCCGTGAAGAAGATTGCCGGCATGTCGTAGGTGCGATCCCACAGATCAAACGCCTGCACTGGAGCGGCGGGGTTGTAGGTTGAGATTTCCCATGGCATCCCGACCAGCGCCAGCCCGAACGCGAGCCCCACCAGGATCTTCAACATCCCGCGCCAGTCGCCCATGAATAGTGCCCACAGCGGCAGCACCCACGCCGCCATCAGCAGTTGGCCTTTCAGCAGTGCGCCGATACCGAGCAATATGCCCGCCGGCAGCCACCAGCGCTTGAGGGATAGATACACCGCAAACAGAAAGAACGGCATCGGCCAGATATCCCACTGCGGCCAAACGTGGGCGTTGTAGAGAATCACCGGATTAAACCACGTCACGCATGCCGCGATCAGCGCAGTGGCGGTTCCTGACCATGCGTGCGGCTGATCGATGCGCCACCGCACGAGGTGAAACGTCAAAATCCCCGCAGCCACGGCGGTTAGAAACCCGCACGCGGTGTTGAAATCCAGCAGGCGCTTGTGAAAAGCGCGCGACGGATACCGCATCTGAAGTTGCACATCCTCAAACTGCTGTAGCAGCCCGTGTGTCCACCAGGTCATCAGGCCGAGGCGCAGCGGGGCGTAGTCGAGCCGGACGCGCAGCATTTCGTCCGGGTCTCCCTCGCGCTCGTAAATGCTGAAGTATCCCTCTTGATTCGCACGCATGCCCCAGCGGAAACCGTTGTTAATGTCGTTGTCGAACCGCAGGTGCAGCGTGCGGTCCCACGCCTGATCGCGCACCCACAGGCCGGCGTAGGTCGCGACGATGACGATCGTTATCGCCAACAGCCCCCGCCACGAATGATGCAGAATTCCACGCAGACGATCGATCAAGGAAACAGTCCCTTCAGACGCACCGCGTCCACCACTCGGCCGATCGCGATGGTATACGCAGCGGTGCGATAATCGCAATCGGCTTCATCCGCCTTGGCGTTCACGGCGTCAAATGCTCGGTCCATCACGCGCTGCAACTCGCCGCGCACGCGGGTGAGATCCCAGAAGTAATTGTCCAATCCCTGCACCCATTCAAAATAGCTCACCGTCACGCCGCCGGCGTTGGCGAGGATATCGGGCAGGATGGTGATGCCCAGATCGCGCAAGATCTCGTCGGCCTCGGGTGTCGTCGGACCATTGGCGGCTTCGACGACGATCTTCGCCTGCACGTGCGGCGCGATATTGGCATCGAGCGTGTTCTCGCGGGCCGCGGGGATCAGCACGTCGCACTCGCAGGTGAGCAGGTCTTCATTGGTGATCGCGTCGCCGCCGGGGAAATCGGTGAGTTGTCGTCGCTCGCGGTAATACAGTCCGGCCGCTTCGATGTCGATCCCTTCTTCGTTGTAGATCCCGCCGAACGCGTCGCTGATGCCGACGATCACCGCGCCCAGCTCATCCAGCAACCGCGCCGCGTGATAGCCGACCTGTCCGAACCCCTGGATCGCGATCTTCATCCCTTCCAATGATCCGTGCTGCGTCGTCTCGACGAACCGCTTCAGTACGCACATCACGCCACGGCCGGTCGCCTCCTCGCGTCCCACGCTGCCGCCCAATGCGACTGGTTTGCCGGTGACGACGCCGAGCGATTGCCGGCCGACCATCATCGAATAGGTGTCCATGATCCACGCCATCACCTGCCCGTCCGTCCCCAGGTCCGGGGCCGGGATGTCGTCCATCGGGCCGATGATCGGCATCACCTCCGCCGTATACCTTCGCGTGAGACGTTCTTTTTCGCCTAATGACAACGTCTTGATATCACACACCACGCCGCCTTTAGCCCCGCCATAGGGCAGGTCCACCAACGCGTTCTTCCACGTCTGCAGCATCGCCAGCGCCATCACCTCGTCCCGATCCACGGCCGGATCAAATCGCAAGCCCCCTTTGAACGGCCCGCGCGCATTATTGTGCTGAACGCGGTATCCGGTGAAAACCTGGATCGTCCCATCATCCATCCGCACCGGACAGGAGACCGTCAGCACGCGCTTCGGCGAGCTAAGCAGCGCGCGGTAAAGCGGATCGAGCCCCATTGTTCGATACACGCGATCGAAAAAGTGATTGGCGTTCCGCCAGAACTTCCCATCATGTTCCGGTCGGGCGGCGAGTTGATCGGTTTTGTGACTGGTCGATGGCGAAGGCGATTGCGATGGCGCGGGGTCGGGCATGACCGACGGTTGTACCCCGGCGGGTTGAAGCGGCAAAATCAACGCGATTGTTCAACGCCCCTGACCAACACCCTGGTTCAGAACGGGTTAAACCATACCGGCTGCGGATGGCAAGTGGGTTTGCGCGGCGTTTTGATCCGCCGCACGTCGGCGAGTTGCCAACGGAATAATCCATCAACGCCGTCCGCCGCATCCGGGGGCATGACGTTGTCAATCACCGCGCTGCCCACGATCACGCCCGTCGGCAGCACGATGCCCGGCTCGATCATCTTCACCTGCTCGGCCAGCTCGATCATCCACGCCGGTGGCGTCGCGACGGACAGATCGCTCGACCACTGCTTGCCGCTCCACGACTCGACTGAGTTCGTCGAAGTCTGGTCACTCTCCACTTTCCACTTCTTCTTCGACGCATAAATATAAAACCGTCGCCCGACGATATTCGTCGATCGCGACCGCAGCTCCGCGGTCTTGATCCCGCGCAGGATCAGTTCCGCATACGGCTGACGAATGGACAACGCGAGCATGCCTTATACATCGGACGAAAGGCTGGCGGTTGTTAGTTGATAGTCGCCGTCGGATGGTGAAAAAGGCAGATCCGGCATCTATTCCTTCACCGGCTGGGGTTCCTTCATCTCCACCGCGAATCCCGCATCGCGTTTCCCACGCAGTCGATTGCGGATGGGGCGATACCACATGCCCAGCGCTAATAGGGAAAACAAAGCAAATGGCATCCACAATGGCAGGACCAGATGCTTCGCATAAGTGTCTTGCGTATAAGTGGACGTATACCTGAACCCAAGCCATTTAACGTTCTGGTGGATGGGTGAGCTAGAATGAAACTGAATGGGAAATACCGTTCTGAGCAGCTTGGCTTGAAAAACTTCTGCCTTCCCTTGCGAGACGGTGAAAATCACCAGGATATCATCCCCGTCATATATCAGCTCCTCGACCTTGGCATAACTCCACCCCCAAGCCCCCGCAAGCAGCAGACAGGTGATGAGTAGCGCGTAGCGGGTGATTCGTTTGAGCATCTATTCCTTCACCGGCTCGGGTTGCTTGATCTCCACCGGGAATCCCGTATCGCGCTTCCCGTGCAGTCGCTTGCGGATGATCGGATACCACAGCCATGCGGTGATGAGCAGGAGCGGGGTGAGGAGGGTCCAGAGGGGGACGATGATATAGACATACGTCAACGGCCCCAGGATATTGAATACGTCTTTTCCCCAGTCAGGCACTGTCAGACCCACTCGATCGGAAAGGGGAACGTCGGCTTGGAGAGATTCGCTTTCGAACTCGAATGTACAATCTGAAGCAACCGCGCCATACACTTTTAACAATTTCAGTTTCCCCTCCATCAGATGAATATGAGCACTCCACGTCTCCTGCCAATAGTACCCGGAGTTTACATGCCCCACACTCCACCCCCACGCCCCCGCGAGCAGCAGGCAGGCGATGAGCAGCGTGTAGCGGGTGATTCGTTTGACCATTGGCGTCGTTAGTGTCGAACGGCGGGTGGGGATTGTCGAGGGGCGGATGCCACGGCTTGCGTACTCGCCAGCCGTGGAAGGCGTTGGAGCGTGTGTTGCATTGCTAGTGCTCACCACGGCTAGGCGTACCAAGCCGTGGCAGCCGCGTGTCCTACTGTTCAAGATTTAACAGACTACCGGTTTTCGTGCTGATAATATGGATAGACTCAACGCCGAACGGTAATATGGCCAACAACTTATCGCGCTGAGTCACCAAAGACATCGGAATGTTATCTGGCGCTGGAGCAGTATAATAATAGGTTATGTCGCAGATGTCGACCGATGCCAAAGTCTTGGACTACCAGCACCCTGGAACTCCGGGGACCCGCCATTCAGGGCTTGGCATCACCGCGCTCGTTTTCGCGGTTCTGACTGCGTACCCCGTGTATGTTGCCGGCCGAGCGGTGTACGCCTCTCATCGAATGCCGGGGCATTACTTCCCGCTGCTTATCTTCTCCTTTGCGTTTTGGCTCGTGTTGCTCGGAGCTGGCATCGGACTGGGGTTCGCGATCGCCGGAGTACGCCAGAAGCACCGCAGGCGTCGGATTGCCGTGGTGGCGTTGTGGATCAACGCCGTCTATCTAGTCGCGTTGACGGTCATGATGGTGCTGACCAAAGGCGGCACCGAAAGCGCTTGAATGGCGAAGCGGCTGCGACATAACCCGCCAATGCAGTGGACCGATCCGGCGGGTAAGCTTCTTGTGGTTAAGAGCCGGCGCGGCGCCGGCTCGGCCACTGATCGGCATTACGTTATACCCACCCCAATGCCCGTCCATTCACGTTGGTAGGGTCCGCACTATTCTGCGGACCCTACTTGTCTATTGATCTTTCATGGCCGAACGACGTTCGTTCATGACCGGACGACGATCTTTCTTGACTAAGCGACGTTCGTTCATGGCTGGACGACGATTTCTCTTGACTGAACAACGATCGTTCATGACTGGACGACAAATTTTCAAGACTGACCGACGATCAGTCATCCCTGAATATCGATCCTTCTTGACTGAATGACGTTCGTTCATGAACGGACGACGATCTTTCATGACTGAACGACGTTCGTTCATGAAAGATCGGGCGTTGGGCGTGGTGGGGGCGGGGGATTTCAAGTGATTCTGTCGGTTTTTTATTTGACCGCCATCTGGCAGCATTCGGCGCGGGGATATTATCGAGCATAACTGTGGACGAACGGTACGCCTGTCGCGATTTCCAGTCTATTTCAGTGATTGATGATTATAAATATTATTACAATTGAATCGTAAAGTGTGTTTCTTGCGTTGACGATCAAAATTCTCAACGCGACCCGGCGGAGTTGTTAGGCGTCAGGAAACGTCGCAAGGAAATCAACAAGAAGGAGTGGCCCATGGCTATTCCATACAAAGACTCGCTGCTCGTGCCTTATGCGCAGAACTGGGGGACACGCCTCACCGCGGCCCCGGGTTCCTGGCAATTGCTGGCAGCCGATGCGACGGCCATTAACAATGCCGTCACACCCTATGTCAGCGCGTATAACACGCTGGTGCAGGCGCGGGAGTCCGGTATTCGATCATCGGAACTGGCGGCAAACAAGGACGCCGCCCGGGACGCGATGCTCACCGTACTCAGGACGTACTACGGACGGATTCAGGACAATCCGGCGGTGACACCGGGCAACAAGGAGTTGCTCGGAATCACCGTGCGAAAGTCGGCTTCGCCCATTCCGGTTCCGACGGAAGTTCCCACCATCGATATCAAAAAGGTGGTTGGGTATACGGTTTATCTGCATGTCCACGGAGAGGACGAGAGCCGTAAAGGTTTGCCGCCTGGTGTTCAAGGGATCATGATTTATTCATTCGTGGGGAGCACGCCTTCGCCGGATGTGAATGCATGGACCAGCCAGGGCATCATCAGCCGGAGCAATCTGGAGATCGAGTTTCCCAGCTCGACCGCACCGGGTGCGCAGGTCTGGTTCCGCTGTTGCTTCTATAACCCGAGAGGCCAGTGCGGCCCGGCAAGTTCCGCGGTGTTTACGCACCTGCAGTTCGCCACGGGTTCGTTGTTGCAGGCAGCGTGATGTGTTTGTTGAGAGCAAAGAGTGAAAAGTGGAGAGTGGAGAGAATCCATTCTCCGCTTTTCCTCTCTACTCTTCACGTTTCACTTTTAACTGGTATTCCAATGGTCAAATTCAAACCCGTGCCGTTCATCCCGAAGAAGCGCAAGACGCAGACGCCCTCAGTACCCGTGCCGCTGCCGGTGCTTGTGGCGGCGGTCTATAGCGAGGTTGATCTGACGATCACGCTGACGTTCGATCGGGCGATCGACTACACCGCGTTCGATGGCACGCAGGTGCAGGTGTTTGATCCGGTCGACAACAATCAGCAATACCTCGGCACCGGCGGAGTGATCTTCATGGCTGCTGATACCATTGAAGTGCAGTTGGTGAGCACCGGCGCGTACGCGGGAGACTTCATCCACCTGGACGCGACGGCAGCGACGGGAATCGTCGCGAACGATGGCGGCGCGTGGGCGGGGGTTTTGGATTTAGTGTTGCCGTTTCCTTGAAAAACTTACGCAGAGACCGCTGAGACGCAGAGAGCGCGGAGAATGCGGAGAATACGTGCGCGAAGGGACGAAGGAGCGAAGGTGCGCGAAGGAAGAGGGATGTTTTGAATTGTAATAGAAAAATTTCTTCGCGAATCTTCGTCTCTTCGCGCCTTCGCGCACGAATGAATTCTTCTCTGTGCTCTCTGTGTCTCTGTGGCTAACCCTCTTCGGAGCGTGATCATGTCCGCGATCATTCCAATAGAGCTTCCCGCGCCGCGCGTGCCGATCAATATTCGTGCTGCGACGCCGGGTGATCTGTCGTTCATCGATCAATTGCAGAAGAAGCACACGAAGATGGTCGGCTGGATGCCGACGAAGACGCTGCAAGGCAAGATAGAACTGGGGCACGTGATCGTTGCCGAAGCAAATGACGAGCGCTTGGGATATTGCATCGGGAACGATCGATACTTCAAGCGTGATGATGTGGGGATCATCTACCAGATGAATGTTGTGCCCGATCGCCAACGGGGATTTATCGGTGCGTCGTTGTTGAAGGCAATGTTTGATCGGGCTGCATACGGATGTCGGTTGTTCTGTTGCTGGTGCGCGCAGGATATTGAAGCCAATAAGTTCTGGGAATCGATGGGGTTTGTGCCGCTCGCGTATCGAGCAGGATCGGAGACGCGCGGGAAGAACGGCGGGGCGCGGGTGCATATCTTCTGGCAGAAGAAGATCAGAGGGAAAGACGATCCGGTGAATTGGTGGTTTCCATCAAAGACGGATCAGGGGGCGTTGCGGGCAGATCGGTTCGTGTTGCCGATCCCGC
>JACMML010000390.1 GCA_014379105.1 Phycisphaerae bacterium
CACGTCCTCGGCGGCGCGTTTTTCGCTGGGGGCGACGAACAATTGCATCGTCAGGTCGCGGTTGGTCGAGCCGAGATATTGGGCGAGCCCCAGATAATATTTAACAATCGGCGTGGGGACGAACTGCCCGTCTTCGCGACGCGGCAGGAGTTTGTCGGTCAGCAGAAACCCGCGGCCGTCCCGGTCGTAGCCGACGATCCGGCGGATGCCGGCCATCTTGCAGATCAGCGCCGATTTGAATGATCCGGGCAGCAGGATCGCGGTGTCGAAGCTGCGCTTGCGGAGCTTGGTGATCAGCCCGAGAAACTCGGTCCGGCCGGCGAGGCGGGCGGTCTTGCCTGTGCGATAGGTGATCAGCTTGTCCGCCCACGGCATGCCGGTGTACATGGGCTTCACATACCGCTTCATCAGGTAGCTGATGTGCGCTTGCGGAAAATGCTCGCGGATCGCCCGCAGCGCGGGGGTGGCCATCACGGCGTCGCCGACCCATGTGGGCTGGACCACCAGAATCCGCTGTGGCGGCGGTTGCAGCGGCGGGGTGGACGGCGCGGCGATTGGCGCGGCGGTTGCCGAGGGGATTGGCAAAGGGGTTGGCGGACTGGGCATCTGATCGTGAGTATAACCTAACTCGTTCCCATATCCCGTCCGAGAAAACCGGCATCCGATCGCCAGCGGCGGCGTCATTGTCTTGTCGGCGACGATTCTTGAACGATCCGCCCGGCTTAGTTCGATAATTGCTTGGTTCGATAACTGCCTGGTTCGATAAATCGTAAGATCAACTTGTCTACATGAGGACCGCCGCTGATGTTGTACCAATCCCGCGCTTCCACTGTCGAACAGCTCGAACAGCGTTTTTTCCTGTCGATGACCCCTTCGAGCCCGCGCCCGGACTCCCTCGGCAGCGGATTTGATAAAGGCGAGCGGCAAATCCTGCTCAGCCGGCTGACGAATCTGTCGGCGGGCACGTACAACACGCTCAGCGCTAATCTGGCGGCCAACAACGTCAGCGCGTTCGACAGCAATCTCCTCAGCTACATGCGCGGCCGAAGCACCGCGAGCTATTTTTTCACACCCGGCAGCGCCGCATCCATCGGGGATTATGTCAACGCCAATCTCTCGATCACATCGCAGGTGCAGAAAGCCGATTGGGTGACCGATCAGCGCCTGTTCCCGGCCCAGAGCGCGGTGGACAGCTACACCGTCTTGCTGCCGGCGAATATTAATTGGTCGGACGCTTCGGAATCCAGCAATCCTGAATACATCCCGGCATTGAATCGGCAGGAGTGGTGGGTGGACCTCGCCCAGGGGTATCAATACACCGGCGACAACAAATACGTCGCGGAGCTGCTGTACGAACTGGCCGACTGGTCGAGTGAAAACGCGTCGTTCACGCTGCCGGCGCTGAGCAAGGAATACGCATCGTACGCGTTCAATTTCGGCTTGCGCGTGGATAACTGGCTGATGGCGTACTACAGCATGCTCGGCAGCAGCGCGTGGACCGGCAGCGCCAACTCGCTGATGCTCTACAAGCTCGTCCAGCAAGGCGACGTCTTGAACACCGTCTCAGCGGGGCTGACGGATTTTGGCAACAATCGCACGATCTCCATCGGCCGCTCGCTGATGTATCTCGGGGAGCTGTTTCCGGAATTGAATACCGCCGCATCGTGGGAATCGCGTGGCCGGTCGGTTGTTTTTGCGTCGATGGACGGGCAGCTCTATGAAGACGGCTCGCACCGCGAGCAGTCGCCGGGATATGCGGTCAACGTGATCGACGATCTTGTCGAGGCGTACAAGCTCGATGCGATCAACGGCAATACCTGGGCTTCGAAATATAAGAACAGGCTGGTCGACGCCGTGGACGCGCTGTGGCAGCAGCTTTCTCCCAATGGCAATCGGCCGGCGATCGGGGACACCTATCGCGTGAGCACGGCGGCGGGTTTTCTCAAAGCGGCGATCGTGCTTGATGAATCGCGCTGGCCGGAGGCCAAGCCGCGGGCGCGCGACGCGTGGCTGTTCGGCACCAGCGCGGTCAACCCGTATCTCGGCAACCCCGTTACCCCGGCGCTGGGCTCGCGCGGCGCGACCTACGCGCTGGACAAGAGCGGCAATTACATCTTCCGCAGCGGCGCCGACACCAGCGCCCGGCAGATCAATTTTAAAGCCGGGCCGAAAGGCGGTTTGCACGGGCATTCCGACCTCCTCAATTTCGAACTCTTCGGCTACGGCCGGCCGTTGATCTCCGATCCGGGCGAATATTATTACAACGACGCCGACCCAAAACGCGCCTGGGCGGTCAGCACCAAGGCGCACAACACCATCGGCGTTACCGATGTCAATCACGGCAATCTGGAGTCGATGGCGTCGATCAAATCCAGCGGCATCCTCAATGTCGCCGGCGGCTACATGATCTCCGCCGGGCACCAGGGATATTTCCATCTCCCCGGCGCGCCGACGATCTCCCGCGTGCTCTGGTTCGACGGCAGCAACACGATGGTCGTCGTGGATTTTGTCGAATCGACCACCGCGCGAAACTACGAGCAGGGGTTCCTGCTGCAAAACCAAAACACCAGCCGTAATCTCGACGCCGGGCTGGTTTACACGCGAAATACCGATGGTCTGGGCAACGTGCGCATCCAATCGCTTCTCCGTCCCGGTCAGAGTGCCGGCGTGCAGTTGTCCAATATTTTCACCACGAGCAAGGCGCCGCCGAACCATGTCGATCCGGCCTCGCGATATTACGTCTCGCAGACCGGCACGACGTTCGCGGTGTTCGCGACGCTCATCACCTCCCACAGCGGCAACACCGCCGCCAGCGCGCTCTCCTCGGCATCGTGGGTCACCGCGCCGGTTAAGCGCGGGCAGAGCGCGGTGCTGAATGTGAACGGAACCAACATCACGTTCACGCCGCCGGGTTGGCAGCGACTTGATGCCACCGCCAAGAGCCGCGGCACATCGAACGACATCGCGTACGACAGCGCCGGCCGGTTGCATATGGTTTTTTATGACCGTGATTCGCAGAACCTCAAGTACGCGGTCCGCGACACCAATGGCGTGTGGAGCACGGTGCAGGTCGTCGATGACGACCCGCAGTCCGGCAACACGCCGTCACTCGCGCTGGACAAGAACGGACGGCCCGGCGTCGCATATCAGGAGTCTGCCAATGGCGACCTGCGGTATGCGTTTCTGTCGCCGCTGAGCAACGCGTGGGAAGTGCAGAAGGTGGATGTCCCCGGAAGCACCGGCGGGTATCCGAGCCTGGCGTTCACGCGCAACAATTCGCCCGCCATCGCGTATTACAACAAGACTAAAGGCGATCTGCGCCTCGCGCTCTCCGAGGCCAACGGCTGGGTGATCCAGACGATCGATTCCAGCGGAGACGTCGGCCGTTTCGCGTCACTCCAGTTGGACCCCAATCGCCCGACGGCCAGCAAGTTCGCGATCGCGTATGAGGATACGACCAACGGCAGTTTCAAGTGGACGATCCAGTACAAGACCGGGTACCGCTTCGAGACGATCGACAACACCACCACCAACGCCGGCGGGTATATCTCGATGCAGTTCTACGATTCGGGCTCATCGAGCGACCGCTACAAAGCCGTCGCGACCTACTACGATGCCGCCAAGGGTCAGTTGCGATACGCGTACGACACCGGCGGCGTGGAAAGCACCGTGTGGACGCACCAGGTGATCGCGTCCAAAAAGCGCCAAGGCCTGTACAGCAAGCTCTTCATCGAAGCTGGTCAGCCGCGGGTTTTCTTTTTCGACGGCACGAACAACAAAGCCATGTTCGCCAGCAGCAACAAGGTAATCGGCGGCCGCTGGACGCTCGCGACACTTGCCCCCGGCGGTCGCGAACTCCACTACGCCTATCGTCGCGGCACGTTCCTTTATACGAGCCTCGACGAGGCCACCGGATACCTGAACGTGTTGACGAAGTAGCGGGGCGCGAAAATGCGCACCTGTCGCATTTGTTGCATTCGCGCGGTCCGGGAAGAAGCCCGCAAAATACGCCGCGAATGAATAATTTATCTCGAGACGCCGCGCTGCGCAGGCGCTGAGGCGATTGGCTCAATCCGGTCTTCCCGGATTCGTACGCATCACTTATAAGGACAATTTGTTCGTCAAATCCCTTATTCTCGTATTTGGCCCGTCAGGAGATTCTAATAGCGGCTCGTGCGTGCGTGGACGAAACTCTGTCAACTGACGGAATCATGATGAACCTCGATTGGCAACAGATCATCGGATTGTTTGTGTTGGCGGTGCCGATCGCGTGCATCGCGCGGACGGTGGTGAATGAGGAGATCTTTCGCGAGCCGCGCGATTACTGCAAGCGGGTGTGTGATTCGAGCGACGGGTTCGTTAAACGCAAGTTCTTTTACCTTTTCACCTGCGAATACTGCTTCAGCCACTACGTGACGCTCGCGGCGCTGATCGTCACGCGCTACCGGCTCATGTATGACGACTGGCGCGGGTATGGCGTGGCGTTCTTCTCGCTGGTCTTTGTCGCCAATGTCTACCTGTCGCTCTATAGCCGGCTGCGCGTGGACATCACCAGCGAGCGCAACGCGGCGGATGTGAAGGCTAAAGAGGCGCACCTGAAGGAGCTTGCGATCGAGCAGGTGAAGAAGAATGGGAACGACGGGAACACCGACTTAAAATCAAATGTTCCTAACAGCGCGCGTGCCGACACCCGCGACGGCGCGCCCTACGCGGCGGGCGCGCATCAGAGCTGAGTGCGAAGCAGCGATGCGCCGCGTTCCTTGATTTTTTCGCGCAGCGGGCGGCGCAGCCACTGGGCGTGAGTGATCTCCCGCGCGTTTCCTCTATCCTGCTCGAACACCTCCACTTGCCCTTGCGCAAAATCGGTATCAAGTAGATTGAGATTCGCTTCGTCGTTGAGGCGGAACGAGCGGTTGTCGAAGTTGGTCGAGCCGACCGACACCCAGCACTCGTCGATTATCATCACCTTGCAGTGGTACATCGTCGGCTGGTATTCGTAGATGCGCACGCCCGCCTCGAGCAGCGGCCCCCAGCGCGCCCGGCTGGCCCGGCGGACCAGGGGAACGTCCGTCTTCTTGCCGGGGACAATAATCTCCACCCGCACCCCGCGCTTACGGGCCGCGATCAACGTCTGGATGGAAAGATCGTCGGGGATGAAATACGCGTTGGCGATGCGGATGCTGCGGGCGGCGCAGGTCATTGAGAACAGGTACATCAGCCGGGCGCTTTCGCTGCCTTCCTTCGGGGAGCTCATGAACATTTGCGCGGGGGTGGGCCCGGCGTTTTCCAACACCGGATAATACTCCGGCCCGTGCAGCACGCGGCCTTTGGTCTTTAGCCAGTTGTCCATGAACGCCGCCTGCACCTGCGCGACCACCGGCCCTTCGACGCGGAAGTGGGAATCGCGCCAGTGCTCTTCGTCCTGCGCCGAGCCGGTCCATTGATCCGCGATCCCCACGCCGCCGGTAAATGCGACCTGGCCGTCCACGACGAGTAGTTTGCGATGTGTACGGTTGTTGAGTTGGGACATCTGGTACCAGCGTAGCGGGTGATACCGCTGCACCTCGATACCGTCGCGCTCCATCGCTTCCAGTACGCTGGCGTCCATCTTATTGCTACCAAGCCAGTCCAGCAGCACATGCACCTTCACGCCCGCCCGCGCCCGTTCGGTCAGCGCCGCGGCGAATTCCGATCCGATTTCGCCGGACCAGTAAATGAAGGTTTCAAATGTGATGGTCTGCTTCGCCGACCGGATGGCCTCGAGCATCGCGGGGAAAATCTCATCGCCGTTCAGCAGCGCGGCCACACGATTGCCGCTCACCAGCGCCGGCGGCAGAAGCCCTTCGATGGACCGCGCGAACTGCGGATCCTCCACGCCATAGCGGTGCTCGATCTGGTGCTGCACCTGCTTCTCGTGGGCCGTGAGAACGCGAATGATTGTCAGCACTGCGTATGTGGCGACGACGGAGATGAGAACGATCAACCAGGTATCCAAGATGGCTCCTTCCGAAGACACGATAATGGTGTGCCTACAGTTAAGCCAGACGAGATTCACGAAGCAGAAATGTGCCAGCGAATATTTTCGCGGATCGTTGGAGAGAGGCTTCTTGAAATACGACCCTTATTCAATTGGTTCGTAAATCAACTCATTGTCACCCGGTCGAAAAGTCTTCTGTTGGCCGAGAACCAATTTAACCAATTGAGCGTCATCCGTTCCGATTTCTGTATGAAACAGAAAGTAGGAATTCTTGATTAAATCCGGTCCGAGCTGCGCTTCGTAGGTAAGCCGTCCAAAAGGATCAACGTAACCAGCCAGAGACATCCGGCCGACGATTTCGTTTTTGCGATTTACACAAATCAGTCGGACAAAAAACCCGTCCTTCTCCCGAGGTGCGGTATCCTTCGGTATGGCAAGAAAACATGTGTAAAGTTTGCTGTCATTGAGCGATGGATGAGCGACAGAAAGGCTCCACTGTTCTAGCGGTTGGGTTGTTGGCTGGGTTGTAGATTGTGCTGGTACTTGACCTGCATCGCAGCAGAGAAGCAGGGCCACTATCCAAAGGGCGCGAATACATCTTGTTTTATATTCCATACTCGCTCCATCTTTTCGTCACCTTAGCCTTAATCGCTTCGCTCATCTCCAATTCTTTAGGCCACGCGCGGACCTGGCCTTCACCTGGGAGCTTCTTTGTCGCGTCGAAGCCGATCTTGCCGCCCCAGCCGAATTCGATGCTGGCGTGATCGAGGATGTCGAGCGGGCCTTTGACGATCTCGACGTCGCGCAGCGCGTCGACATTGGCGAACAGGTGAAACAGCACCTGCTGCTCGTCCTGCACGTCAACGTGTTCGTCGACGACGATGATGAACTTGGTGAAGCTCATCTGCCCCGCGCCCCAGATCGCGTGCATCACGCGGCGGGCCTGCTGCGGGTATTCCTTCTTGATCTTGATGAACGCGCAGTTGTGAAACGCACCGGCCATGGGGAGCGCGTAGTCGACGATGTCGGGGACCAGCATCTGCAGCAGCGGCAGAAAGATGCGCTCGGTGGCCTTGCCGAGAAAATAATCCTCCATCGGCGGTCGGCCGACGATTGTGGCGGGGAAGATCGGGTCGCGCCGCATCGTGATGGCGGTGACATTGAACTGCGGATAGACGTCCGCCAGCGAGTAAAAGCCGGTGTGGTCGCCGAACGGGCCTTCCATCAGCGTCTGATCCGGGTCGACGTATCCCTCGATCACGATCTCGGCATTAGCGGGAACCTGCAGATCGATCGTCCGGCACGGCACAAGCTCGATGCCGCCGTTATTCAGGAAGCCGGCGAAGAGCAGTTCTTCCACACCGGGGGGTAGTGGCGCGGTGGCCGCGTAGGGGAGGACCGACTCGCCGCCGAGGACGATCGCCAGCGGCATTTTTTCACCCCGGGCCTTGTAGGCGCGGAAGTGCCGCGCGCCGTCGTGGTGCATGTGCCAGTGCATCGCGCAGGTTCGTTTGCCATGAATCTGCACGCGGTACATACCGACGTTGCGGGCGCCGGTCTCTGGGTGCTTGGTGTAGATGCCGGCGAGGGTGAAATATCTTCCCGTGCCTGTTTGTTGATCAGCAGCTGAAGCTGCAGCGTGGCGGTCGTAGACCTGGTCGCTTCGCAAATCACCATCGAGTGGCCAGCATTGCAGCGCGGGGAGCGTGGTCAAATCCGCCTGATCGCCTTCCAGCACGATCTGCTGGCAAACACCGCTGCGCACGCTCTTAGGCGGGTAGCCGGCGATTTTCAGCAGATCAAAACCCTTCTTCATCTTGTCCAGCAGCGTGCTGGGCACCTGCGGCTTGATCAATTGCTGCACACGGTCGGCCAGTTCATCCAGCGAATTGCATCCCAGCGCCTGACACACCCGCCAATAGCTGCCGAAGGTGTTGATTGCCAGCGGGATGTCCGAGCCCTGCGGCTTCTCAAACAGCAGCGCTTTACCTCCCAACGCGGCAGCTGGGTGCTTGTCCTTCTCGGCGTGTGGGTGCGGTGCCGGCGATTTCATCACCCGATCGGCGATTTCCGAGATTTCCAGAATCGGATCGACCGCCGCCTTGATGCGGCAAAGCTCGCCGGCGCGGTCAAGATGCTCGATAAAATCGCGGAGCGTGGGGAAGGCCATGTACACATCGTAGAGGCGTAAGGCTCACCCCGAAAGTTTGCGGCTGATTTTGAAACTAACTTCATGTTTCCTGCATATTGGCGAGGAATGTTCCTGGCTTGAGGATCGCCAAGCCATAGAAGGCGCCGCCAAATAATTCGCCAAAATCGCGACGATCCAGTGTCAGGAGGACATCACTGAACGCCGCAGCTGTGAACAGAATGGGTCGGTCCTTTGCGGGTGCAAATACGTTGACCCAGTGAAAACTCAAGATGTCGGGCACGACATGCAAGCGAACTTTAAGCAATGGCCATTCGTTGATGGCCGCCTCTCCAAGCTTTTTCAGATTGATTTCCACTTCGTCAATGACGTATGAGCTTGTGAGCAGCGTCCAGCCACGGGTTGCCGACTGATCAATCACTGCCCTCGACGCACCTGTCGCACGCCCACACGCCGCGAGCAACACGCTGCTATCAAGGAAAATGTTCATCTGCCGTTCCGAAGCCGCTGCATATCCTGCTCGTCTTCGTCCAGCCAGGCGTTTAGATCACCGTTTGTAAACTCGCGGGGCTTGGGAAGCTCTTGCGGCTCTGCGCGCAAGCTCTCAGCAACGAGAATTAGCAACTGCTGCCGCTCTTTGAGCGACAGGAGCTTCGCGGCGGACTGGATTTCTACCAGGGAACTCATGGTATCGATGATACCCGCGTCACCGTATCGCAGGCAAAACGAAAACGGCGCCAAGCCATGAACTTTGCTGAGAAGGGCGATTGGTAATTGAACGTTATCGGACCCAACGGTACAACCGATGCTGCAAACCCCGCGATGGATCGCTGGCGGTGAGCAATGTGGAACTTTGCGGTGCCTGCAGCGTCTAATCCCATGTCGAGCGTAAGTGGCAGTTTCGAGCAGCCGATGCGGATCGCGCCGGAAACGGACGAGTCGCGCGATACGGACCTATTTCGTCGCTCGCAGACCGGCGATCGCGGGGCCTTCGGGCAACTGGCGATTCGGCTGCAGGACCGGCTGTACAATTCAATCCTGCGCGTGGTCGGCGATCGCGAAGAGGCCCGCGAGCTGACGCAGGAGACGTTTACCCGGGCGCTGGCGAGCATCGAGACCTTCCGCGGCGAGGCGCAGCCGTACACGTGGCTTTTCCGGATCGGAATCAATCTCGCGATCAGCCACCTGCGTAAGATTCAGCGCCGCCGGACGTTCTCGCTTGACGCCGTCTCGCCCACCCGGGCCGGCGGGGATCAGGCGACGGCGCTGGTGGACCGGTTGTCGCGCGAGCAGCCGAGTCCGTCGGACCGGATGGAGAAGCGCGAAGCGCAGCAGCAGGTGCTGACTGCGCTCGGAAGGCTGGACGTTGAATACCGCGCGATCGTAGTCATGCGCGACATCGACGGCATGGACTACCAGCAAATGGCCGACACGCTGAACCTGCCGCTGGGAACACTCAAGAGCCGGTTGTTCCGGGCACGATTGTCGTTGAGAGAGCAGTTGATTGAAGTGATGAAAGAAGGAGACAGGAGTCAGAAGACAGGAGACAGGAGATAATCATGCCGACACAGCGGTTTCAGCAGGTTGTGGTTTGGCAAAAGGCGCATGCGTTTGTACTGGATGTTTATCGACTGACTGAGTGCTTCCCGAGGCACGAGCTATTTTGACTTTGCTCGCAGCTTCGCCGGGCCACGGTATCAATCCCGGCGAATTTTGCTGAGGGTTACAAGAAGCGAGGCCGGCCGGACAAGGCGCGATTTATGAACATGGCCCAAGGCTCTATTGAAGAATGCAGGTACTACCTGATCCTGGCGAGTGACTTGGGTTATTCGAACACAGAGCAGCTGTCGGCGAACCTGGATGAAGTGAGTCGAATGCTGGATGCGTACGCCAGCCGACTCCTGTCTCCTGTCTCCTGACTCCTGTCTCCCGAATTTTATGTCTTCCAACACCGAACATATCGAGGCCCGCCTCGCGGCGTATATCGACGGCGAACTTTCGCCGGACGAGCGCGTGGAGATTGAAAAATATCTCGTTGCGAATCCCGCGCATCGCAAGCTGATCGACGAACTGGCGGCCATTCGGTCGCAGGTGGGGTCGTTGCCGCGGGAATCGGCGCCGGTGGAGGTGCTGGATCATCTGCAGTCCAATCTCGAGCGGCACGCGCTGCTGGAGGACGTGGAGGCTGGGTCGCTGCGGATCAATCGCTGGCCACAATGGACAGCGGCGGCGGCGATGCTGTTTCTGACGCTCGGATTGGGGACGCTGGTCTACCTGGTTTTGCCGCGCGGCGAGCTGAATCGTGACCAGATCGTCCTCGCTCCGCAGACGGAGCAGCGGACGCCTGCTGGTCCGCTGTTTTCGGAGTTGAAGGACGAAGAACCCAAACCCGCCGATGCAACAACATCGGCGGCGACCGCGGTGCTCACTCCGAGTAACAAGAAATTTGAATCGTCCGACTCCACCATCGCCAGCGGCGTTGGCGTCGGTGGGGATAATACGTTCGGCGGCGCAAGGCGCGCGGAGGCTACCGAGGGGATTCGCGACGGCAACTTTGGCGGCGGCGGTGGCGGCGGCGGGGCGGGGAACATTGCCGCGGACAACGACACCGGCTCCCTTGTCCTCAATAACGGCAGCGCCATCGTCGTGCAGACCGACGATCTTCTGCTCACGCAAAACCTTGTCGCGGGGTATCTCGGACAGAATAATTTTCAATTTCAGCCTGTGCCCGGCGACGCGATTACGTTGAACGCGAACCGGGGCGTACTGCAACTCAGTCACGTGATCGAACCGCCACGCCAGGATCTGGCCGAGGTGGTGAACAAACTGAAGGAGAACCAGGGCAGCG
>JACMML010000391.1 GCA_014379105.1 Phycisphaerae bacterium
ATGCGGAATTCCAGAAGGCCGGCGGCCGGGTGAAGTTAAATGAGACGTCGCGGCTGCTCACTGTCGATCGCCGCAGGATTCCCACCGCCGCGACGCTGCCCGCCGAGGCGTCGGTGGAATGGCGGGTGACGATGCTCGTGCCGTCGGGGATCGCGTACGATCAGTACGAGATGCAGTTCATTGGATTAACCCTCGAATCCTTCAAAAAGAACGAGGCATTTTTAGGAGACATCATCGCGACACTGGTGCACGATGAAGCCGCGATCGGGGCGGTCGCGCCGACCGACCCGGCGATTCCGGGCGCGGGTATCCGCTAATCACATAAAGGCCGAATGACCCGCGTCACCCGCCTGGCCCCTTCCCCGACCGGCTCGCTTCACCTGGGCAATGCGCGGACTTTTCTCGCGACCTGGGCAATGGCGCGGCACGGCGGATGGCGCGTCATCCTGAGGATCGACGACATCGACACGCCGCGCGTGAAGCCGGGCACAATCCAGGGTGCGATGGATGATCTGCGATGGCTGGGCATCGACTGGGACGGCGAGCCGACAATCCAAACGCACCGCGCCACCGACCACGCGGCCGCGATCGCGGAGTTGATAGCTAATCAAAAGGTCTATCCATGCATCTGCACCAGAAAGGAAATTGAGCTGGCCGCGAGCGCTCCGCATGCCGAGGACGGCGGACTGGTTTACCCGGGAACGTGCCGCGATCGGTTTGCATCGATCGCGCTCGCCACCGCCGCGGCAGGTCGAGCGCCGGCGCTGCGATTGCCGGTGCCGGATCAGGTGTTCAAGTTCGTAGACGAATGTGCCGGCGAGCGGCAATTCGACCTGGCGTCGGAGATCGGAGATTTTGTCATCGCCAAGCCAGACCTGTCACCGGCGTATCAACTCGCGTGCGTTGTGGGCGATTCAGCCGCCGGCGTCACCGACGTCATTCGCGCCGACGACCTGCTCGCATCCGTTCCGCGGCAGGTGTTGATTTATGACGCGCTGGGACTGGCGGACTGCGTGCCGCGCTATACGCACGTGCCATTGGTGGTCGGCGAAGACGGCAAACGTCTGGCCAAACGGCACGGCGACAGCCGCATCGCGACATATCGCGAGATTGGTGTTCCGCCGGGACGTGTTCGCGCGCTGCTGTCGCGATGGCTGGGCATCGACTGCGGCGATACGATCACGGCCGACGAGGTGAAGGGCCGGTTCGATCTTCGACGCGTCCCGCGCGAGCCGATCATCTTTACAGCCGGCGATGAAGCCTGGCTACGGTCTGTAAACTGATGTCGGCCGAACAGCGATTTATCTCGGTGATCTCAGGCGCGTCTACGGGCGCGGCTGCGGGGTTTGCGCGTATCGGCCTGCGGATTGCGGAGCTGGCCTATACGCCGTTGGTCGCGGCGCGCGGCGTGCTGTTCGACAGACGAATCAAGGCCGTCACCGATCTCGGCCGGCCGACGGTGAGCGTTGGCAATATCACCACCGGCGGCACCGGAAAAACGCCTGTAACGCAGTGGCTGACCCGACGACTACTTGCATTGGGTGAAAAGCCCGCGGTGCTGATCCGGGGGTATCGCTCGCATAACGGCATCTCGGACGAAGCCGAACTGCTCCGCGCCCCGGACGTCGAGGTGGAAGCGAATCCGGATCGCATAGCGGGCGCGCGCAATGTCCTTCAGCGCGCTCCACACGTAAGCGTCTTTGTTCTGGATGACGGTTTTCAGCACCGCCGCGCCGCCCGCGACTTCGACCTGGTGCTGATCGACGCGACCAACCCGTTCGGCTTCGGCCATTTGCTGCCGCGCGGATTGCTGCGGGAATCGCCGGCTGCGCTGAGGCGGGCCGATGCGATCCTGATTACCCACGCCGACAAGAGCGCCGACATCGATGCACTGCGGTCGCGCATTCGCTCATTCGCGCCTGCTGCGCCGATATTCGAATGCAATCACGTCATTCGCGGCCTGATCGACGCCGCCGGGCGGCCTATTGCGCCAAACACTATCGGCGTCTGCGCAGCCGTCACGGGGATCGGCAATCCTGGCGCGTTCTTCAGCGGGCTTGGCCATATCGGAGTTCAATTGATCGAGACAAGGACGTACAACGATCATCACCGCTACACCGCGACCGACGTCGCCGAATTGATCGAACTCTCGCGATCCTGTAATCGTCTGATTGTCACCAAAAAAGATTGGATGAAGCTGCAAAGGATTTCAGGCATCAATCAGTTGCCGATCGCACGAGCGGTTCTGGAAATTGATTTCGTCGATGGACACGCGTCGCGGTTGATGGAACAGATCCGGCAATCCGCGCTCGCCGCGAAGTGATCGGCTTACGCGGCCAACAGCCTGGGCGCCGGTTGGGATTGGAGGCTCGGGAGCTGGGCATGACTCAATCAAACGTCATCGGCTTGTGCGGCGCGTTCGGATCGACAAGCGTGCCGTCGGGCGCAACCGCGAATGACAGTGCGATCTCAAACTTCTCCCCGCCGAAATCCCATAGGCTCATACATTCATCGCACTGAAATACACGATAAACCAATCCATCCATGGCGGCTTCCCCGTCCTGTGAGCAACCGCGTGCATTTGGGGCAGGGGTGGGTCATGGTATGTTGCTACCTGCTTAAGGAGGAACGAATCAGACCGGGGCAAACCGCCATCGCGGTTTCAACGCCAGGCCCCTTTGAACCGCCGAAGAACGGTCCGCCGAGGCGGACCCTACGAGACTGATGTCGGCCAACCGCGCTTATTTGGCGTGCACGGTCGTCGGTGTACTCGTTGTCGGCGATGGCTTCGCATGTGAATCTGCTAAGAATAGACTCAAGCCCAAGGAAACGACTAAACTAATAAGCGAAAAACAGATCGTGAGTAGTAGGTACTTACCCATCCCCTTCTGATAAAACTCGCTAATCAGGTTACCTGAAGTGCCATAGACATCGTGGGCGAACCTGATCGGGAAAGTACCGCCGGGATGTGAAACGTGCATTGAATCCGTGTCCTTATCCCAATAAGCAGGTATCCACACGAAAACTTCCATCCGTTGTAGGCTTCTCATCTGACCTAACTCAATCCGTTTTTTGAAGAGGCCGCGTACGTCGCCTTCCTCGCCGATCTGATAATAGCCTTCAAAGGGCATCTCCAACACGAGATCTCGAAGCTCTGCTCGCCCCCGGTTCTCTATCTCAAAATACCAGCAACCTTCGAATAACAGGGCCCTCGGACCGTACTCGCGAAAAAAATGACGTGGGAATAAGTTGGCGACGTCCACATCAGCACTGGCGGCACGCTCTTCAAATTCCTTCTTTCGGGCCAACTCTCTCAAAGCCAAACCCATTTTTTCGATCTGACCGCCAACCTCTATAGGAAGTATCTGCCGCCATATCTTTGCTCGCACTTTTAGTTGCGTCCGAGCGACATACCATGCCCACGCGGCCAGCAAGCCACCGATCACGGCAACCAAGGAGCCCCAAACTCTAGGATCGCTCAACATTTTTCCTCACATCTTCTGCACATGCTCTTCATCCAGTATCTCCTGAACGGTGAGCAGCTTGATGATTCGTCCGGTGCGTTTCTGGAAGCGGGTGCATTCGTCGAAGGCGTCTTTCGTATACCCGAAGGAGACGAAGAACCCGCGCTGACGGCCGCCTTCGCCTTCGCGCTCCATGACGGCTTGGTACGCGTCGATGTCCCGTCGGCGGACTCGGCAAATCATGTCGGCATCGCCCGTAGCAAGGCGTCAGCGCGGTCGTATACATCGTCCGGGTCCAATCGGTCCACTTCTACCGGCTTATCCCAATTCCGACCATGCCCAAACCAATGTCGCGGCCTCAGGCACTCCCGATATCCTTCGACGACGTGGCTGTTCATGACGCGCACGTCCTTGAGTACTTGAAGGATGCCGCCCTCGTCAAAGTCAGGGCGCCGCTTCTTCCCGGGAGACAGTTCCTTGTACCAGTTCTGGTATGCGCGCGAGAGCGGGTCTTTAAGATTCTTCCTTACGCGGTGGAAGAAATCGTCTTTGATACTGGCTTCGGCACTGGCAACGAGATTGAGCATGGTTAGCCGCTCCAACTCCCGTTGCTGGACGTCGAAGTAGCCATCAAAGTCGGCGTCAGTCATCGTGGCAAATCTGGTCGTGACGGCCAAGCCTTCCCGAATGGCGCGCGTCACGGACGTGCGTTGTTCGACCAATGCCTCAATCATCCCGCGATGCCATTCGCGGATTTCGTCGAGTGTCTGCCGCTCTCCGGTATCAGGATCGATGGGACCCAAAGGCATGGAGTGCTTATTCCTTCATCACGCGCTTGAGCACTTCCGTAAGAGTCGATTCGTCGAAGGGGACAACTTGCAAGGTGGGCTGGCGAGTTTGCACGAAACCCCATCGACCGTCCGGCTGCACTATCAGCACTTCGGGTTTTCCGCGTTCGCCGATCACGTCCACGCGCCCGCTAGCACCGACGATGTTACGCCCGCGCGGCGAAAAGCGCACTTGCTCATTGCCGATGAGCAAGATCATGTCATCGGCCTTATATGTGCCGATGTAGTTCTCGCTGAGTTCCTTGGAGCGTCGTTCCAGGCTCGCCGTATTCTGCCTAATCGGCTCATCGAGAATCGCTACAATTTGATGATACAGGTCATCAACCGCCTTGAGATACTTGTCACGGCGGTCATTCCAGTCGATTCCAACACTGTCTCCGGCTTGCTGTTTTTTCTTCTGAAAGAAGTCGGCTAGACTTTGATTCATGGCTGTGCTCCGTGACACATTCTACGTTTAATCGCCAGGCAGGTGCAACCATGCCTTTATCTGGCCTGACATTTAAGCTGCCCGTCTTCTTCGATACGCGGGCGAGTTGGACGCAGCGGGGACGCATGTAGTCGATATACGCCGCCGTGCTGGCGTGGCGGTCGTCGAAGGACCGTTTTTCCTTCGTCTCGCCCCAGAAGACTTCGTAATTGCGGTTGGAGTTGAACGGCGGATCGATGTAGATCAGATCGATGCATGCATCGGGCAGCTTGGCGAGTTGTTCGAGGTTATCCCCGCAATAGACGACGCGCGTATCCAGCAGTGACGACGGGCGGGCCCTGGGGATAACCTGCGTGGCGGCGGACTTCGACTTGATTTGCTTCTTCCCCGATTTACCCATGCACAGAATCGTAGTGCGACGGGTGTGGGCGATCAATGAACATCGTCGGGACGGCGTCGCTGCCCGAGGCGGTGTTGCAATCATTGAACTATTCAAAGAAAAAAGGCTGCACGGCAGAGGGTAGAGCGCCGTGCAGCCTGGCGGAGGAGGAAACGAGGCTTGCGGCCCCTTGCGGGGCGATGTTTTATTCGGTCGCATTCGTTTGCGACATAAGAACTATTACAAAGTCCGTGCCGCAACTGGATTTTGATCCGGTTTTTTCTGCCCGTTTTTCTGACAGTGGCGTTTTCGCGTTAGAATGCGTGCTAAGCCGCCTAAGCGGCAGAATTTGCCCAGAGTGGAAAACGTCAACCGTTTACCGATTGCCTAACGGGTGGGCAGCGGCGATTGTTTTGTCTAATTCGTGAGTTCTTTCCGTCATGAATCATTCACTAAGACGATACATCGGTTGCTGTTTGTTGCTTCCCGCGATCGCAGGTTGCGGGATGTTGTCCAACGCCTTCGCGCCGCCACCGACGGCACCTGAAGGTCCGACAGTCGCCGCCGCCCCGTCACCGGCCGTCAACCGACCTGACCTGATGACCGCCGCGACGCTTCGAGGCGTCGATGTACAGACGTTCGCCGGCACGGTGCGGTTGGATGCGGCGCAGAATGAATGGGTCAGCATCGTCGTACAGATCAAGCCGGCTGCGGGTGTTTCGGTTCTCAATCTGCCGGACTTCGCACAGGGAAAAATCGCCCGCAACGAGTGGCGCGCGTATCAAGTGTTGCCGATGCCGGTTGACGTCAACCGCGCAGGGTTTGTCCGCCACACCGGGCTGCCGGCGTCGGTTGAATCACTTCCGCGCGCCTTGATTCCGCTCACGATGAAGAACGGCGCGGTTGACCTGGCGCAGCTGCGCGACCCGCGCACCCCGGCCGATCCGAGCATCCGCGGGCTAAGCTCCGGCCAGCCGCTGCTGATCTGGCTTGATCTGCATGTGCCTGTCGGCGTGAAGCCGGAGTCTTATCGTGCGCCTATTGCGCTGGTGGACGACAAGGCGGCTGTGCAGGCGACATTGCCGGTGCTATTGAACGTCGCGGACTTCGTTCTGTCGGACGAGCGGCACATCGCGATCGTCGGCGAAGTGGGCTGGGACGCGCTGAAGCGGCACTGGGCCGAGAGCTTTGATGTCATCCAGCCGAATCTGCTGAGCCGCACCGACAAGCGACAGGCGAATGCGGTCCGCACGCTGGATGAACTGGTGACGCTCGCCGAGGCGCATCGTGTCCAGGTTTACGTGCCGCGCCTCCAACCGACCGTGAAATGGCCGGCGGGTCAGCCGGTGCAGATTGATTGGTCAGACTTTGATGGGCTTGTGGGTCCGTGGATGACCGGCTCGGCGTTTGCGAGCCGTGTGCCGCTCAATTACTGGCCGGTTCCGAAGATTGATTACCTCAGCAACATCGCCAGCGCCCCGCGTCTGGAATATTACGCCGCCGCCGCGGCGCACTTCGACCAACTGGACTGGCTGAGGCGTGCGCCAATTGTGCTGGAGAAGCTTTTGCCCGGTCCGGCGCAAGTGCAGGAGCGCGTGCTGGTCTCAGCCGAGGCGCGGCGCGTGTTGGATGCGCATCCGCGTGTCCGAGTCGCGCTGCCACTGGAACTGGACGAAGTGCAGATTGCCGATTCGAGAAATGTGAATCTCATCGACCCGCGCACCACCGGCCGGCTCGACTGCGTCGCGCCGGGGCTGATCTCCAGCTCCCCGCTCCAGAAATGGCCCGATGGGCTTGATCGCCCGCAGAGTTGGTTGCGCACCGATCTTCGCGGCCTGATCCCCTATGCCGGCGCAGGGGCTGATGACGGCGATGTCCGCGTCTGGGCGTGGATGGCGTTTCTGCGTAAAGCGAAACTGATCAATTGGGGAACGTGTCTACCTTCAACCACGTCACTCACCGAGCCGGCCGATCCGAATGAGCTGACCTGGTTCGTTCCCGGATCGTGGTTCGGCGTGAAGGAAGTCGTTCCGACGATTCAGTTGAAATGGCTGCGCCGCGCCGAGCAGGATTTTGAGTATCTGACCTTGGCCGCCGAGCGCGGCAGCATTGTGAATGTGCTGCCTATGGCGCGGGTGCTGAGTAAACCAGTGGAGATCCAGGCCGGTCAGACCCCCGATCCGACTTACAGCCTCCTCATCGGCACCGCCGATCCGCAGGCATGGAGAGCGGCGCAGGCGCTGCTGTCGCAGACGGTGTTGCTCAAAGGGCCCGGAAAAGAGCAGAATGAAAACGAGCTTGCCCAGCTGAATCTACAGACGCTGCAATGGATGGAGCCGATTGAAAAGCCGGTGATACTCCCGCGTACGACTGTCTGGACAGTCGGCGATCCGCCGGCCGGGGAGATCGGGCCGTGGGTGAATCTGCGGCTGGGGATCGATATCTACAATGCCTCCGACACAACCCCCGACCATAATGAGCTGCGATTCGCCAAGCCCGCGCCGGGTTGGGTCGTTCAGCCCGAGGCGACGACGATATCCAAGCTCACGATGTTCCAGGTGCAGCGGCAGGGAATCAGCGCCCGGGTGGACCCGATGCGCGTGCGCGATTCAAAGCACGCGCCGGTGCAGATCGCGTTCCAAAGCGGGTACAGCGGACGAACCACGCCGCTCAGCTTCATCGCGCCGGTCGCGCGGTCCATGCGCCGCACGGCCGCGTTGCGGATTAATGGTTCATTGGACGAATGGGTGGCCGATGATGCCGTTCAACTCGGGCCGATGGTGAAAATGATGTCGCGTCCCGCGTTGCAGCAGCACGCGCTGGAGATGGCGTCCACGCCGTCGGAACTATACAGCGGCTGGTCGGACGATGATCTGTTCCTCTCCTTCCGCGTCGAAGGACTCGGCGCCCCCCGCCCGGTGATGGCGGCGCGGAATTTTGTTGAGTACCAATATGACCGGGCCTGGGGCGAGGACCTGTGCCAGATGATCCTTCAAGCCGTCTACGATGACGGCACGGTCGGCCCGCTGGTGCATATCGCGATCAAGCCGGCGGGCAATGTGTGGGTGGAGCGCAAGCTCGATCCGCGACTAAACGTCAACCCGTGGCAGAACTTCAACCCCGGCGTGCGCTACGCTTCGACGCTGGAGCAATCCGTCTGGCGCGGCGAGATGGCGATTCCGTGGAGCTCGTTGATTGCCGCGGAAAAGACTGAGGAATTTGCCAAAATACGCAAACCCAATCTGCCGACGATGCTCCGCTTCAATTTTATCCAGCACAAGCGCGACAACGGCGAAAGCGCCAGTTGGGCCGGCCCGATCGACCGCGGCCGGGATGACAGCTTCACAGGCGTGATGGTTCTGAAGGAACCCTAGCGCGTTTAGAAAGCAAGCGGAGCGACTAGCGACGCCACCACGATCGCGCCGGGCGGTCCGGGCGTTCGGGCGGGCCAAAATACACCGGCGCCACCGTCGCCAGCACGACGGCCGCGATCAATACGATCAGGAACAGGTTCAGCAGAATCCGGAGCAAGCTGCGAATCCAGCGACGACGGCCGCGCGGCACTACTGCGGATGGTGAGCTTCTCATTTCCGACATCATCCGCCAAACTACAACAATTCAATGGAGTGTAACACCAGGTGATCGACAAACTTTCTTACGGCGTCTGCTTCTACCCCGAACACTGGCCATGGAAGACCGTCGTTGACGACATCCGCCGCATCCGCGACTGCGGTTTCAACTACGTCCGCATCGGCGAGGGCGCGTGGTGGTACTTTGAGCCCGAAGAAGGCAAGTACCAGTTTGATCTCTTCGACAAGGTGATCGACGAATGCCGCCGTGCAGGGTTGAAGGTGATCTTCGGCACACCGACTTACTGCGGACCTGCGTGGATCGGCCATAAATACCCCGAGGTGTACCGGTGGGATTTTCAGCGCACACCGATGAAACACGGCAGCCGCCGAAACTACAACTACACCTCGCCGAAGTATCTGGAATTGTCCGACAGAATCGTCACCGCGCTGGCGCAGCATTACCGGCGAGAAAAACAGATCATCGCGTGGCAGATCGATAACGAATTCAACTGTCACATGGACGTGAGCTACGCGCCAACCGATACACTGGCGTTTCGTGAATGGCTAAGGGCTCGCTACCGCACGCTCGAAAAGCTGAATGACGCCTGGGGCACGAAGTTCTGGAGCCAGGTCTACAGCGCGTGGGACCAGATCGACCTGCCGCATCCGTCAGCGACGTACAATAATCCCACACAACTGCTGGATGAAACGCGCTTTATCAGTGACACGGTGATCGCGTATTACCGGCGGCAGGCGGATATCCTCCGCGCCGCGAATCCGAAATGGCCGCTGACGCATAACGGGGTATTCGGGAATATCGACGGGTCGGAGCTGACCAAGCAGCTCGATTTTTTCTCGCACGATCAATACCCGATGTTCTGGAACCACTGGACCGCGTTCGCACAGCCGCTGGTGCAGGCGAGGAGCCTGAGCTTCCCATACGCCGTTTTAGAACAGCAATCCGGGCCCGGCGGGCAGATGACTTATCTGCTGCGCACCGCGCGAGATGGCGAGATGCGATTGTGGGCGCACCAATCCTTCGCACACGGTGCGAAAATGCTCAGCTACTTCTGCTGGAGAACCTGCCCCTTCGGCACCGAGCAACACTGGCACGGCCTGCTCGATCACGACGGCCGCGACAACAGCCGCATCGCCGCGGCGCGTCAGATCGGCCGTGAAATCAATCAGCTCCCCGCAGAACTCTGGGACGCGGCGCCGGAGAAGAGCTTCGCTGTTCTGCGCGATTTCGACAATGAAACCAATGATCGCCGGATCAACACCTACACAAAATCCGGCTGGGAGCCCGGCCACTGGCTTACCGCCCTCTTCAAGGCGCACATTCCGGTTGACGAAGTCTGGCCGGTGAGCGACTGGGCCGGGTATCGCGTGCTCATCGCACCGCATCTGAAGATCATCAGCCGCGACCTCGTCGCCAGATATACCGCGTTTGTAGAGAAAGGAGGCACGCTGATCATCGGGGCTCAATCCGCCACCAAGGACGACAACCTGCACATGCGCACTCAGCCGCGCCCCGCGCTGCTTCGCAAGCTCACCGGCATTGAGATCGCCGACTGGTCGAGCCTGAAACCCGAAGAATCCCGTGATGCGCAGTTCGAGAATGGCGATTCAATCACGCTCGTCGGATTCGTGGAGCGTATCAAGCTGCGCGGCGCGCTAGCGCTGGCCGAGTGGCATACGGATGACGATCTGCTGAGCGGCGCGCCGATGAAAAGTGCACCAATGAGAAGCGCCCCGGCGATCTCCGTGAACACATTCGGCCGCGGGCGCGTCATCTATATCGGCGGCCATCTCGCCGAAGCCGGATGCGCGGCGGTCCTGAAATGGGTCTTGAGCGAACTCGATATCTCCGCGCCGATCGAGGCCGGAGATGAAGTGGAGCTGATCGTCCGCCGCGGCAAAAAGCATCGCTATCTCTGGCTCCTCAACCATTCCACAGAGCCCGAGGTGGTGAACAACGTCCCGGCCGGTCGCGAATTGCTCACGGATCAGCCCGTCAAAGGCACCCTCAAACTCCCGCCGCGCGGCGTCGCGATTGTGATGTGTAAATGAGGGTGAAGTGTTGAGGCGTGAGGCGTGAGTTGAAATGCCTCAACCCTCTTATGCGGCCACTAGAATCGGGGTTGCTCGACGATTCGGGCGGGGTTCATCATCGAATGGTATCGCCCGAGCAAAGGCGGAAAAAATGAAATGCGCCTGAGAATGAAAAGGCAAAAGACTCGCCGCTGCGCGGCGTCGGGATTCTTACGTCTATAGATTATTGTTCACCCGTGGCGGGATTCATAGTCGTGGTTATATGGCGGTTGGTGCGGCCGGGACACGTGCCATGCGAAGCCATCGCATGTGACGGGCCAACCCATCGAGACCCGGGAACATACTCTCCTCGTGAAAACCGCATCGATAGAGCGCACGACGCCACTCACTCTGATTTCCCTGCTCAATTTCTAATTTTGCCACGAGTGCGTCGGCTGGCACTGGTTGTGTCGGATCAGGATGGATCGTGAAAACACCAGCTTGCGCGGCGAGACGTGGAGTGACATGCTTTGGGTTGAAGCGATAAGTACGATCAAGCTTGAATGGATCTGGATGTTTTTGCGGATCGATCAATTTTAAGTCTGCAGAAACAAAAATAGCCGGACGGCAGTCCGGATGTGCTTTCCAGTCCTTCACGGCGAAGTATGCGGCAACCAATGGGTTGTAGGTCCAGTCGAGCAATCGAGTTGGCAGACCATGATGCTGCGCGATCGTGAGCCAATCCCACAAATCCGCAGGTTGGAAATCGAGATAAGGAATCGCTCGCTTGCGAAACTTGAGGAAAAGCTCTCGCTCATGTTTCTCGCGAGAGAGTCCTGGGTCGTAAGGCATCCATCCGACTGAAGGAATTAACGTGTGGCGATCATCGCAAATGCCTCGGAAGACGGACGATCGAGCGTCAAACTCCTGGACAGCGTCCACAAGCTCGGAAAGCTTGTTCAAGCGAATGGTCTTCATCGGTCGCGCTCCCGGTGGCCTCCGCCATATAACCTTTGATTATCTTGACCGCAGGACTGTCCCGCGCTGTTTAGAAATCTAAGAATGTGCATTGTAACGCGGGAGAACGGGATTTTGTACGCGAGTGCCGGAATTATCTTGAGCAATCCGTGCATTTACCTAAACGGTGGTGTGAAGCCGGGAGCCGGGTGCCACGGCTGGGAACGCCAAGCCGTGGCGGGCACGATCGATGGAGCGCCGCTCCAACGTCTTCCACGGCCAGCGCGTAACCGAGCCGCGGCAGTTGGCTTTTGCAATTCTCAGTTTCCTTATTCATACTACCGTCTATGTGGAATCGAACAACAATTCTTATACTGGCTCTGGCTTCAGTTTCATTAGCTGACTTAGCCCCATTCTCATCACCTGAAAGCCGTGAGCTTGATGCGCGAATGAAAGTGCGCAACGCCATGTGGGACAAGGTCTTTGCACTTCGGAACAAACCGGATCGAGTTAATGCAACTAGAGAGGAACTGGAATTGCTGGAGAAGATTGAGGCATACGAAGCCGAATTGAAACCGTTAGCCGATGCTGCTGAAATGCAGAGATTCAAATACTATCGCAAGCAACATGTCGAGTCATTCGTGAAGAATGCATCAATTGAGAGCGAAGAGATGACGGTGCGCCAATTCCAACTCGCTCCTGAAAAGTTGGAATTCAAGATCATCAAACTCAAGGGTTGGTCCTTCATAGACGTACATGGCGAGACAAGCAAGTTGCCTTCACACATTGTGGACCCTATAGCAGGCGCAATTCCGACACTTTCTCCTGCGCAGAAGGATTTCGGCTCAATCGATGCGGTCGATAACGCAGGTCACGAACTGAAGGGAATCGTCTTTTATAAGCCCGAGCTTTTGGATACGCTGGTGAAACTCAAGCCAGGACAAACGATCGACATGATTGGCTTTACGTTCAAGGACGTCGATTCATCTAAGCGGCGGTTTATGATCGTGACGATAACTCCCCCCGCAGACCGAAGCGAAAATGTCCCTGCAGCGTCCACTTCGCAACCGAGCAGGTAGATTCGCTATTGCCGCCGATCGCCACCGCTGAGCACGCCAAGCCATGATGCCGGCGCGAACGAAACATGGGCAGGATGCCCATGCCACGGCAATGCAATTCAAATCTGCGTTCATCCGCGGTTCCAAATCTTCAATTCAATCAAAACGAAAACCACCCCTTCTTCTCCTCCGCTTCGGCCAATCGCTGTTTCACGTAGCTGCCGGTGATGGTGATGCTCTTGCCGGCTAAATCCGGGGCGTCGAAGCTGATCTGTTCGAAGACCTTTTCCATGATCGTGTAGAGACGGCGGGCGCCGATGTTCTGCACCTTCTTGTTCTGCTCGAACGCGAACTGCGCGAGCATCTCGACCGCGTCTTCTGTGAAGCTGATATGGACGTTCTCCGATTTCATCAGCTCGATCTGCTGCGTCGTCAGCGCGTTCTGCGGCTCGGTGAGAATGCGCACGAAATCCTCCTGAACCAGATCCTGCAGCTCCACGCGGATGGGGAAGCGGCCTTGCAACTCGGGCATGAGATCACTTGGCTTGGCGCTATGGAACGCGCCGGCGGCGATGAACAGAATGTGCTCGGTGCGCACCGGGCCGTGCTTCGTCACCACCGTGCTGCCTTCGACGATCGGCAGCAGATCACGCTGCACGCCCTGCCGGCTGACATCGGCGCCCTGCGATTTTTCCGCGCCGGCGATCTTGTCGATCTCGTCGATGAAAATGATCCCGCTCTGCTCGGCCCGGTAGATCGCCTGCCGGATGATCCGGTCGCGGTCGACCAGCTTCTCGGCCTCCTGGGAGAAGATGATCTGCCGGGCCTCGCGGACGGTGTAGCGCTTGGTCGTGCGGTTGGTGGGCATCATGCGCTCGAACATGCTGGTCATGTCCGGATCGAGATCCATCCCCGCGGCCCCGAGCATGCCGGCGACGTTGGGCTTGTCTTCCTGCGATAGCTCGATCTCACGCTCTTCGAGTTCCCCTTTGCGCAGTTGATCGAGCAACTTCTCCCGCGTGCGCTCGCGGCGGGCCTCGTCCTCCGGATCGGCGACGCCGAAGCTGGCCGGGCGGGGCAGGAGGCTATCGAGTAGACGGTTCTCTACGGCGCGCGTGCCTTCGTCGCGAACCTGGTCGTAGAGTTCGGCGCGGATCTGGGCGATGGAAACCTCGACCAGATCGCGCACCATCGATTCGACATCCCGGCCGTGATAGCCGACTTCGGTGTATTTGGTGGCTTCGACTTTGATGAACGGCGCGCCGGTGAGCGTCGCCAATCGCCGGGCGATCTCCGTCTTACCTACGCCTGTCGGGCCGGCCATCAGGATGTTCTTGGGCGCGACGTCGCGCGATAGCGCCTCCGGCAGTTGCTGGCGACGCCAGCGGTTGCGCACCGCGATCGCCACCGCCCGCTTGGCGGCGGCCTGGCCAACGATGTACTTGTCCAGTTCAATGACGATCTGTTTGGGTGTAAGGCTCAACATGTCTGCGACTTCCGTATCAAGTAAGATCAAACCTCGGTCATCCGGTGAAACGCCCGAGTTTAGCGGACGAACGCGGCAAAAGTAAGGAACCCATCGGATGGTGAATGGATCGTTCGGGCTTCTGAGGGACGTGCTTTGCGATTTGATACGCCTTGGCTCGCACTCGCGGCGCTGCTGCCGTGCGTGTTCATTTTGATCGCGTCCCGCCGGCTCGAGCCCACGGGACGCCGGCTGCTACGCGCTGCGGCGCTGGTGGGCATTGCGGCGCTCAGCGGCGCGCAGTTCCGTTGCGATCGGCCGCTGCGAATTGTGGCGATGGTGGATGTATCGCCATCCACGCGCGGCGCGGCGTTTCGCGATTCGACATACGTGCAGCAGCGCACCTCGCAACTTGCGCCCGGCCGCGATGTGCGAATCCAGTTCTTCGCTGATGGATTGATCGATGCCGGAGTCAAAATCGCGGGGGTCGAAACTGTCCCCGTCGAAGCCGCGGTAGACCGTACGCGCCTCGAGCGCCCCGACGCGGACGCGATTCTCCTCTTCAGCGACGGGCGATTCACCAGTGGCGACACACCACCAATCTTTCCCGTGGTTGATTCATCGCTCGACAGTCCGGGTGACGCACGCATCACCGACTTGCGAATCGAGAATGATGAAGTGGCGATAATCTCCAATGGATTGCTGAAGAACCGATCTTTGCAAATTGACGGCGCTTCGCCGTCTGTCATTCCCGCCGACGCGATTTCCGGATTGACGCGAGCGACCCGCAGCGCCGATGTTGTTTCCGCAACGCTCGATGCCGCCGACGCCTGGCCGGAGAATGACCGGATGTCCGGCATGGCGGACGTCGCTGAGGCGGGCGAGCCGTGGCTTATTACTGATTCATCACAGTTACCAGCCGATCTGAGGTCATATCTCGGTCCATCAGCGATCGTGCTGCCGAGCACTGTCATGCTCGGACCGGCGCAGGAACAGAACTTGACTGCATACGCCCGCGCCCTCGGCGGCACGTTGATTCTTCAGGGAGACCCGGCGCAATTCACCGCATCACTCCGCGCGATTGCCCCGCACACGGCCACACCGCCGCAACCGACGGCGCGCTGGGTATTTCTGCTCGATGCCAGCGGTTCTATGGGCGCCGCCGACAGGTGGGCACGGTCGATCGACGCGCTGCTGGCCGCATTGTCGCGCCTGGAGCCGCAGGAGGATGTTTCGGTCGTGATCTTCAGCCGCGAGTCGCAGGTAATTACCGATCGCTCCACCCCGATGCTCGCGATGCAGCGCGTTGAATCCCTTCGCAAACTCGCGCCTTCCGGGCCGACGGGCTTAGAGGCGGCGATCGCGTCGGTGATTGCATCAGACGCGAAGACCCTGACCCGAATGGTCCTCGTCACGGACGGCGATGCCGCGTTGCCCGATATCGCCGGTCTCATTGAGCGCGCCCGCGCGGCGAAAATAGCAACGTTCCTGCTCAGCATCGGCGCCGCTCCGCCGAATCCAGATCTCCTTCGGCTATGCGAATCGACCGGCGGAAAAGTCGTCGCCGAATCCGATGCGGCTGCGTGGACGATGACGCTACAAAAGCTGTTAAACGACGCACGCGGTCGGCCGGCGATACCGGTGACGTCCGGGATCGCGGTGCAAGGCGTTCTTTCTGGTCTGCAATTCACGGCACGCGAGGCATACCCGGTGTTTGTTCGCACGGGCGCGAGCACGCTCGCGAGTGCCGGCGACAACCCCGTCATTGCGTCCTGGCCGGTGGGAGTGGGAAATGTTGTTTCCATAGCGGCGGCGATTGACCCGAGCACCGCACGTGCGATCGCCGAGCGCCTCGGCGACCAACCGACCGATCCTCGGCTGAGCATCTCTTTCGATGAAACGGCCAATCAGGTTCGCGTGCGCGCAAGGAATGACGGCGCACCGATGACCTCGCTGGCGCTGACGTTGTCTCGCGTGCCGACGGACGTGTCGATCGGTAAGTTTACTCAGATCGCGCCTGGCGAATACATCGCCGATCTGCCACGGATGCGCGTACCGACAGTTGCGGTTGTCACGCTCGATGGTCGCGTGGTCGCGCGGCGCGCGGTGAGTGCCCGGTATCCTGCGGAGTTTGACGCGATCGGGAACGATCTGCCCGCGCTGGAGAAGCTCGCGGCGAAAAGTGGCGGACGAATCATCATGCCCGCGGACGTTCGGCGCATCGAGTTCGCTCGGCAGTATCACTGGCAGCCATTACGTCCCATTCTTGCAGCGATATTCTCTGGATTGCTCCTTGCAGCAGTCGTGATGATCCGCGCGCCCTACCTCGCTCAGCGTGGCGTCCGGTTGATCAAGTGGTACGCAGCGTGATGTGGATGATCTCGCATGGCACGTTGATGCGCAACGGAAACCAGTTGCCCGCACCGTTGGAGATCATGCACGCGCTTTGATCCTGACGATATTCGCCGCTCCAGTAGCGGTACATCATCGGTCCGATGCCGATGTTGCGCGTGAGCGCGAGCTGACCGCCGTGCGTGTGGCCGGCGAGTGTCAGCGGGATCGCGGCAGCGGCGGCGGCATCGAAGGAGTGTGGGTGATGCGCCAGCAAGATCGCGAATGCGTCGTTTCTGCGATAGGTCAGCAACCGCTGCACCCCGGCGTTGACGCTGGCATCACCGCGCCCGGACCAGCGCGGGCTGATGATGTCGATCGTCCGGCCGCGCACGCGGACATTGCGCACTTCGTCGAGCAGCA
>JACMML010000392.1 GCA_014379105.1 Phycisphaerae bacterium
CAAACGGATCATTCGAATCATCCCTCGATCAAGGTCATTTCGACTGTGTACTGCTCGATAGAAATCTTCAAAACCGATGCGCCGCTTTGCAGCCGGATGCTTCCGGGGCTGGAGAGCGTGGTATTCGTGTTACCGGCCGCGACGTATGCCATCGGCGAGCCGAGTTCATCAAACGATAGAATCGTGCTGCCGCCGAACGTGACCGAAACCACGCTGACGCCGTCCTGCGCGCCGGTGCCGAATCCGATCGTGAATGTGCCGCGCGAAACTGGGTGCGCAATCGCCGCCAGTGCGGCGGCATCGGTGGCACGGCTCAACAGCGTGTATTGCTGTCCGACGAACTGCACGTAGTGTTTTTTCTGGGTCGAGATCGCGCGGCTCTGCGCGTAGGTCAGGTCCGCCATCACCGTTCGCGCGGCGGCGGAAAGTTTCAGGTCGTCGCTGGCGCCGAACTGCGGAACGACGATCGCAGCGACGATGCCCATCACCGCGAGCACCATCATCATTTCAATTAGCGAAAATGCGGTCGTGTGACGCGGGCGCATGATCTCTTCCTACGCCCGCGAATTTGCGCGGAACATGCGCGTAGCAGGCGTCATTTGTCATCGGCCGGACGCACGCGGACCTGAACTTGCCCGGCGGGCAAAAGTTCCAGGAGTTTGTCCAGTTTTTGATTGATGGACTTCATTTCATCGATCTGGCGCTCCCGCTGGGCCGCCGGATCAGGCAGCTGCGCCACCGCCGCCGCAGGGGCACGGCCGCCCCAGAGGGTGAGCAGGATCAGCGCCTGCATGCCGATGAGGATTTTGAGCCAAGGGGAACCGGACGTCTTCATTTCGGCCTCGCGTTGTCGATTTCCCAGGAGCGGATGTTCACCGAGTTGATAGTCTCCATCTCGTCGGCGAACCCCGATAAAGTGGAGCGGCTGCTGTTATGACTCAGGAACATCCATCCTGCAAAACCATCCACCGGCCAGCCCGATTGGCCGGCAATGAAAGCGCCGCTGACCGAGATAGTGCTCGTGCCGGTCAGACCCGATGCGCGAATCTCTTCACCCAAGTATGTAACGCCGTTTGATGTCAGATTTCGCAGCGCACCGGACATCTCAAGCCGGCGGCCAATAATCAGCGAGGGCATTCCGGTCTTTGGGGTGACGGTCAGGTTGCCTTGCAGCGTCAAATCCCGCTTGACGACAACCGTCCCGGTCATCGTCGTCGATGACAGGAATTTCACATCATTGGACGCGTACCAGACGTTTTGCGGATTATTGACTGTGTCGGCATCGAGCAGCGTTGCGGTCACAACATTGGCCGGCAGACTCTTGGCGGTGTAACGCTTTCCGTCATAGAAGTAGAACGGCATGTAATAGAACGCCGTCATCGGATACGAGAGTGATGTCCCTGACGGATACGTATTTCCGCCAAATAGCAGCCCGTTGACCGCCGTGACCAGGCCGTTGACCAACGCCAAGCCCTTGTTCAGTGTGCCGTCGGTGATCACGCCGCCGTTAATAATCGTCAGCGGCGTCAGGCTCACATTCCCCTTCAAATTCGCAGCCGAGCTAAAGACGCGCGATTTTTTGAGCTGCACTTGGGAGTACGCCGTGGTGGTTACCGAGTCGAGCGTCGCCACCGATGTGATGTCGAAGATTCCGTTGGCGCTGTTGGACACGGCAATGTTCAAAGTGCCGCTCATCCCCGGGACGACGACATTTGATTCTCCGGGATAATGAATATTGCCATTGGTACCGTAGACGAGCGAAACCGGTGAGGCCGTGGGATTCTGCAGGTAATACAGCGCGAGATTCAGGCCGGATTCAGCCAGGTATTTGCGCTGGATGCGATCGGCGGTGGCGTTGGTCACCTGCGCCTGCATCGACGCGCTGGTGAGCAGCGCGTACGCCAGCACGCTGGTCGCGGCCACGGCGCTGAGCACCAGGACCATCGCGATTCCACGCCTGCGGACTCGTCGGTGCGCTGTGTTCATAATGATCCCACCATCGCCGCAAGATTGCCCGCAACCGTCTGGGCCGCCGGCAGCGCCGTCGTGGCCGGCACGGCGCTGGCGGCGCGGACGATATTGACAGCTTGAATCGATTGCCCGGCGTCGCCGCGCGTGATGGTCGCGCCGATCTTGACCCCTGCCTTTGCATTGCCGGAGATGGCGGTGAAAGTCGCGGCAGTCACGCGCGTGGCGTCAACGCCGGAATCAACCGCGCGGCCGGGACCGAGGAGCGTTCGGCGACTTTTCAGCCACGTCTGCTTTTTGAACGCGATCGCGACATCCGGGTTCGCCAGATCCGCCGAGGTGAGCACCAGCCCCGCGGTCGCGTTTGCCGCGAGGTTTTGGCTGAGATCAGCCTGGTAATAGACGAGTGACTTAATCGCCGGCTGGTATTCAATCAACGACACTTCCGCGAACTGCACCACTCCGTCGGCGCTGCCGCCGAACGAATCGGTCTGCCACAGCAGGATCGCCTCGGCATCACGGTGCAATACGCCGCCCAGCGCGCGGGCGGATTCAATGATTGGTCCGATGACTCCGCCGCTCTGCGCGCCCGACACCTGCAAAGCCTGCTGCTGGCCGGCATGACGCCAATAATTGGCGACCGTGAGCGAGAAACCCGACACGGCCAATCCGACCATCGCCGTGATGATCATTCCCATGCACATCTCGATGAACGTGAAGCCGCGCCCTCTCGATGACTTGCTCACCAGTCGGTTTATACGACTTTTCATTGTGAGGCTCCGGCGCGCGTGACAAGTCGCTTAAGTGTGACGATTTCGCCGTCGGCGGTCGTCGTGGTCACAGTAATGACCGCCAGGTCGCGTGACGGCTGCACCAAGCTGCGTGAGATATAGCTGATCTTGCCGGTGTGGGTGACGGGCAGTGTGGTAGTGGACAGTTTTGATGCGGCCACGGTCTCGGTGCTGGAACCGGTGGCACCGGAAATCGTGGAAAGCGGGTTGGCGGTCAGCGTTTCCATGTCTGCCCGGGCGACTTCAAGCGCCCCGGTCTGCGATGTGCTCATCTGTCCGTTCTTGGCGGTCGAGACAAGCACTCCCGCCAATCCCGCGACGCAGAAGGAGAGCACGACAGTGGCCATCATCGCTTCGATCAGCGTGAAAGCGGCTCTTCGATTCATGCGGACGCTGGGTACTGATCGACGCATCTCGCCACCTTGTCACTGCGCTGGTTGACAATCACCGGACGCAAAACAGCCCGGCGACCATGCGAGTCGCCGGGCTGTGTATTGATTGCTCGATTACGGATCTTCTGATGCCGCATCGGTGTTGTTCGGGTTGGCCGGGTTCGGCTCGTCGAACACGTAGCCGCTGCCCTTGCTGGATGCGAAGAACTTGCCATTCGCGGTGATCACCCAGCCATCGCTGGCTCCGCCCGTCCAGGCACCGCCGAAGGTCGGATCGGCAGCCACGTAGCCGACAGCGAAGTTGCCGTTCAGAGGATTAATCAGCGTGCTCTGCACGTACGGCCCGAAGGTACCGCCGGCACTGCCGTCTTCATTGGTCTTGCCGGTCAATTTGGCCCAGTTCCACGTGCCGTTGGCGGCACCGGTGGAAGTCGGATACTTGTCGCCGTGCTGGAGCTTATAGAGCTCAACCTGCGACCGCAGCGTCTGAAGCTGGCTTGTCAGCGAGCTTTTCTTCGCGTCTTCAGAGGCGCTGGTGAACTGCGGGATAACAATCGCAGCCAGGATGCCAAGGATGATGACTACGATCAGCAGTTCCACGAGTGTGAAACCTTTCACGAGTGTGAAACCTTTATTGAGTGAACCGAGCTTTCGCATGACAATCTCCAATTCAGGGGTTCGCGGACGAACCAACACGGGTCTTACACCGCTTTTCAATTCCACAATTCCCAATCTATTCCGATCGCACACACCGTGTGGCCACCGGCTTCACCATCGTTTGCATCGGGCAGGCGTGTGTATCGACACCGCAGTCCCGCTGCAGACATCTCCGGGATGACTCACACAATCCCGAACTACCAAATGGATCGGCGCGGCCTGTATGGGGCTTAACATCTGGGAACAAATCCGCGAATTTTTTGGAGATTTTGCCGCACCCGCCGATAAGAACGCCCGCCTCCCACATCGGAGCGTCCGATAAATTAATGAGCCGCCGATTCCGCTGCCGATATCAGCATGGGCTCACGTTGCGAACGGAGGATCCGTGCCGGCGTCTCGAAAGATCTGCACATTCCAGCAATTGCTCGAACACCGCCGCGCCGCCCGCGCCGCGGGGAAGATCGTCGTCCACTGCCACGGCTGCTTTGACGTCGTTCATCCCGGGCATATCCACCATCTCCAGCACGCGCGTTCACTGGGCGATCTGCTGATCGTCTCGGTCAGCAGCGACGCACACGTAAACAAAGGCGCAAGCCGGCCATTGATTCCCGACGATCTGCGGGCCGGAAGCCTGGCGGCGCTGGAATGCGTCGACCTGGTGCACCTGAACGATTATGAGACCGCCGCCGAGCTGCTTGAACAACTCGAACCGGATATCTACGTCAAAGGCCGCGAGTATGAGACGAGCGTCGATCCGCGATTCCTGAAGGAGCGCCAAACCGTCGTCGCCCACGGCGGCGAGGTATTTTTCAGCTCCGGAGACGTCGTCTACTCCTCCACCGCGCTGATCGGATCGCTCAGCGATACCGGCGCATTCAACTCTGAGAAGATCGCCCGTTACGCGCAGCAGCACACGGTAAGTCCGAATTCCATCGAGACGATCCTGCGGCGCTGCCGTGGGATGAAGACGGTCGTGGTCGGCGACTACATCCTGGACCGTTATCACTTCTGCGAAGCAACCGGCGTCGCCGGCGAAGGGCCGATGATGGCGCTTCGGGCGATCGGGCGGCGCGAATATGATGGCGGCGCCGCAATCGTCGCCCGTCACGCGGCCGCAATGGGCGCGCGGGCGACGCTGGTCACTTCACTGGCGCGCGACAACGATTCCCACCAGGTTACGCTCAGACTGGCCGCCGAGGGGATCGATACGATCAGCACCGACCACCGCAAGCAGCTTGTCGCGAAGAACCGGTTCGTCGTGGAAGACCAGAAGGTCCTGAAGGTAGACGAAGGCAGCATCGCGCCGCTGGATTCACGGCGCGAACAGCAGTTGGCGGCACAAATCCTCGCGGCCGCGGAGGGCGCGGCGTGCGTGATCTTTGCGGATTTTGGCTACGGCACGATCACCGCCGGATTGCTCGAGCGCGTGATGCCCGAGTTGAGGCGCACAGTGCCGATCATCACCGCGGACGTCAGCGGCAAACAATCCAATCTATTACGCTTCCGAGACGTTGATCTTGTCTGCCCCACAGAGCGCGAATTACGCGAAACGCTCAGCGATTTCAGCAGCGGCATCGGCGCGGTGGTCTCGGAGCTGCTGCGGACGGCCGACATCCGTGCCGCGATGATCACGCTGGGCAAGCAGGGACTCGTCGCGTGCACCTGGCCGAACGGCAGCTGGCGTGAGTCAGCCGGGCGATTGAGCAGCGATTATCTGCCCGCGCTGGCGTCACGCGCAAGCGATCCGCTCGGCGCGGGAGACGCGCTGCTCGCGGCCGCCAGTCTGTCGCTGGCCGCGGGCGCTACATTGCAGCAGGCGGCGTTCATCGGGTCGCTCGCGGCGGCGGTGGAAGTCCAGCAGATGGGCAACATCCCGGTTCTCTCTGATTCCATTCTCGACGCACTCGTTACCCTCACGCGATCGCGCGCCGCCCCGGCGGGCATGGTCGCTTGAGCAGGAGCACGCATGATTGATCTCTCCATCGTTTTGCCCACGTGCAACCGCGCTCCGCTCTTGGCGCGCGCGATCGAAACCGTCGCCGCCACCGCGCGGTGCAAGTGGGAATTGATCGTCGTCGACGGTGCCAGTCAGGACGACACCTGGCCGACGCTGTTGCGTTATCAGCAGCAGTATGGCGATCGCCTGCAGGTGATTCGGGAGGAAAAGCGCCGCGGGTTTGTTAAAGCAATGAATCTTGGTTTCCTCAACGCCCGCGGCCGAAACATGATGTGGCTCAACGACGACGCCCGGCCGCTGCCCGGGGCGCTGGACAACGCGCTATCGCAGATCGACCGCGCACCGGCGGACGTGGCGTTTCTGGCGATGTTTCACCGGTGGCATTCGATCAAGAACGTCGCGTATCAAGCAACCATCAACAACGCCGTCTACAGCTTGTGTCACATTCGCGGCACGCTCTACGCCAATTTCCCGATCGGCCGCCGGGCGATGTTTGACCAGCTTGGATATTTTGACGAGCAGTTCGTCTTCTGCGGCGCTGATCCGGACCTGTCGCTCAAAGCCTGGCTCGCCGGATACCGTGTCGAGCCGGCGTGGGGCGTGTGCATCGATCACGACGAATATCACGACGACCGCCGCGACGAAGATTCCCCGCAATTGCAGGCCGACAACGCAAGGCTGTTCGCCAAGTGGGCGCTGCCGCCGAGAAATGCGCTCAGCAATGATTTTGATCCCGGCCGTCCGTGCACGCTTCGCGGAATCGCCGCGCCATCGGCGGTGGCGGCGTGAGAGGCTCGATGCGCGCGCTGCCCAAAGTCAGCTTCGTGATCTCCACGCGCAATCGGCGCGAGGTGTTGCTGCGAACGCTCGCGCACGTTGATCGCTGCGGACTCGATGCCGGCGAGTTCGATATCCACGTTGTGGACAATGCCTCGAGCGACGGCACCAGCGCCGCCATTTGCGAACAATTCCCCGCGGTTCGACTCATCACCCTCACCCGCAACCTCGGCTCGGTGGGGAAGAACGAGGCGCTCCCGCACGCACTGGGGCAATACGTTGTTTTCCTGGATGATGATTCGTATCCGACGCCCGGATCGATCGGTCGAATGATCCGCCATTTCGAGGCCGATCCCAAGCTCGGCGCGCTCACGTTCACAATCACGCTGCCGGATGGCAAACGGGAATGCAGCGCGTATCCCGACGTATTCATCGGCTGCGGCGTCGGCTTGCGGCGGCGCGCCCTGCGCCTTGTCGGCGGCCTGCCGGCGGACTTTTTCATGCAGGCTGAGGAATATGATCTCTCGCTGCGGCTGCTGAATGCCGGCTTTACCGTCCGCACGGCGGATGACATCCATGTCACGCATCTCAAGACACCGCAGGCGCGCGTGTCCGCCCGCACGATGCGGCTGGATGTTCGCAATAATCTGTACCTGATCCTGCGCCGATTTCCCGCCGAATGGGTCGCGCCCTACACGCTCGACTGGATGCGGCGCTACTGGTGGATCGCCAAATCAAGAAACGCCAGTGGCGCGTTTTTATACGGCATTTTCGACGGGCTCCTGCGTTCGATGATCCGCCCGCGCCGGGACGCGGTTTCGGCCGAGGCATTTGAAGTGTTCGCGAAGATTGCGCAGACCAAGTCGCGACTGGAAACGTGTAAAGCGCGGCAAGGCATCCGCACAGTGCTGCTGGCGGACGTGGGGAAGAACATTCACGCGTACTGGCGGGCGTGCCGCGATCTGGATATTCGCGTTGTCGCAATTGCGGATCGCAACTTGGCGCATCCGGCGCGCAGGTATCGCGGCATACCGATCGTCACCGACGAAAAAGGACGATCGCTGCGCTATGACGCCGTGATCATTGCAAACCTCTCACCCGTGCATGCGGCGATGAGGCGCGATCAATGGCGGTTAACGCAGGATCGTCCTGTGATCGATCTATTCGAGTCGGGTTTTGCCGAGCAACTTAGCTCGCGCGGCGAGCGCCCGGCTGAGTCGGGATCTCACCAAACTGCTGCTCGTAGCGCTTGATCAACTGCAGCAGCGAGCCGGCCAGACGCTTGGCGTTCGGATAGCTAAGGATAATGCGGTCGGTCAGCTTGAACAGCACCTGCGGCTGCTGACCCTGCTGGGCGGGACGCGGCAGATTAAAGCCAAAATCGATGACCACTTCTTCGGCGGTCTGGTTGATGAAATAGCCGTTGCTGTAGCACGTGCGAAGCTCACGGTCATCAACGACCAATTGCACGTTCTGCTGCTCACCCTGGGGTTGTGTTTCTTCTGACATCTTACAAATTCCTTTTTCCGCGAAAATGCGGGCCACATTGTGGTCGAACGCTTCTGCCTTGGCAACAGGCCTCGGCAACACGTTTCGGGCGTCCGATCACCCGAATCATCGGCGTGCTAGATATTCAGCTTAATGACGCGCCCGCTCAAATCGGCGATGGTCTGCTCCACCGCCCCCACGCCCGCAGGTCCGCCGCGATTGGTCGCGACCAGGATCGCGGTCTTTTCTTTCGGATTCAGCATCATTGATGCGTGCCAGTTGCCGTCGGTGCCGTCGTGCTGGATCAGGCTGATGCCCGTCTCGCTCACCACATTCCAGCCCATGCCGTATTTGGTGCCCGGGCCGTCGTACGGGGTGCGGAGGAACTTGATCGTATCGGACGTCAGGAACCGCTTAGGTGCCTGCCCGAGTTGCACGCCGGCGAACTTCGCCCAATCGGTGACATTGAGATGCACGCCGCCGCTGGGATTGTAGATGCCGGGGAAGCGGAGGAGGGAATCCGGCGATAGGCTCGAGCCCGCCACATTGTGCGGGCGCGGCTGGTTCAGCCGACTGCTCGATCCCGGCCAGCCGAAGCCGGCGCTGTCCATGCCCAGCGGCTTGAAGACCAACCGCTGCATCAGGTTCTCATAAGACTCGCGCATCGCCGACTCCATCATCGCGCCGGCGACGATGTAACCGACGTTTGAGTAGTTGTAATCGCCGACCTTATCGACGGGTTTCAGCCGCAGAATTGTCGGCAAGTAATTATCCCGGATTTTCTGCGGCGTGCCCGGAGCGATGGCCGAGCTGACTGTCAGATCCGTCGGCAGTGACTCCTGCATGCCCGAGCGGTGAGACAGCAGTTGCCGCAACGTCACATTTTCATACTGCTCGCGGATTCGGCCATCTAACTTGGGGTAGACGTCAATCAGCTTGGTGTCCCATTTGATGTACCCGCGCTCCACCAGCCGGGCGGCCAGCGTGGAGGTCATCGGCTTGGTGACCGATGCGACGAAGAACTGATCGCCCCACCGCACCCGGTCCGTCTTCCCCGCCTGCCGCACTCCGGCGGCCGCGATCTCGTCCAGCTTGCCGTCCTTGAGCGTGGCCGCGATCAGCCCGGGCACGCCATAGCGTTTGCGATTGGTCTGCACCGCGTCTGTGATCGATTTATCGCCGTCCAGATCCACCGGGATATCCACACCGGGGATGTCATCCACATCGATGCCCGGGATCGTGATGCCCGTGCCGGGAATGGTGAACGAAAACATGGACCGCGACTCCAGAGATTCGATCATGGGAACTATGGGAACAAATTTCTTCATTACAACAACCTCGTAAAACAGCCTGTTAAAACACGGCGATAACGCCGATTTAGACTAATGCGGCTTCATGGACGCATCCGACATTGCTATAGTCTCCGCAGGAGACGATTCACTACTCAATGATACGCCCCGCCAGAATCACAGATGTCCCGCAAATTCAGGAGATCATCAACAGCCACGCCGAGCTGGGGAAGATGCTCTTCAAAAGCTACGCGCAGCTGTACGAAGACCTGCGCGACTTCGCGGTCTATGAGCACGGAGGGCGGATCGCAGGCTGCGTCGCGGTAGGCATCATCTGGGCGGACATGGCCGAGATTCGCTCATTGGCGGTAGGCGAACATTTCAGAGGCCGCGGAATCGGCAGCGATCTGGTCAAGTGGTGCATCGACGACGCCCGCCGGCTCGGCATTCGCAAGCTGATGTCCTTAACGTACGAGCAGCGATTCTTCGAGAAGCTCGACTTCGTCGTCGTCGGCAAGGAATCGCTGCCGCTGAAGGTGTGGAGCGATTGCGTGCGCTGTCCGAAGAATCTGAATTGCGACGAGATCGCGATGGTGCACGAACTGGCCGACGTGCCGGTCATCGAAGCCCCGACTGCGATCCCGACGCCGCGGGGGGTTAGTATTCCGGTGTTGCCGGAGGATCATGATGATTGAGTGACGGCGTGGGACGGGCAGATTACGCTCGACGGGTCATAGCTACTGCATGCATTCAATCCAAAGGCCGGGGTTCCAATGTAAGGGTGCATTAGATGTAACTCCATCAATTATTACGTCGCTCTTTGGTCCATCCAACGTACGGACTTATGCACTACTGTGGTAAACGCTGAACCCTCAGCGATCAGTGTCCGCCAGCGGCGGTAAGCAAAGGGATAATGCGCGGACAACCGTTGTCTTTAGCGGCACCGACGGGGGTACGCCCCCGTTGATCGGTAGCGTTAATGTCAACGCCCTCTTTGACAAGGATAGAAATCACCTCTCGCATACGATCGAGGGCCTCCTTCTCTTTTTCCGGGGTGAGTGAGTTGCGGTCTTCTAGTCCGCCACTCAGCGTGTGCAGGGGTGTGTCATTATACTTGCCCTTCTGCGTTGCCTTCGCACCATGGGAGAGAAGTAATCTAACAACGTCCGGAGCGCCGCTACGCGCTGCGGCAAAAAGTGGAGTACTTCCGGCCAAATTTGACTTATTTACGTCACCACCATGATCAAGCATCGCCTGAAGCATTTTAATGTTGCCATTCTGCGCTGCCGCGTGAAGTGCTGTTTCGCCGGTGATGCCCTGCATGTTCACATCCGCGCCTTTTTTGAGCGAGAACGTAACCTGCGCCTCTTGCCCATAAACGGCAAGGCGCGACAACAAAGTTCTATCTGTGTCATCAGTCCAGTTAATGTCGAAGCCGTCGTTCAACGCCGCTTCGAGCTTTTCTGGGAAATTCGTTGCGGAGGTGTTATTTACTAATTCGTCTTGCATCTTCGTTTGCCTGATCCCGGCTACGGTGAATAGCACCCGGTCTAGTTGCATTGCCAATCGCAACTTGCCGACCTTGAAGTACACCGCCTTGGTCGCCCCTTGATCAGTCTTCAGCACCAGGCGGAGCTGGCCATCTTCAGAGTAATTGTACTTACAGATAAAGTTCTGCCCATCAGTCCGAAACTCCACCTCCTCGCCCGAGAGGAACGTCAATACGGGCTTGCCGCTCTCCTGGCTGAGATATACATCTCCTTGATGTGGTCGGGCCGCTTCTGTTTGCTTACCTTGATCGCTCTTTTTGGCAACATCCGCCGTATTTACAGCAGTAGGCGACTTTGCAGCAGTTGTAGGTGGGTTATTCGCTTGTGATTTGCGATCGCAAGCGATCACAACCAATATTGGGGTACAGAAAGCGACTCGGCGGAACAGTTGAAGCGTAGCTTGAAGCATTTCCGTGCCCTTAATCAGTTCGCTCAAGCGTATCAGCCGAGCAAGCCGTCGTCCAGACTGATCCATCTCCAGACTCTCCATACCTTTACATACGCCCATCGAGTGTATGTATTTCAACGTGCTCTCCAATAAGCAGTTCTAAGTTGATTATATAGAAATTCTCACCGCCACTCCCACCGCATACTTTCCATTCAAGTCATTCGGCATAGTGACATCCAACCCCGCCGCTTCCTGTCGCCACTGGAGCTTCGCAGTGCTGCCGAGCAACGTGACTGATTCGATCTTCCGGTCCAGAAGCTTCGCGTCCGTGCCTAATGATTTGATTGTTATCGCTTCGCCGGGCTTGGGGATCGCCATGCACCAGGCGTAGACGGCGCCGTCTTCGCCGGCGGTGAAGCGGAAGTCGCGGGTGGTGTATTGGAACTCGGCGTGGCGGGCCTCGAGTTTTCCTTGCGGCATGTTGCGGAGTTTTGGGGCCGCGTCGGGCTTACTCGGGTCGGTCACGAGATCGCCTTCACCAAAGACCTTCCACGCGCGGCTGCCGTAGATGCCATCGCCGTTGATCTTCATCCACGCGCCCATGTCACTGAGCATCTGTATGCACGCGGGCTCGAGGTCTCCTTGCGGGGTCAGCGGCACCGCGCACGCGTAATGGCCGTCGCGGGAGGCGTATTCCAGGAGGCTGCGGACGAGCATGATCGCGTCGTAGTGATAGCCGGGCGCGTAGTACCAGTCGCCGATCGGGTTTTCGCCGATCCACATCACGTTGCTGACGATCTCATTGGGGAACGTATTCTCGCGCGTGATCCCGATGGCCGGGTTGCCCGGCACCCACTTGATGAACGCGATGGTGTCGATCTTGCCGTGATTCTTGTGTGCCCGATTGTAGAAATCCGCCACCACGCGCGGCCCGGCGTCGGCCTTGAGCCCCGAGCCGCTTTTGACGCCGCAGAACGGGCCGGCGGCATTTCCATCGGTGTAGAAAAAATCCGGGTCATATTGTTCCACCGCGTCCTGTATCCGCCTGGCCCACCACGTGGCGTACCATTTTCCGTAGTCGATGTGGTCCTGAAAGATGCCTTTACGCGTGTGCGGGATGAACGCCACCTCACGGTACTCGCGCAGGTCGAGCGTGTAGAGCAGCCGCGGATCATACCCCTCCCACCACAGCCCCGCCCCATCAGCCCATGTGAGATGTGCATCGTACGGCACGCCCGCTTTGGGGCCGGCTTTGTCGGCTTCGTATGCAGTCGCCCACCACCACCACGTATACTCGTGATGAAACGTGATGCCGAAGCGCATGTCGTGCTTCTTGGCTTCGCGCTGCCACTCGCCGATCATGTCGCGCTTGGGGCCGATGTTTAGCGAATTCCACGGCTGATAGCGCGAGTGCCACAGATCAAAATTGTCGTGATGCACCCCCACGACCATCATGAACCGCATGCCGGCGTCGTGGAACTTCTGCGTCAGATCCTTCGGGTCCCACTTGGCGGCCTTCCACTGGTTGAGCACGTCTTTGTAGCCCACTTCCGACGGGTGCCCGAAGTTCTTGAGATGATTGTTGTACGGCTCGGTGCCTTCCATGTAGAGCTTGCGCGCGTACCAGTCGCCACTCATGCCCGATGCCTGCGGGCCCCAGTGGACGAACACACCGAACTTGGCATCGCGCCACCACGCCGGCTCGCCGGGATAATTCTGCTTGATCGATTCCCAAGTCGGCCCGCACGGGCCAGGCGTGATGGGGAAATCCAGCTTGATCTCTTCAAACAGCGCCGGGTCCGCGGGTTCTTTGCTGTTGGGCGGCGCGGGCGCGGGGATGGGGGGCGGGGTGAGCGTAAACGTGTCGCGCGGGGGAGTTTCTGGAGGAATTTGCGGAGGAGTTTGTTGCATAGACAATCTTCAGTAGCTGCGACGCCGGCGATGCGTTGATAAATTTCTTATGGGCGTGCGAAAAAAGGACGACCGAGGCGTAGCAGCTATGGAAGAGCAAAATACGATCGAATTACCACACACAGCCCGTGCAGCTCACTCCGCCTCCACCCAGCCCTTCTCCTGATATTCCGATAATCGATACTGCAATGTCCGCCGGCTGATGCCGAGTTCCTTGGCGGTCAGCGTGCGGTTGCCGTTGTTCTTTTTCAGCACTGCTACGATGTGCTCGCGCTCAAGCTCTTCCAGTTTCACGGGCTTGGCGCCGCTGGTCTGCTCGGGGACTCGGATCGGCAGATCGGGCTTTAATTGTTTTCGCGCGCGGTCGATGGCTTTCTCCAATTCGCCCAGCGGCGCGGGCTTGGTGAGGAACGCGACGACATTGAGCTTGATCGCGTCCTGCGCGGCTTGGAGATCGCCGAAGCCGGTGAGGATGATCGCCGGTGCGTCGATGCCGCGGCGGCGAAGCTCGGCCAGGGTTTCGATGCCGCTGATGCCGGGAAGATTAAGATCCATCAACAGAATGTCGGCCGGGTGATTGTCGATCGAGCGCAGCGCTTCTTCGCCGGAGCGGGCGGTGGTGGAGGTCATCCCCCACGAGCGCAGCGCCTCGGACAATACCTCACGCAAACGCGGTTCGTCTTCGATGATGAGAACGCTTGGTGTCATATTCATAATTCTACTTTCGCAATGCTAGGTCTGCGACTGCGCCGCGGACATTCCCGTGACTGGCAATCTGACACAAAACCGGCTCCCCCCGCCGGGCCCGGCGCTGTCGGCCTCGAGGGTGCCGCCGTGAGATTCGACGATCGCTTTGGAAATCGCCAGCCCAAGCCCGGTGCCGCGCGATTCGCCGGGGCGGGCGCTGAAAAATGGCTCGAACAGCCGGTCCAGCGTCGCGCGGTCCATGCCGCGGCCATTATCATCAACGGTGATCTCCGCCCACATCGCTTTAGCATGCACCGCCACCTCGATGCGCCCCGCGTCGTCGGTCGCCTGGATCGCATTGATCAACAGGTTGAGCAGGACTTGCTTGAATTCTCCTTCATCGACCGACGCCTCCAGCGGTTCGGCGCCGGTAACGACGATCGCCCGACCGGCCGCGCCGGGAAGGGCGCGGACATTATCGACCACGTCCGTCACGATCTGGTCCAGCCGCGCGATCGCGCGCCGGCCGCTTGGCCCGCGCGACAGTGTCAGCAGGCGGTCGATGATCCGCTTACATCGAAACGCCTCGTCCAGCGCGATCCGCAGCGACGCGTTGGTCGCTTCGTCGCCGGGGTTGTTCACGGGTTTATTCAATAGCAGTTCGATCCGCCCGGTGATGATCGCCAGCGGATTGTTGATCTCGTGCGCCACACCCGCCGCGAGCATACCGACGCCGGCGAGCCGCTCGGACTGTACGAGACTTCGGGTCGCTCCTTCGACGCGGTTCTGCAACTGCCCGTAAACCGAATCCAGATTGGCGGCCATGTGATTGAACTCATCAGCGAGTTCTACAAACTCCCGATCCGCCCGTCGCAGTGAAATCGGCGCATCGAATTTTGTCCCGGAGATGCGTTTCACCCCGGCGCTGATGGCCGTCAACGGGCGCATCACCGCGCGCCACTGCAATACGCCCACTAGCGCGCTGAGGAAGATGGATAACGCCGCCACAACGCCCAGCGACCAGAGCGTCTGCTCCTTGCGCGCGTCGGCCTGCATCTGCGCCTGCACGATTTCCTGCTTCAGAATCGGCAACACCTCCGCCAGCCGGAGCAGCGGCACGTCGATGGATGTCGGCACGCCGCGCCCGACCCGCGCGGTGACGTTATCGACCGATTCCACCAGCAGCCGGCGCTTTTCGTCAGAGATCGGCAGCGACGGCGCCAGCGCGTGCATGTCCGCTTGCGCCTGCTGGCATTCGAGCCGCGCGCGCATCAGGTTCGGAATATCGCTGGACAATGTGACGCGGGCGGACTGTAGAAACAGCCCGATCTGATAAATCTGCCGCAGCCGGTCATAGTTGGCGATCGCGATCGTGAAATCCTGCCGAGTCCCCCGCACAGACCACAGCCCCACCGCTGCGGTGAGCGTGAGACAGGCAAGAAGCAGAAATAGCTGGGTCGCCAATCGCCGGCCGAGCGTCATGGTTTGGATCGTAGCACACGAGCGTGTATATTCCCCTCTCCCCCGGGCCTGTAGCTCAATTGGGAGAGCACTGCCTTTGCAAGGCAGGGGTTGTCGGTTCGAGCCCGTCCAGGTCCATTGTTCGTAAGAGACGCCGAATGCAAGACATGCATACCTTCCGCTGAAGCGGAAGTGCGGCCTGATGAAGACCCGAAATCCGGTAGCCTACCGGGTTTCCTTCATAGGAGCTGCCAATGCAGTCTGGTGAACGGAAGATGCCGTCCTATGGCCTTCATCGTCCGAGCGGCCAAGCCGTCGTCACGATCAACGGCCGCGATCGCTACCTCGGTTTGCATCGCTCCAGGCACAGCAGAGACGAATACGACCGCCTAATTGCCGAGTGGCTGGCGGCGGGCCGCGCACCGGTGGACGATGGCCTCACCGTCAACGAGCTGGTCGACGCATTCCGACAACGGGGAGACATTCCGGAATCTCACAAGCACGCCTACAAAGCCGTCATGAGCATCATCGTCCGGCTTTACGGTCGAAGACCGGCGACGTCGTTCGGCCCGCTGGCGCTCAAAGCGGTTCGCGAACAAATGGTCGCTGCCGGGCAAAAATGAAAGACCATCAATAGCCGCATCTTTATAGCGCGCCGCATTTTCCGATGGGCGGCCGGCGAGGAGTTGATTCCGTCTACGGCGCTGGCGGGACTGGAGGCGGTCGAATCGCTCAAAGCGGGCAAGACCATCGCACCCGATTCTCCGCCGGTCCAGCCGGTGGATATTGGACATGTTGAATCCACCCTTCGGCACATGCCGCCCCTGGTTGCTTCGATGGTGCGACTGCAGCTCGCAACTGGAATGCGATCGGGCGAGCTGTGTTCGATGCGAACAAAGGACATCGATACGACCGGCGACGTCTGGGTATACCGGCCCGAGAAGCACAAAAACACCCACCGCGGCCACACGAGGGAAGTCGCGATCGGGCCAAAGGGTCAAGCTATTCTTCGACACTTCCTCCGTCCGGACCTGGACGCACCGATCTTCTCCCCCGCCGTCGCGATGGCGGAGCGCCGCGCTCTACGGCGCGCAAGCCGTAAGACCCCGATGAACCAGGGGAACCGGCCGCGCCTGCAGGATGAGGGCGAAGCCCTAAGAAAAAAACTTAATCAGCGGCTGTGAATCACAACTGGACAGCGGACAAGTTGTACATCAAGACCAAGACCGCCCCCGCGAATTGCGCGCGGCGGATCGTGCCGTCCCGATCCGAGCTTTTCTTGGCGGCCACTCACGCCGGCCACGAGCAACTTTGTCGCTCCGTCCGCCGGCGCGGTATTCACATGTCAAAGAGCGTCGTTCGATCGCAATTCGCTCAACCCATTGATCATCCGCGTCATTTCATAGAGTACGTGTACAAATTCACTCGGCCACTCCGGTCGCAATAGATGAAGTCAATTAAGTGTTGGCTTGGATCTTTTTGATTCATCCGCCGAGATTGTTATTGAAGTATGTGCCCTCAATTTTTATGATGAAATGGGTGTGGCAATACCCCTAAATTGGGTGTGGCTAAGGCAAATTGGCGTGTGCTAATCGCAGAGACTGAAAACTTAACTACAGGAATGTCAGCGACTTAAAACTTTTCGCGCCAGAGCTTTGAGCGTGTCTTCGTCAGGCATCACACACCTGAGGTCACAGGTTCGAGCCCTGTATCGCCCATTATTAGCCATATCGTGATCCGGTCCTCGCGGTTCGTCATACTGCGAATCTTGGAAGCGCGTCATTCCTTGAAACATCGCTGACCGGCGAGATAACCCGTGGCCCAGGCCCATTGGAAGTTGAAGCCGCCTATGCGGCCGTCGCAGTCCAGGACTTCGCCGGCTAGATAGAGGCCGGGGATCTTGCGGGACTGCATCGTGCGGTAGTCGATCTCGCTCAGCGGCACCCCGCCGGCGGTCACTTCGGCGAAGTTCCAGCCGCGATGCTCGGCCACGGGGAGCACAAGCCCTGTTATCGTGTGAATCAGCGCGCGCCGCGCGTCGCGTGACAATTGGCTGCCCACCAAAAGCGGATCGATGCCTGCATATCGCAGCAGCGCGTCGGCCACGCGCTCGGTGAAGCGCTCGGCAAGATGGGTTCGCATTGCCGCCTTGGGCCTTTCCGACGTGCGCTGGATCAGCCATCGCTCGACCTGTTCAAAATCCTCGCCGGGCAGAAAATTGCAGCGAAGTACTGGCTCGGCGCCGAGTTCGTGAGCGACCGTCCAGTGTCGACTGGCGTCCATGACGACCGGGCCGCTGACGCCGAAGTGTGTCCACAGCAGGCTGCCGGTGCGATGATCGATCCGCTTGCCCGAGGCGAACACGGAAAGTTCCACATCCTGCGATACCCCGGCCAGCTGCGCGTGAAACATCTGCGGCGACAGGACCAGCGGGACCAGCGCCGCGTAGCTCGGCGTGACGGTATGGCCGAGGTGGCGGAGGATTGCCCATCCGGAGCCGTCGCTGCCGCTTTTCGGCAGTGACCGGCCGCCAGTCGCGACTATCACGCGATCGCAACGCAGCGCGCCGCAAGCGTGCTCGATTCTGAACTTATCCAATTTGTCGGCGCCGAGATCGTTCTCCAAGCGGATGATCGCGCTCACGCGACTGCTGGTCTGCAATATCACATTCAGTTCGGCGCACCGGTTCAGCAGCGCCTGTAGCACGACGCGCGCCGAGTTGGCAACGGGAAATAATTTTCCTGTCGGCTCGCACTTCAGATCCACGCCCATCGATGCGAACCAGCGAACGGTGGCCGCGACATCGAACGCTGCCAGGACATTGCGGATGATGTTCTGCGTACCGTTGAAATCTTTCGGGTGCACATGCTGATGTGTGACATTACATCGTCCGCCGCCGGCGACGAGGATTTTCGCGCCAAGCGTCTTGGCGCCATCGAGCACAACGATGCGGGCACCAGCCGGCGCTGCCTCGGCAGCGAAGATCGCGGCCGCCAACCCTGCCGCCCCGCCGCCTACGATCGCCAGGTCTGCCCGGTCCGTTTCCATCCGATCCGTTTCCATCAGCGAACCTGCAACAGAATGAATTTGAGATACTGAAGCTCCCGGCAGGCAAGCGGGAATGGATGATCCGCCGGCTGTCCGTACACGCCTAGAACCGTCGCGCGGCGGCGCGCCTTGGAAACTGCCGCTTCGGTCAATTCAAAAAACATCTCCGACGAGATGTGGCTGGAGCAGGACGACAGCGCCACGATCCCGCCAGCCGCCACGACGCCCAGTGCGGAGGTGAACAGCGCCTGGTAGCTGGCGGTCGCTTTCTCCACGTGCCGCGCCGCCGGCGCGAAGGACGGCGGATCGACGACGACCAGATCCCACTCCCGCTTGGCGGCCCGTGCTTCTTCCAAAAATTGAAACGCATCCATCGCAATCGCCTGGTGGCGATCCTCCGGCAGCCCGTTCATCAGCCAGTTTTTCCGAGCGTCTTCCATCGCCGGCTTCGCCAGATCGACACTGGTGACGTGCGTCGCGCTATTCGCGCCGGCGTAGACCGAAAACCCGCCGGTATACGCGAACAGGTTCAACACGCTCCGGCCATTGGCGAGCTCGCCGATTCTCCGGCGGTTATCCCGTTGGTCGAAAAAGAAGCCGGTCTTTTGTCCGTCCACCAAGTTGGCGATGAATCGCAGGCCGTTCTCCATAAACTCGACCGGTTCGGTCGGGACATCGCCAATCACTGCCCGGCCGCGCGTTTCCGCGGTGGAACGGTGTTTCAGGAACACGTTTGTTACCGCCAATCGCTCGGTCAGCCATTTGCCGACCGCATCCACATTCCAAAAAGCCGCCGGCGCATCACCATCGAGCTTGAGCACCGCGTGATCTGCGTAAAGATCGCAGGTCAATCCGGGCAGGCCGTCGCCTTCCCCGTTGAACAGGCGGTATCCATTTGTCGGCGCGTCACTGAACTGATCAAAAACCCCACGGCGAAGTGAGATCGCCGCCTCGAACCGGGCCGCGATCAGATCATCGTTCAACTTTTCCCCATCAACGCCGCAGACCCGCACCGCCAACGGCCCGGCCGGATCGTACATTCCAAACGCAAGCAGCTTGTCATCCTTATCCCAAACCACCGCCCGACTCCCCGGCGGCGCGGCAGGAAGCTCCTTCAGCCAGTCTCGATAAATCCACGGGTACCCCTGCTTCAACATGCGCGTCCGGTCGCGAACGAGTTTGAGTCGCACAGGCGCCAGTTGTTCGGTGAGGATGAAGCTCATGGTTGCGATCAAGCGGATTTAAGAATGCTTGTTCGACAGGACAAATCGCCATTGAACTAGCAAAAGACCGGCAGCAAATTACGCCCGATCGCTAGACCTGTCCACGGCCAATGCGTAGGACATGCCGATGACCACCTGAACACTCATCAATGCAGTTCAATCGCGATTGGCACGTTGAGCATTGTCACTTGGTGTCGAGCATCCCATTCAGCGCCTTCGCCAGCCGGTATCCACCGCTGACCAGCTGCTCGTCTATCGCGCGCCGGTGCGCATCGATGTACTTTTGATTGACCTTGAAGAGTTGTCCGTTCGTCGGGACGCCGGGGTAAACGCTCTTGACCGCGACGGCCAGGGATTGGTTGGCCCAGTCGGTCGGGGTACCCGCGGCGATTTTGGCGAACGACGCGGCGGGGACGCGCTTGTCCAGAGCCGTGGCGTAATCGGCGATCGGTGAGCGGCCGATGTAGCTTCTGAGCATGTCGGTGTCCCAGACGCGGTGGAGCGTGAGGGGCTTGGGTTGATCGAGAAACATCGTGGGTACGTCATTGCCGCCGCGGTCGCGATTGCGATCGGCGCAGTGGAGGGGCTGATGGATATCGCCGATCAGGTGAACGAGGAATTTCAGCGCCTCGGCGCGCTCGGGTTTGGGCTTAGTCTTGTCGGCCAGCACGCGGGTGAATTCGTCGATCTTGTCGATCACGTTATCGCCGCGGTTGGCGTCGCGATTGCGATCGAAGCCTGCGGAATCCACCGGAATGTTCACGTAATGCCACGGCCCGGATTTCGGGCGGTCTTCGCGGATCTGGTCGGCCCAGTTGGCGATTTCGGCGTCGGAAATATCCGCGCCGTCCAGCAGTTCATGCACGGTTTTGAGCGTCCCCGGCGTCATATGCCGCTCGGCGACGAGCGCGACGATCTGATGACCCTCGCCGCCCCACGCAGCGGCTTGCCGTGGCAATAGGAAAAGAAAACCGAGGACGAGCAGGCAAACGGTGTTTCGCATCTGCATCAGCATAGGTCGTACTTTGGCAATCCCTAAGCGAATTGCGAAAGAAACGCGCGCGTTTTCTTCGCGGCGGCGTGAGGGTCGAGCGTGTG
>JACMML010000393.1 GCA_014379105.1 Phycisphaerae bacterium
AGCTTGCTGCCACACTCTTTCTGGTCCGGTCACTATTTCTGATTCTGATCGTCGTTTTACTGAGCGCGGGGGTCGCGCAAGCCGCCGATACCCAGCCGGCGGCGCCTTGGCTTGATCGCTCGTTGCCCGTCGATCAGCGCGTGAAGGACCTCATCTCCCGGCTGACGCTTGAAGAAAAGGCGATGCTGCTGAATCACCGTGGTACGACGGTAGAGCGTTTCAACATCCGCGCAGACCAGTGGAATCAGTGCCTCAATGGCGTCAAATGGGACAGACCGACGACATTATTCCCGAGCTGCATTGCGATGGCGGCCACCTGGAACGTTGATCTGGTGCAAAACGAGATTGCCAAAGTGCTCTCCGATGAAGCCCGTGCGATCTACAACGGCTGGCACATCGATCCCCAAGCGCCCGGCGACCATAAGGGACTGATCTATCGCGCGCCGGTGATCAACATCGAACGAAACCCCTATTGGGGCCGCAATCACGAAGCCTGGGGCGAGGATCCGTATCTCACCGGTCGCATGGCCGTCGCATACGTGCGCGGATTGCAGGGGGACGACCCGAAATATCTTAAGCTGGCCGCGACGCTCAAACATTACGCCGTCAACAATGTTGAAATCAATCGCAAGAAGCTCAACTTGCACGTCTCGCAGCGTATGTTGCGCGAATACTGGCTGCCGCACTTCAAGGATGCCGTGGTGGAGGGCAAGGCCGAGTCGCTGATGGCCAGCTATAACGCCATCAATGGCACGCCGAACAACATCAACCATTGGCTGCTGACCGAAGTGCTCAAAAAGGAGTGGAAGCACGAGGGGTTTGTGGTATCAGACCTCGGCGGCGTGAGAACAATGGTGGACGGCCATACCGCAAAGACGATGACTTATGTCGATGCAGTCGCCCAATCGGTGATGGCCGGTTGTGATTTCTCTGACAAAGAGTTTGAGCAGAACATTCCCGCCGCCGTGAAAGAGGGGAAGCTCACTGAGGAACGGCTGAATGACGCGCTGACGCGTGTATTGCGAACGCGTTTTCGACTCGGTGAGTTTGACCCGTTTGATGCCGTTCCGTACAGCAAAATCTCCCCTTCGGTCATCGGCAGCGACGCACACCGCGCGGTGGCGCTGAAGACCGCACGCGAGTCGATTGTGCTTCTGCAGAATCGTGATCAGTTTTTGCCGCTCGACAAGACGAAGCTGAAGAAGATTGCGGTCGTTGGACCGCTGGCCGACGTGGTGATCACGAATCTCTATAACGGCAAGACGGGCAAGACCATCACTCCGCTGCAAGGCATCCGCGATGCGGCGGCGTCGGGGACTGAAGTGTCCTATGCCGTCGGCGGAATGGTCGCTGCCAGGCCGGAGGGGTTTGACCCGACGAAGGAACTTCAGTCCGCCGTGTCGCTCGCCAGAGATGCCGACGTTGCGATTGTCTTCGTCGGTACGGACAAGACCGTCGAGCAGGAAAATATCGACCGCGAAAAACTTGATCTATCCGGCAATCAGGAAGAACTGGTGAGATCGGTCCTCGCCGCCAACCCGCGAACGGTCGTCGTGCAGTTGACCGCCGGCTCGATCACCGAGCCATGGCTGAAAGAAAACATCCCCGCGATGCTTCAGGCGTGGTGGCCGGGCGAAGAAGGCGGGCACGCGATCGCTGAGGTGCTGTTCGGCGATTACAACCCCGCCGGGCGTCTGCCCCACACCGTTTATGCGTCCGAAGCCCAGGTACCGCCGGTGGATGAGTATGACATCACCAAGGGCTTCACCTACATGTACATCAACGGCGATCCAATGTTCGCGTTCGGACACGGGTTGAGCTACAGCAAGTTTGATTACGCGCCGATCGCGCTATCGTCGAAGCAACTCGCCGGCGACGCCAAAGTAGCCGTGTCGGTGGACATTACCAATACCGGCAAGCGCGCCGGCGACGAAGTCATACAGGTTTATGCCCATCAAACGGTGCCCGGAGTCAAACTGCCGGCTAAGAAGCTGGTCGCCTTTACGCGCGTTCATCTGGAACCTGGCGAAAAGAAGACGGTCGTTTTGAACGTCTCGGCCGATCGACTTTCTTACTTCGACGAGAAGACAAACGCCTTCATCACCCCGGCCGGACCGGTGGATCTTCTGGTTGGCGCTTCCTCGGATGACATCCGGCAGAAGGCCGTCATTGAAATCCCAACCGCCGTGAGCGTGAAGCCGTAAGCCGAGATAAGCGAAAAGCTGTTGGCCAACGGCTTGGCCTCTAGTCAACTGAATCGAGCCGAATCCTTTAGGAAATGCCCATGAAAATAATCAGATCCTCATTCGTATTAGGTTTTATTGTCGCTTGTGGCGCTGTGTCTGCGCGAGCGGAGACGGTGGAAATCTCCAGCCTGCGCGAACTTGCGGAGTACGCCGCCAAGAGCGGCAACGTCGTCCGTATGAAGCCTGGCGTCTACAGCATGTCGGAATACTTCTCCGACGACGTTGCCGCCGAGGCGCGCCGGCTGGTGCCCAAGCAGGCCACCGGTCGGCCGCCGGTGTGGATGCTGCGATTTAGCGGAAATGACAATCAGTTCGATCTTCGCGACGTGACGATCGAGATCGACACCGCGCTCTACTCCAAGCTGGCCGGTGGCTATCGCCGATTGCTCTTCATGCCCGGCGAGCGCAACACGCTGCAAGGGCTCACGGTCGTCCACACCGGGCCCCAGCGGGGCAGCGGGGGGAACACCTTCTCCGTCTGGGGTGTCGGCAACACGCTCGAGAACGTCACGCTTCACATCAGCGGCTCAACGCCGTACGGCTACGGCGATCTGCTCGGCAAAGGCGGCCCGACTCCTGTCCCCCTGGAGAAGCAGAGCGGCATGATGGTCGCGGGTCGCGACAACACGCTCAAGCGTTGTCGCGTCATCAGCCGCGCGCTGGGGCATCTCTTCTATATCCAGCCGCAGAACCAGGTCACCGACAACATTCGTCTTGAAGATTGCTACGCCGAGGGCGTCGTGCGTTCGACCGCCGACATGCTGCGCGAAACGTCGGGCCCGCTCGTCGATTTGAAGTTCGGCACCATCGCGGAGAATCGCGACGGACGGTTCCTGATTGTCCCCGGTTACATGAAAAGCCTCACGGAAGATGGTTTTCGAACCTACAGCGGAACCGGGCGAATCACCTTGCTGAACTGCACCGCGATCAACACCCGCGCAGGATTTGAGATCGCCGGCCCGGACGACGGCGCAGTTGGTCGCACACTCATCGACGGCGGAAACGCGCTGGGATGCGAGCGGGCGTACCTGATCGGCTCGAACACCGATGTCCGTCGCAGCCGCGGCGATACCACTCACGGCCCGCTTCTCTACCTGCGCGGCGGCCGCGACAGTGACGTCGAGCTTGAGCTTACCGGTGAGGGTTCCGACTTCACCGTGCATGCCCTGGCGACAATCGCCGGACAAGGCCACCGCGTGCGCCTCTTTACGCGCGAGCGTGCGCGGGTTGCACCGAGCCTGCCGATCATGCTTGGCTTTGCGATGCCCGCCCATGCGGAAATGGCCAGCCCCATCCGACCGGCGGCCGCGAAAAATATTCGCCTCGTCAATGAGCTGCCGCGCAACTCGGTCATCCGCAGCGCCGAGGCCACGGATTGCGCCGTTGAAACTACCGGCGCCTCATTTACCGACGAAGAGTCGCGCCGCCCGCCCGGCCGACCCCAGACCAGACCAGCGACTCGACCCGCCGCCGCGGACGTGCCGGCCGAACCGGTCCAAGCTCCCTGACTCGGCACTGCCGCGGTTTGCCGAAATCTAAAAGACCCTCAAATGTGAGAAACCATGCGACCAAACACCAGGGCACATATTTTCCCTCAGTTGGCGACGCTGCTTTGCCTCGGGACTTCAGCGGTGCAGGCGCAGATTCAAATTCTGCCCGACTTCCAGGCCGACCCCACCGCCCGGGTTTTTAACGGCAAGCTTTATATCTATCCATCTCACGACCTCGCCGGGAACCGAGGCTGGGACAACATGTATGACTGGCATGTCTTTTCCACCGACGACATGACCAAGTGGACCGACCACGGCGTCATCTTCGGCATCAAAGACATCGCCTGGGCGAACAAGCAGGCGTGGGCGCCGGATTGCATCGAGCGCAACGGAAAATACTACTTCTACTTTCCCGCCGCCGGACGAATCGGCGTCGCAGTCGCGGATTCTCCCACCGGCCGGTTCAAAGATGCACTGGGCAAGCCGCTGATTGCAAAAGGCGGGAGCATTGATCCCTGCGTCTTTATTGATGACGACGGGCAGGCCTACCTTTACTTTGGTGGCTATAGCCGCCTGAGTATGGTGAAGCTGAAGGAAGACATGATCACCCTCGACGGGCCGATCGAGGAAGTGACCATGCCCAACTACCATGAAGGCATTTGGGTCCACAAGCGCAACGGCATTTATTACGCAAGCTATCCTTCCCCAGACGGCGACAACGATAAGAAATCAAACCTGCTCGAATACAGCATGTCCAAGAGTCCGCTGGGTCCCTGGGAACACAAAGGCGTGATTCTGGACAATCGCTCGCGAAACGTGCACGGCGCGATCGTCGAGTTCAAAAAAGAGTGGTATCTGATCTACCATGTCGCCGGGCTCAGCGCCTATGAACGGCGCGTCTGCATGGAGCGCGTCGTGTACAACGAAGACGGGACGATAAAACCAATGCAGATGTCGCAAGGGCCGACCACAAAACCGTCAGTGCCGTGAAAACCGGATGATGGGGATATGCGATGCAGCGAACCCACACGCCCAACAGAATAAAAGAAGGCGGAGGGCGATACTCTGCTTAAGTACCACGAGTGTCTCACTTCTAACTTTGGAGTAGCGTCCGGAACTTCCGGAGACGCGTTCGAATACCGAAGTAACGCATAACCCGTACGCGGTGCAATCAACGGCGTGGCGGCCAAAGGTCGGTCAGGGCTTTTTCCGCCTCTTCGAAGTTGGCGTATTTCCCAGCCTTCACGTTGGCGATAATGTCCCGCAGTACCGGTATTCGACGTTCATCGCGACCAAACACCGCCGCTGTGGGCGGCAGAGGAAAACGCGCTGCGTCGATTTTCCAAACTGTCCCGATCTTAACCAGCCGAAGCGATTTGGGTGCGAATGTCGCCAAGTCCACCACCGCTTCGTCTCCGTGGATCGATTCGGTAAACGCTTCGGCGGCGGACAGAATCGCCTGTGGGCTATCATTGCCTGTATCCAGCGGGTTATGTGCTCTGTTTCCAAATTTGTCGAGCATCGCCAGCTGATACTCCTCGAGCAACCCGTGCATCCGAACCATCTTTTCAAGGATGTCGGTATTTTTTTCCGTTAGCCCCGTGAAGCATTGCATCCAGCTTTCCTTGTCACCGATGGAGGCCGCTCGAAATGCGGCGACCGCAGTTTCCTTTGGCGTTGCCTGCGGCCCTTTTGACAGTGGCTTGGTTTTGCCCGCGTCACCGTGCAACTGCGATGCCGCTGGGACGTCGCTTCCGACGGCCGGTGCCGTCGTAGCGACGGGCGATGTCGTGGGGCCTTCGGCTTGCGCCAGGGCAACGGTCATTGCCACGCCCACGACGAGCATCACGCCTGCCGCGGTTGTCGCGGCCATCGCCCATTTCGTGTTGTTCGCCATTTTCATCACTCCTGTAGCAAGGGTTTGTATATGCTCCGCAGGCGCGGTGCCGGTAAATAGGGTTTCCAGCGGCGCTGGAATTGCCGTACTTGCGGTGGATGCCATGGAAGATTCAAGCGCCGCCGTCAGCCCCGTGGCAGTGACCGTCAAGCCGCTATGACGCAAATGTTTCCGCAACTTCTCGACTGCTCGAAACAGTCGCTGGCGGAGCGTATTTAGGTTGACTGCCAGCATGGCAGCCACCTCGGCCATCGATCGCCCCTCAAGATATCGCAGCACAATCACGTCCCGATGCGCCGCGGAGAGCCGATTGATAGCGTTGTTCAGCGCCTGAACTAATTCCTCCGCCGTTGTATCGTCCGCCGCTGCGAGCGCAGCTTCATCCACATACTTCATATGACCTGCCTCCCGCTCGTGACGTATCCGACGGCTTTGCTGCCGACGCATATTTGCCACCGCATACATCGTGGTCTTGAAAAGCCACCCCCCGATCACAACTCCGCGAGGTAGTCCGCGCGCCTTTCGCATGAGCACCAGGAACACCGCCTGCACCACGTCATCGGCCGCGTGTGGATCATGCAGTTCCCGAAGGGCCGCCGCGCGCACCATGCCGCTATGGCGCCGCGCCAACTCGCACATGGCTTCATTGGAACCATGGTGGGAATATTGTTCGAGCAGTTCAGAATCGGTAACAGGCATCGCGGGAATCCTCTGCCTCATTATGTTCGGAGCTGGGAATCCGTTACGAAAATTCTGACCAATTATGTGCGCACCCCGGCAACAGCGATGAAGGCTGGGAATTATTGCCCAACGGTCTTCACGACTTGCCGACTAGCCGATTCGACGAACTCTGCCGCATTCACCCGATCGAAGATTGCGGCGTGAAGCAACCCTCGCAGGGTAAAATGAACATCCCCACGCATTCGACACTGATCGCATCATCCCTATACTTTCGGCGTCTCACCGCGCGCTCCGATGCGGGCCAACCCGAGAGTGACAGGATAATTATGCCGTCTGCTTCGCACATTAATATTCGTACTTTCCAGGTGTTTCCCGACGTGCCGGTAGCGCTTCAGCCGCTGCTGGAACTGGCGAAGAATTTCTGGTGGGTTTGGCAGCCGGACGCCTCGGAATTATTCCGGCGGCTTGACCGCAAGCTGTGGCGGCAGGTTTATCACAATCCGATCAAGCTGCTGGGCGCCATCTCGCAAACCCAGTTGCAGGATGCGGCCACGGATGCGGGTTATCTGGCGCACCTGAGCCGTGTCTACACCGAGTTTCGCAAGCACATGGATACGCCGGGGTGGTTTGGCAAGGCGCATCCGCAGGAAGACAAGCTGCGTATCGCGTATTTCTCGGCGGAGTTTGGGCTGCACGAATCGTTGCCGATCTACTCCGGCGGACTGGGAATTCTGGCTGGCGATCATCTCAAATCCGCCAGCGAGATCGGGCTGCCGCTGGTGGGCGTCGGGTTGCTCTATCGCAACGGCTATTTCGAGCAATATCTATCGGCCGACGGATGGCAGCAGGAGCGGTATCCGGAGCTGGATTTCTACACGCTCGCGGTCGAGCCGCAGAAGCACACGGACGGCACGGACGTGATCGTGAAAGTCGATCTTCCCGACGGCACGGTCTTCATCCGTGTGTGGAAGGCGCAGATTGGACGCATTCCGCTCTACCTGCTGGACACCAATCTGCCGGACAACTCGCCGGCGGATCGGGAGATCACCTCCAAGCTCTACGGCGGCGGCAGCGAGATGCGCGTCCGACAGGAGCTCGTGCTGGGCATTGGCGGTGCTCGGGCGTTGGCGGCGTTGGATTTGCCGATCAACGTCTACCACATGAACGAGGGGCACTCGGCGTTCCTGGCGTTGGAGCGCATTCGAACGCTGCTCGATGGCACGCAACTGACATTTGACGAAGCCCGCCAGCAGGTCATGGCGTCCAACGTCTTCACCACGCACACGCCGGTGCCGGCGGGCATCGATATGTTTCCGCCGGAGCAGGTTGGTAAATATTTCCGTAGCTACGTCTCATCGCTGCGACTCGACGAGGAAGGATTCTTGGCGCTTGGCCGGGAGGACGTGACGAATAAGAAGCAGGGCTTCTCCATGGCGGTCCTAGCGCTGCGGCTTGCCGATTCGTACAACGGCGTCTCGAAACTGCACGGCGAAGTCTCACGCCGCATGTGGCACAACATCTGGCCGCAGGTGCCGGTCAACGAGGTGCCGATCCTCAGCGTGACCAACGGCGTCCATGCGCGCACGTGGCTGAGCCCGGAGATCATGTTCGTGCTGGATCGCTATCTCGGCGATCAATGGGCGCAGGATCCGACCGCCCAGACGGTGTGGGAAGACGTCAACCAGATCCCCGACGAAGAACTCTGGCGTGCCCACGAGCGCTGCCGTGAAAAGCTCGTTGTCTGGGCGCGCCAGCAGTTGCACGAGCAGCTTGTGCGTCGCGGCAGCACGTTTGATGCGGTCGCTCAGGCGGATGCGGTGCTGGACCCCGAGGCGCTGACGATCGGCTTTGCCCGTCGTTTCGCTACGTATAAGCGCGGCGCGCTACTCCTGCGGGATCTGGACCGACTGCGAAAAATCCTCGACGACACCAAGCGGCCGATCCAGTTCGTCTTTGCGGGCAAGGCGCATCCGGCGGATCACGAAGGCAAGGAGCTGATCAAGACGATCGTCAATTTCTGCCGCGACCCGCAGATTCGCCGCAAGATGGTCTTCATCGAAAACTACGACATGAATGTCGCAAGGCACCTCGTGCAAGGCGTCGACGTGTGGCTCAACACCCCGCGCCGGCCTTACGAAGCCAGCGGCACCAGCGGCATGAAGGCGGCCGTCAATGGCGTGCTGAACTGCTCGATCCTTGACGGGTGGTGGGTGGAAGGATTCGCGATGGACCCGCTCACCGGCTGGGCGATCGGGCACGGAGAATCATACCCGGATACGAATTACCAGGATTATGTCGAGAGTCAGGCACTGTACGACCTGCTCGAGAAGCAGATCATCCCGACGTTCTATGATCGTGGTGTCGATCACGTCCCGCACGAATGGGTGCGTCGTATGAAAGCCTGCATGCGTGTGCTTGCGCCGTATTTCAATACCAACCGAATGGTGCGCGAATACGCCGAGACGTTTTATATCCCCGCCGGCCGCCGCGGGAGCGTGCTGGCTGAGGGTGGCCTGAAGCGGGCGGTTTCGCTGGCTCACAGCAAGGACCGGCTTCGCGCCAAGTGGGGCGGCATCAAGGTGCTGGGCATCCACACCAGCGGCAACGGGCATTACAAGGTGGGGGAAGCGATGCAGGTCGAGGCGCTGGTTGAACTTGGTGATCTCGTGCCTGCGGACATCACGATCCAGCTCTTCTCCGGCGCGCTCACCGGCGCGGGAGACGAGATCGACAGCCCGAATGTCACCCGCATGCCGCACACGCGCGAAGTCGCGCCCGGCCGCCACCTTTTCACCGGCCGAATCGCTTGCCAGACATCCGGCCGACAGGGCTTTGCGGTCCGGGTCATTCCTGGCTTGGAAGACCTGGCGACTCAGTTCGAGCCGGGATTGATTTTGTGGAGTTGATAGGCCGCTCGTCGGGCGATTACGCCTGCGATTTTGGCGCCTGCTCAACGACTTGTGCGATTAAGCTTGGGTGAGACGGTAAGGAGACGCGAAGCTACTCCACCTTCGCCCGCGGCGCGGTCCCCGAGTTGGGCGCGGCCGACAGCGTGTTCGCGACTGTGCCTGTCGTGGTGCGGGCCTCAGCGCGGTAAACCGCGTTCGCCGGCGGCGCGGTGCGAGCGGCCCAGACCTGCCGCGTGACGCAGATCGCTTGAATCTGCTTGATCACCTCGGCGTGGATCTTGGTCTTCTTCTCAATATTGAAATGGTTCAGGTCATTGTCGAGCAGGTCCGTGCGGTCCTTGCGAATATTAAGATTCGCGACATCGACGGTGTTTGGCTGCTCGGCCTCGAGGGGGATGCCGCGGAGCCACGGGAGGCTGTCCATCGCGCCGTTGGACTGATAGAGATTGACGACGCGAACAACATTGGCCGGCACTTTGGGGGGCGTCACGGGGTCCAGCGTGATCAACAGATCGACTTTCACATTCTTTTCTTTCAGGCGCAGCGCCACGCGGACGATGTTGTCGGCTCCGTAGCTGTGCCCTACCAGCGCAACCGGCTCGGCGCGGGGGTTCGATTTATATTGCTCCGCGATGGTGTCCGCGACGCTCGCCCATTGATCGGATTGAAAGACAAACGTGGTGACGCCTTGCTTGTTCAGCTCTTCGCCGAGCGTGTTCATTCCGGTCGAGAAGACGCCAATGAACCCGCGGAAAAGATATACCCGTCCCACGCGCGGGCTCTTGGCCTCGGCGAGGGGTTGGATATTGGATAGCTTGCCCGGGCTGATGTCGGCGCAGCCGCCGGCGTGGAGTCCGAGGATCGCAAGGCAGAGGATGCTGATTCGATTTAACTTCGTCATAACTTATCGCCGAGAGACTCTATGGTGCGGCCGGGAGAATCCCAATGTCCCAGCCGGTTCATAACAGTTCTACATTGCCGGCAACGAGCCTTTGAAGGCCCGCCGGCGTCCTCACCAGGAGCCGACCCTCCTGGTCGAGTCCTTCACAGATTCCTTGTACCACTTTGCCGCCCGGTTCGCTGATGCGAACGCGTCGATCCTTCAACGCGTGCGAGCGGTTGTACTCCTTCAGGACCTGGGCAAATGACCCAAAATCCTTTGACAATAATAGGCCGGCCAGTTCGGCGGCGATTGTCGTAAGCGCCTTCTGGACCGATATTTGCCGCCCTGCGACTGCGGCCACGGTGGTTACGCGATGCCTCAGGCTGGAAGGTACTTCGTCAAGATCGAGGTTGACATTTAGACCCAGTCCGATCAGATCCGCTCCTTCGACCCGCTCGCAGAGCAGGCCGGCGAGTTTGAGGTCATCGTGAAGCAGATCGTTAGGCCATTTCAGTCGGGAATCAGTGTTATTACAGAGCTTGTGCACTCCCCGCAAAACTCCCAAACCCGCAATGATCGGAACCTGGTGCGGCAAAATGCCCGCGTCGATCGGAATGACGAAAGTGACCGTGATCGATCCTGGCCCGGACCACCACACATTGCTCCCCCGACCTCGACCTGCCAACTGGCGTGCCGCGACGAGGATCGCCGGCGCATATAGCTTACCGCTGCGGCGGAGCTTGGCGGCGTGCTCGTTGGTCGAACGGATGCGGGTATAGAAGTACAGCCGAAACGGCTTGAGAGCGCGGCGCAGCGTCGCAAGATGATACGAGTTATCGGTCGCCGGCATCGTTCTCCGCGGCATGATTATTCCAGCACGATCAATAGATCGCCGGCCGCGACAGTGGTGCCCAGTTTGACTTCTACTGACGTGACGGCAGCAGCGCGCGGCGCGTAGACGGCTGTCTCCATTTTCATCGCTTCGATGCTGAGCAGCTTTTCGCCTTCTTTTACCACTTGGCCCGGCTTGACGCTCACAGTGCTGATCTTTCCGGGCATCGGCGCACCGACGTGATGTGCGTTGTCCGGGTCGGCCTTGGCTTGTTTGTGCAACTTTCCTTCGAGGCTGCGGTCGATGGTCCGCACTTCACGTGGCTGGCCGTTGAGTTCAAAGAAGACGGTGCGCGTGCCGTCGTCGTGCGGCTCGCTGAGCGTGAGGAAGCGGATGATCAGCGTCTTGCCCGGCTCGATCTCCACGCTGATCTCTTCGCCGCGTTGCATGCCATAGAAGAATGTGCTTGTCGGCAGGACAGAAGTGTCGTTGAAGAGCCGGCGGTGATCTTCAAATTCGCCGAACACCTGCGGGTACATCAGGTGGCTCATGACGTCATCGTCAGTCGCCTCGCGGCGGATTTTTTCGGTCAGTTCCTTCTGAACTTTCTTCAAGTCCGCCTTGGGGAGTGACGCCGAAAGTGATCCCTTGTGGGCTTTGACGCCCGCCGAATCAAGGATGATCTTTTGCAGCACTTTCGGCCAGCCGCCTTCAGGGACGCCGATCGCGCCTTGCATCATCTCCACAACGCTTCGTGGGAATCCGAGCTTTTTCGCGGGGTTAAGCACGTCCATCGGCGTCAGATTGTTGGTCACCATGAACAGCGCCATATCTCCAACGACTTTGCTGGATGGGGTGACTTTCACGATGTCGCCGAACAACTGGTTCACCTCTGCGTAGGCGCTGGCGATGTCTTTCCAGCGATCTTCAAGATGAAGTGATTTTGCCTGTTGCTTAAGATTGGTGAACTGCCCGCCGGGCATCTCGTGTTCGTAGACCTCGGCGGTTGGTGCTTTGGTGTGCTCTTCGAAGGGATAATACAACTCGCGTGTCTGCTCCCAATAGATGGAAGCGTCGTTCAGCGAATCAAGATCGAGTTTGGTATCGCGCGGCGTGTGCTGCAGCGCCGCGACGATTGAGTTCAGGTTTGGCTGACTGGTCACGCCACTAAACGCCGACAACGCCGCGTCCGCGATATCCACGCCGGCATCTGCGGCACGCAGGATCGACCCGGCATTGATGCCGCTCGTGTCATGGGTGTGAAAATGTATCGGGATATCGATCTCATTTTTCAGCGCCTTCACCAGCGCATGCGCCGCATAAGGTTTGCACAAGCCGGCCATATCCTTGATCGCGAGGATATGCGCGCCCATGCCGGTCAGCTTTTTCGCGAGATTGACGTAATATTTCAGTGAATATTTCGACCGCGCCGGGTTCAGAATGTCCCCCGTGTAACAAATCGCCGCTTCGCAAAGCGACTTGGTCTCCGTCCGCACGGCCTCCATCCCGACGGCCATGTTCTCGGGGACATTGAGCGAGTCGAAGATGCGAAAAATATCCATCCCGCGCAGCGACGCATGCCGAACGAATGCTTTGACGACGTTGTCCGGATAATTGGTGTAGCCGACCGCGTTATTCCCGCGGAAGAGCATCTGTAGCAGCACGTTGGGTACGCGCTTGCGCAATTCGGTGAGTCGTTCCCACGGGTCTTCCTGCAGAAACCGCATGGCCGTGTCGAAGGTTGCGCCGCCCCAGCATTCGAGGCTGAAAAGCCGGTTGAGCCGGCGAGCGTAGAAGTCGGAGATGCGCAGCATGTCGTATGTGCGCAGCCGCGTCGCGAGCAGCGATTGATGGGCATCCCGCATCGTCGTATCGGTGATCAACAGAGGCTTCTGCTTCAACACCCACTGGCAGAATTGCTCCGGGCCGACCTCGAGAAGCCGCGTGCGCGTACCGGCCGGCATCGGTTGTCCGTAATCGAGCGGGGGAATGCCCGGCACCGGCAGTTCCTTCTTATGATTAACTTTCCCTTTTACGTCCGTGCGACTGTTGACGATCACGTTTCCGATATAGCCAAGCAACTTGGTCGCACGATCCTTCTTGGCCGCGAATTTGAAGAGTTCGGGGTGTTTATCGATGAACGTGGTCGTCGCTTCGCCTTTGACGAAGGTGGGGTGGTTGATGAGGTTTTCAAGGAAGGGAATGTTGCTCTTCACGCCGCGTACTCGGAATTCTCGAAGCGCCCGGTCCGTGCGTTTTATCGCGTCGTCAGGCGTTTTCCCCCACGCCGTGAGCTTCACAAGGAGCGAATCAAAATAAGGCGTGATGACCGCGCCGGAGAACGCGCTGCCGCCATCCAGCCGGATCCCGAAGCCGGCCGGCGAGCGGTAGGTGGTCAGCCGTCCGTAATCGGGGATGAACTTGTTCTGCGGGTCTTCGGTGGTGATCCGGCACTGGATGGCCATGCCGTTGGTTTCGATCGCCGATTGCTGCGGAATATTAATCCGCGCTTCGTGCAGCTTATGGCCTTGAGCGACCAGGATCTGGCTCTTCACCAGGTCGATGCCGGTCACCTGCTCGGTGACCGTGTGCTCCACCTGGATGCGTGGATTAACTTCAATGAAAAAGAACTCGCCGCGATCGGCATCGAGCAGGAACTCGACCGTGCCGGCGTTGACGTAATTGGCGCTCTTCATCAGCTTCACAGCCGATTCGCAGATCGCTTCGCGCAGGGGACGCGCCAGGTTGAACGACGGCGCGACCTCGACCACCTTTTGATGCCGCCGCTGGACGGAGCAATCTCGCTCCCATAGGTGCACGAGGTTGCCGTGCTTGTCCCCGAGAATCTGCACCTCAATGTGCTTGGCGCGCTTGATGTAGCGTTCGACAAAGACTTCAGATCGCCCGAACGCTGCGCCGGCTTCGCGCTGCGCCTCTTCGAGTTTGCCCGCCAGCTCATCGGGTTTCTCGACGACGCGCATCCCGCGTCCGCCGCCGCCGAAGCTGGCTTTGATGATAATTGGGTAGCCGATTTCCTTCGCGGCTTTATCGACGGCCTTGAGGTCTTTCAATCCGTGCTCGGTACCGGGGATCGTCGGCACCTTCGCGATATCCGCGAGGCGCTTGGCGGCGGTCTTATCGCCGAACATCTCCAGCATCTCGGCAGTCGGTCCGACAAACTCGATGCCGTTCTCGCGGCACGCCCGGGCGAGTCCGGCGTTTTCAGACAGAAAGCCGTATCCCGGGTGGATCGCATCGGCGCCGCAGTTCCGAGCCACCTCGATGATCGCCGGAATATTCAGGTAACCTTTGACTGGCACGCCACCCAGCGGTGCGCCAAGCTGGTACGATTCGTCAGCTTTAAAGCGATGCAATGCGAACCGGTCTTCGTATGTGTAAATCGCCACCGTCCGCAGGCCCAGTTCGGTGGCGGCGCGCATGACGCGGATGGCGATTTCAGATCGGTTGGCTACGAGCAGTTTCTTCATTATGGGTCGATCTTTAGCGTAAACGGTCAAACTACTGGAAATTGGCGTGGGCATTGTCCGTGGATGCGGACGTTTTTCAAGGCGGGTAGGATCGAGTTCATGCTCGCGTTGTCAGACGAACAAATGGAGGTGCTGCGGCAGGCCGTGCACACCGCGCGGCTTCACCCGGAGCTTTTGACGCGGGTTCGGGCGGTCTATGCGGATATTCAAACGCAGATCAATATTCGCGCTCCGCGCTGTGATATTTCCGGCAGATGCTGCCGCTTTGACGAATTTGGGCACCGGCTTTTCGTTACGACAATCGAATTGGCCGCGTTTGTTCAGGAGATCGCGCCAGTATCGCCCGTGACGGCCGCGGCGTTGCCGGTCATCGGCGCAGGTGGCGCGTGCGTCTTCCAGCAGAACAAGCTCTGCACCGTCCACACCATCCGGCCGTTCGGTTGCCGGGTTTTTTTCTGCGATCCCCGCGCTCAGGAATGGCAGCAGGATCAATACGAGGCATTTCACCTGCGGCTGAAACAACTGCACGTGGAGTTATCCATTCCCTACCTCTATGTCGAGTGGCGGCAGGCACTAAAGGCAGTCGGATTGTCAGCCTGAGAATCCAGCGAAAATACATAACCTTGATCCCCCGAGACCAAACGAGTAGAGTATTTTGACTATTCAAAATGTTGCATTTGAGTACCACAATACGGAGTCTTGATGCTGGGAAATGATTTCTGCCACTTGTTCTCAAAAGCGATTGCAATCCCAGCGCTCGCGATTTTTGCATCAAGCCTGCTGGCTGCGGACGTTGGCATAGCGGAAAAGGGCGCATTTTCACTCCTCAACCCCACCCCTCGCCATTTGATGCGGGAGATGAGCACTGATCGTCCGGACACCACGGAAAGCCCGTATTCCGTCGATGCCGGCCATGTGCAGGTCGAGCTCAGTTTCGTTGACTATGCCTCAAACGACGATGACGGCGAACGTACGAACACGCTGGGCGTGCTCCCGACCAATATTAAAGTCGGTTTGCTGAACAATGTTGATGTGCAGTTCGTCTTCACGCCTTACGAACGAATAGAAACCGAAACAGATGATTCGAGTCAGTCCCAAAGTGGATTGAGCGACGATACCCAGATCCGCCTGAAACTGAATCTATTGGGAAATGACGGCGGGGAGACCGCGCTGGCGATAATGCCGTTCATCAAGCTCCCGACCGGTTCGGATCAGCTATCCAACGATCATGTTGAAGGCGGCATCATGCTGCCTTTGGCGATCTCATTGCCGAATGATTTCTCGCTGGGGCTGATGGCTAAACTGGATTATGTCTACAACGACGCGGCGGACGACTACGGCTTCAACCTTGTTCATACCGCGACGATTGGCCACCCGATCGCCGGCGACCTGAGCGGCTATGTCGAATACATCGGCATCGCTCCCCATGAGACATCGGCCAGCTACCAGGCGATCGCCAGCGGCGGGCTGACTTACGCGATCAACGATCACTGGATTTTGGATTGCGGTGGCACCGTCGGCATCTCCGACAGCGCCGACGATTTCACCGTTATTGCCGGCACGTCATTTCGGTTTTAGGAAAATAGTTGAATCAACAGATCACAGAACGGGATGCCAGCGAAATGAATCTTCTCAATCGATGCGTATGGATCATGGTAGTAGTCCTGCTCGGGCTGACCGGCTGCGGCGGCGCCGATACCGCGTCCGATCCCAGCAAGCCAAAGCTGAAGCGCGTAGTCACGACATTCACGATCCTACAGGACATGGCGCAGAATGTGGCCGGCGATAAGGCGATCGTGGAATCCATCACCAAGCCGGGGGCGGAGATTCACGACTACGAACCGACGCCGTTGGACATCGTCAAGGCGCAGTCTGCAGACCTCGTGCTGCGAAACGGGATGGGGCTGGAACGATGGTTTGAGCGGTTCATGGGAAAAGTAAAGAATGTTCCCGGTGTGGATCTGAGTGATGGAATCACGCCGATGGGAATCGCCGAAGGTCCGTACAACGGCAAACCAAACCCGCACTCCTGGATGTCGCCGGCTAATGCGGTCATTTATGTGGAAAATATTCGGCGCGCGCTGGTGAAGATCGATCCGGCAAACGAAGAAACCTACAACCGGAACGCGGCCGCCTACACACAGCAGCTCAAAGAGGTGGATGCGCCGCTGCGCGCGAAGCTCGCCGAGATTCCTGTCGAGCAGCGTTGGCTCGTCACCTGCGAGGGAGCCTTTTCATACCTTGCGCGCGATTACGGGCTCAAGGAGCTGTCACTGTGGCCGGTGAATGCCGATGAGGAAGGAACTCCGCAGCAGATTCGCAAGGTGATCGATACCGTGCGCCAGTACAAAATCCCCGTCTGCTTCTCCGAAAGCACGATCAGCGATAAACCACAGCGGCAGGTCTGCAACGAAACCGGCGCCCGCTACGGCGGCGTGCTGTATGTCGATTCCCTGACCGACGCCAATGGCGTGGCCCCGACCTATCTGAAACTCCTCTCGTACAACGCCCAGACTATCGTCGCTGCGTTCGAGGGTAAGTGAAATGGATCATATCGCGCAGGGAATTGATCTGGTGGTTCAAGACGTCACTGTTGCCTACAACAATGGGCATGTGGCGCTCCATGACGCGAGTTTTTCGCTCAATCCCGGGACAATTTGCGCGCTGGTCGGCGTAAACGGAAGCGGCAAGTCAACGCTATTTAAAGCCATTATGGGGTTCGTTCGCCCGGTGCGTGGAACCGTTCGTATCGCCGGCGACCCGGTGAAAGCGGCGCATAAAAAGAACTGGGTGGCGTACGTTCCTCAGTCGGAAGATGTGGACTGGTCATTTCCGGTCAGCGTGTGGGACGTCGTTCTGATGGGCCGCTACGGTTACATGAATTTTCTGCGCATCCCCGGGGCCCAGGACAAACGCCTCGCGATGGAGAGTCTCGAGCGCGTGAAGATGACCGAGTTCAAAGATCGCCAGATCGGTGAGTTGTCTGGCGGACAGAAAAAGCGCGTCTTCCTCGCCCGCGCGCTCGCCCAGCAGGGGCGAATCATCCTCCTGGACGAGCCATTCACGGGTGTGGATTTCAAGACCGAGGGAGCGATCATCGCGCTTCTCCGTGAGCTGCGCGACGATGGGCACATTATTCTCGTGTCAACGCATAACCTGGGTACGGTGCCGGAGTTCTGCGATCAGGTTGTCATGATCAACCGGACGGTGCTGGCATTCGGTCCGACCGAAACCACCTTCACCGAAGAGAATCTCGCGCTCGCTTTCGGCGGAGCGCTGCGTCACCTGCGTCTCGATCACACAGACGTACCCGGTGCCGAGCGTAATGAGTTGGTGGTGCTGACTGACGACGAAGGCGCGCTGGTCGTCGGCGCTGGCGGGCGGCTGGAACGCCGCAAGGCGCGCAATGACGATCAAAAGGCCGGGAGCGAGCCATGATCGAATATCTGCTCTCCCCGTTTCATTACGATCTGATGCTCAAGGCGATGTTCGTCAGCGCGATGATCGGCGGCGTCTGCGCGTGCCTGTCTTGTTTCGTGACGCTCAAGGGGTGGTCACTCATGGGGGATGCCCTTTCGCATGCCGTGGTGCCCGGCGTATCACTGGCGTACATGCTCGGGCTCCCGTTCGCGCTGGGCGCTTTTGTTTCGGGGATTCTGGCGGCGCTGTGCATGGGATTTATAAAATCAAGAACGCGAATCCGCGAAGACGCGGTGATCGGAATCGTCTTCACCACCTTCTTTGCGGCCGGCGTTTTGATGATTTCGCTTTACCCGAGCAATATCAAACTCAATACGATCGTTTTCGGCAACATTCTCGGCATCGCCGCGGGAGATATCTGGCAGATGCTGATCATCTCGTCGGTTACAATGCTCGTGGTTGCGCTAAAGTGGCGGGACCTGCTGCTGCATTCGTTCGACCCAAACCAGGCGCGCGCCATCGGGCTCAACGTGGGCGTTTTGCACGTCACGCTGCTTACGCTGCTGGCCGCGACAGCGGTGGCGGCGCTGCAGGCGGTGGGGGCGTGCCTCGTGGTCGCGATGCTGGTCACGCCGGGCGCGACTGCTTATCTGCTGACCGACCGGTTTGGAAGGATGATGATCATCGCGATGGTGATGGGGGTCCTGACCTCTCTAATCGGGGCATATGTCAGCTTTTTCGTCAATGCATCCACCGGCGGATGCATCGTGGTGCTGCAGACCGCGGTATTTCTGACGGCACTGATGCTGGCGCCTAAGCATGGCGTGATTGCCAGTTGGCTCAAAGGCCGCGCTTCGGTGACGGCGCTAATGACCGGGGTGCCGGGTGAGCCTGTCCCGTCGGGGGCGGTGATGCGATGACGAGGATCTTCGAGCCTTTCCAGTACGGGTTCATGATCGAAGCGCTGCTAGTGGCGGCGCTGATTGGTGCGGTGTGCGCCGTGCTTTCGTGCTATCTCGTGCTCGAAGGCTGGTCGCTGATGGGCGACGCTATTTCGCATGCGGTGCTGCCGGGGATTGTCCTGGCATATATCGTCGGTGCGCCGCTGGCACTGGGGGCATTTCTCTCGGGCCTGGTCTGCGCCGGCTCGACCGGTTGGATCAAAACGCATAGCCGGGTCAAGGAAGACACGGTGATGGGGATCGTCTTCACTGGTCTATTCGCGCTGGGGCTCGTCATGTTCAGCCGGGTACAGACCGATGTCCATCTCAACCACATTCTCTTTGGCAGTCTCCTGGGCATCGAACGATCTGACATGATTCAAGCCACCGTGACTGCATCGATTGCGCTCTGCGTGATGCTCGCACTGCGCAAAGATCTGCTGCTCTACTGCTTCGACCAGAATCACGCAAAAGTCGTCGGTATGAACACGACGTTTCTGCATTACCTGCTTCTGTCGGTCCTATCCGCGACGATCGTGGCGGCGCTGCAGGCGGTCGGGATCATCCTGACGGTCGCGATGCTGATCACACCCGGATGCATCGCTTACCTGATCAGCGATCGATTCGACCGCATGCTTCTGATCGCGGTCATCAGCGCCGTGTTCTCGGCACTGGTGGGCACGTATGTCAGCTACTTCCTCGACGGAGCGACCGGCTCCTGCATCGTGCTGACGCAGGCCCTCCTTTTCGTACTCGCGATGGTCTTGGCGCCCAAGCACGGATTACTGGCCGCCCGGAGAATCGCTCGGGCTTCGCCGGTGACGGTCGATCTGCCCTAATTCCCCGTCAACGTTGACAAGTAATCATCGCATATCACGAGCAATCTCGGCCCGTTTTGCGCAAAATGACAGTTTGCCGGCATCGATGGAGCGAATAGTCTTCGTGTGCATCGGACGCGCGAGATGGGCAATTCTAATGAGGAGCGATGGCGATGAAAGTATCACGGCGCGACATTATCAAGGGCGCAGCGGCAAGCGCCGCCATTGGCTGGACCGGATTCTCGGCGGCTGAATTGCTTGCCCAGCAAGTCGCGCCCCTGAACGTCTTGCCGTCACTACCGTGGGAACGGGAAATGCTACTGCGCGAAGCGGCAAAAAAGGTCTTCGTGAATGCCGCGCTGCCCGTCCGGCCGTCTGCGCCATCGGAGGGACAGGGAACCGGGACGCAAATCCTCAGTCTTTCAACGCGCACCGCGATATGGGGACCAAGCCATCGAGTCACGCTGAGTCTTTTGAAGAATGACATCTGGGACCGGCGTATCACACAAGCGCCGTTTCCGAAGATGAAAGACGTCGTCGATAACGCGATGGCGCCGGGGGCAAAGAAGTACACCAGGACGGCCGGTGAGCATGACAGGAAAACAACCCGTCCGAACTGGAACATGCTGATGGCGGACGGCTCGATGACCGACCCGTTACGCGGCAACCGTAAAGCACTAATGAAGGTCACAGGTCAGATCATTCTCGCGATCGATGAGCTTCAAGGCGCACCGCAGCCGGAGATCGCCCATTGCTGCGCCGATGGCGTTGCGACGATGACGGTCGCGAAAGACAGCGGCAAAGCGATCCTTGAGTATGCCGCGTCCATGACGCAAAACGTGTTCGCCGTCCGCGGGAGCTGGAGCGGACTCGCTCAGCCGATCAGTCTGCGGGTCTATCGCAATGCCGACACACGGAACGACGGCATCGAACCTCCCATGTCCGGAACCGATGGGCGGTATTTCTGGGTCCGCCAAAAGCTTCCGGCGGAAAAGACTTTCCCCAATGGCTTTGAGTTCATCATGCTCGGTCTTGTCGATGACCCGTCGGCCACACTGAGCACCACCACCGGCGCCGGCCTGGGCACGCCGTCGCCCAATGCGGCGCTTCGGGACGCGGAGGGAACAGCGGCGACTGCGTCATTTGTTCCAAAAACAAGTACCAAGACAACCGGATTCATTGCAGTCGTGAGTACCGTCGATGCGGACGGTGGTGACGTGATGGTTGAGGCGCGCAAGCGATTGGACGCCGCGGCCGCAGGCGGGTTTGACGGAATCGCCGCCGAGAACGCCAAATGGTACGGCGATCTCTACGATCGCCGCGAAAACGGGCGAACGTTCTACGGCAACACCGGCTACGAAGCGTCCGAGAACGTCACGGACATTTTCTACAGTTGGTTCTCCAAACACGGCGGCGGCACGAAAACCGACATGCGGAAATACCAGGCCAGCGCGCACTACTGCGTTCCTGAGACCGAGCCGCAGGCTTACAGCGGTCTTCCCTGTTACAACGAAGTATTCTATACGCACAAATGGGTGAACGGTCGCGGCGACGCCGTGGACATGTGGAAGCAGCTAGTCGAACATTGGATGGATGCTTCGCGCAAGAATGCGCGCGAGGTGTTCGACATGCCGGGCATGTACATCACGCACGGGTTCCTTCCGCCGGTCAAGCCGGACATTTACGTTCACACGAATTTCGCGCTGGAATTTGCTGTCGATACGATGGCACAGATTCTCAAAGCCGTCTGGGACGAGTGGGACTACACCGGCGACGAGCGTTTCCTGAGGGAGACCTGCTATCCAATGATGCGCGAGATGGCGCTTTTCTACGCCGCCTACGTCACTAAAGAGGCGGACGGAAAGTATCACATCGTTCCGTGCATGCAGGAAGAATCGTGGGGATTCTACGCAGGCCTAAGCCGAAACCGCGACTGCATCGCCGCGTTGTGCTTGTTCAGGTGGGCGCTGCTTCGAACGACCGAGGCCGGGAAACTTTTGGGGCTCGATGCGGATCAATGGTCCAAGTGGACGCAGATCGCAGACAATCTCGCGTCATATCCCACATGGCCGAAAGAGCGGGGGGTAGTTTTTGCAGGCTTGCCGGGCGTCGAACCGTGGCGCGGAAGCGGTGAGCATCCATGGGACGTTGGGTGCTATCCGACGCTGCTGTCAGACGACATCAATCTGGACTCGGACGAAGCGACTAAAGAGATGATGGTGCGTACTGTGAATGAGCTCCGCTCGGGCGGCACTGGCGAGACGCTCGTCCTGCTCGGTCGCCCGGTCAATATGGGCACTGGCTTAGGCCGTCCGACGCCGCGTGAGCACGATTTGGCGCTTGGCGGCGGACCGAGCCCTGAGCGGCTGCTCAATAGTCGAAGTGGCCGAATCCACCTATTTCCGTGTGTGCCCAGTAGCGAGGTGGCGTTTCGTCACTATCAGGCCCGTGGTGGGCTGCTGGTCTCAGCGTGCCGGGATAACAGTGCCGTGACCTACGTCGAGATTGAGCCGCGTCGCGACGTGCACTGCCAATTGATGAACCCATGGCCGGGCAAAAGCGTGGCGATCCGCGCTGGTGGAGCGGAGATCCCTTTTTCTCTGGATAACACCAACGGCCAGTGCATCAGCTTTCATGGTCAAAAGGGGAAGCGGTATTTCGTGAGCCGGAAGTAGCGACGCGAAGGTCACTCTTCGCAGCGACTTGTTTGCATCAAAGGAATGACGAGAAATCGGGGCGACATGATTCGAACATGCGACCTCCTGGTCCCAAACCAGGCGCTCTAGCCAAGCTGAGCTACGCCCCGGGGCGAATCGGAGATCGTACACGATTTTTCAGCATTCGCCAAAAGAGGCTTTTACGAGCCGTAATCGCTCATTGGCGGACAGGTGCAGACGAGATTGCGGTCGCCGTATACGTTATCAACGCGCGCAACGGGCGGCCAGAATTTCCACTCACGCAGCCACGGCGCGGGATACGCCGCCTGCTTGCGCGAATAGCGGTGCTTCCAGTCGTCGCTGCTGATAGCGCTGGCGGTGTGGGGGGCGTGCTTCAGGGGGTTGTCCTCCTTATCGAGCCGCCCATCTTCGATCGCGCGGATCTCTTCGCGGATGATGATCAGCGCATCAACCAGACGGTCCAACTCGTGCTTGGATTCGCTCTCGGTCGGCTCGATCATCAACGTGCCAGGCACCGGCCAACTCATCGTGGGGGCGTGGAAGCCAAAATCCATCAGCCGCTTGGCGATGTCTTCCACCTTTACATTAGCACTTCTCTCGAAAGCCCGGCAGTCGACGATAAATTCATGTGCGCACGTGCCGTTCTTTCCGCGATAGAGAATCGGGTAATGCGATTCAAGGCGCTTGGCCATGTAGTTGGCGTTGAGAATAGCGATTTCGGTGGCGCGCTTGAGGCCTTCGCTGCCCATCAACGCGATGTAGACGTAACTGATGGGGAGAATTGACGCGCTTCCGTAGTAGGCGGAGGAGACGGCGAGTCGGTGAGTCGGCGA
>JACMML010000394.1 GCA_014379105.1 Phycisphaerae bacterium
GTGAGAAGCTGCTTCTTCTTCAACGGCGTCTTACCGGGATCGGTGACGACGTAATCCTGAAAATAGACGATCTTTTCAATGTCGCTGGTCTTCATGTCCAGCAACGCGCCCAGGCGCGACGGCAGAGCCTTGAATAACCAGATGTGCACGAACGGCGCGGCCAGGTTGATGTGGCCCATGCGCTTGCGGCGGACGCGGGAGTGCGTCACCTTCACACCGCAGCGGTCGCAGATGATTCCCTTGTACTTCGTGCCCTTGTACTTGCCGCACGAGCATTCCCAGTCGCGCTCCGGACCGAAGATCCGCTCGCAGAACAGGCCATCTTTTTCCGCGCGGTAGGTGCGGTAATTGATGGTCTCAGGCTTCTTAACTTCGCCGAAGGACCACGAACGGATGTCGTTCGGGCTGGCGAGTTGAATCTTGACTGATCCGTAATCATTAACACGGTCGTACAGGGCTTCTGACATCGTCGATCTCCAATAAACCGTGTCGCCGAAGCGACGTTGGCTGGTTAAGCCATCAAATCTTCTCGATAACCCTTCGGCCCTGCCGGCTTTGAGGAAATCCTCATTGTCGGCGGACGCGAATCCGGCTGCAGCACAGCCGCGGGACTTTCACGGATCACCTGGGTACCCAGCCAATCCATCACCAACCCGGACACCACGAGCAGCCCGCCGACCATCGCAATCGCGAGCCAGGCCTGCTCCTTCTTCTCATCCACAACCGCCAACCCCACCGGCACCAGTGCTGTCACCACGGCGATAGCGCCGAGGCAAAACAGAAATACGCCGAGTCTTCGCAAGGCCGAGACCATAGTTTTCTTCTCAGATCAACTCGCGACTCGCTTGTCACCCAAGTCTTCAACTTCACTGATCTGATTCAGCCTCAGATAGACCACTCGGTCCGAATGAGGCTTACAATAGATCAACTGCGACTGCCCGATGGCCAGAAGCTCGGAATTCTCAACCACGTGAGACTCACCGCTACCCATCACAATCCGAAACGGATTAAACGGGGTTCGCGAACGCAATTCGCGAATAATCTGCAAAATTCCAAGCTCTTCTTCAGCGGCCATGAAAAACTCTTGCTTCGCGTGAGGGGTTAAAATGGACCCAACCGAAATGTCCCAAATCAAAACCGATCACTTCATGAAGCTTTACGTACAGGACGTTTTCCACTCGACCGTTCAATCGCAACGATCTGATTGATACGGATGAAAACAAAATTGTCCGAGTCCGGATGGGCATAAAAATACTCGGTCTTCATCCTGACAAGATTCTGCGGAGCCTCGATCCGATAGTGATCACCGCTGGTCACCACGATCGAAAACGGAGCAAACGGTTCACGATTTTTTTAAATCGCCGATCGTTCGCAACAAACTACTCTGTTCTGGCTCGTCCACTTCGACTCCGATTTATTCTCGTCTTTCAGCATTCTGTCACATCAGATCCTCATCCATCGCAGTCGCTGCGCCCTTCTTCTTCTCAAGTTGGATATTAAGACCCAGCCCGCGAATCTCGTTGCACAGCACGTCGAATGAAACGGGCGTACCGGCTTCGAGCGTATTGGTGCCTTTGACCATGCTCTCGTATATTTTCGTACGTCCTTCGACGTCGTCGGATTTAACTGTGAGCAGTTCCTGCAGTACGTACGCCGCGCCGTAGGCCTCAAGGCCCCAGACTTCCATCTCACCGAAGCGCTGGCCGCCGGTGCGGGCTTTGCCGCCGAGCGGTTGCTGGGTGATGAGGGAGTACGGGCCGGTGGCGCGAGCGTGGATCTTGTCATCCACCAGGTGATGCAGTTTCAGCATGTAGAGGTAGCCGACTGTCGTACGCTGCTCGAACGGTTCGCCGGTTCGACCATCATAAAGCTGCGCCTTGCCGCCGTAGGGCATCTGGACGTCAATCTGGCGCGAGTCGAGCACTTCCTTCTTGGCCGTGCGTTCTTTACGCCGATCGGCGACCGCTTTGTTCGCTTCTTCAACCGCTTTGAAGATTTCGCCTTCATTGGCGCCATCGAACACGGGGGTGACGGCCTGGAATCCGAGAACCGCCGCGGCCCAGCCGAGGTGCGTCTCCAAGATCTGACCGACATTCATGCGGCTCGGCACGCCGAGCGGATTGAGCATGATGTCAACCGGCGTGCCGTCGGCTAGGAACGGCATGTCTTCTTCGGAAACGATCCGGGCGATAACGCCCTTGTTCCCGTGACGGCCGGCCATTTTGTCACCGACGGAGAGCGCTCGCTTGGTCGCGACGTATATCTTGACCATCTCGAGCACGCCGCTCGGCAGTTCGTCGCCGCGCTTCATGTGCTCCATGCGGCGAACTTTTTCCTTCAGTACCGCCTGCACGCGTGGCCAGAAGCGGCTGTACGTATTGACCGCCTGCTCCTTGCCTTCCTTGTTACCTTTGATCCAGTCGGTCTTAAAGCCCTCGATCTGCTCGAGCACGACTTCAACATTATCCGACTGGCCGACCTTCTGGCGGGTGTCCGGGTCGACCATGGTCTGCCCGGTCACGTCGTTCATTTCCGCGATCATCTGGCGGAAAATCTCGACGGCCTTGGTATTCTGCTCTTTCTCGTATTTGTCGATGTCCTTCTTCAACTGCTTCTTCTGATCATCCGTCATGTGCATGCGACGGCTGAAGCGCTTGGCGTCGATAACGACGCCTTCTTCACCGGCGGGCATTTCCAGAGAATCGTTCTTCACGTCTTCGCCGGCGCGGCCGAAGATCGCATGAAGGAGCTTCTCTTCCGGCGTCAGTTCGCTCTTGCTCTTAGGGCTGATCTTGCCGACGAGGATATCGCCGGGACCGACACGAGCACCGACGCGCACCACGCCGCTCTCATCGAGATCGGCCAGTGCCTTTTCGCTGACGTTCGGAATGTCGCGCGTGAATTCTTCGCGGCCGAGCTTGGTCTCGCGAATTTCGACGTCGTACTCTTCGATATGGATCGAAGTGAACACGTCTTCCTTCACCAATCGCTCGTTGATAACGATGGCGTCTTCAAAGTTGTAGCCGTCGAATGTCATGAACGCGACGAGCAGGTTACGGCCAAGCGCCAGTTCACCTTGCTGCGTGGCGGCGGAATCGGCGATGATCTGGCCGCGCTTCACGCGCTGGCCTTTCTTGATGATCGGCTTCTGGTTCAGACACGTGCGCTCGTTGAGCCCGTGGAACTTGCGGAGTTCGTATTCATCGGCGTTGTCGATCAGGATGCGAGCCGAATCGACGTACGTCACCACGCCCGCGCGTTCGGCGCGGACGACCATGCCGCTGTTCTGGGCGACTGATTTTTCCATGCCGGTCGCGATGATCGGCGGATCGGTGCGCAGAAGCGGGACGGCCTGACGCTGCATGTTCGAACCCATGAGCGCGCGATTCGCGTCGTCGTGCTCGAGGAACGGGATCAGCGACGCCGAGACCGAGACGGTCTGCTTCGGCGAGATATCGACGTACTGCACATCTTTGCTGGTGACGGTCGCGAGATCGCCTTCAACGCGGGCGAGTAGCTGGCCTTTATCGATGTGGCCTTCCTTGTTGTTCACCACGTCTGGCGGCGCGAGAACGGCCTTCATCTCTTCGTCGGCGCGAAGATATTTTACCGAGCCGTTAACCTTGCCGTCATGGACGACGCGGTACGGCGTAACGAGGAAGCCGTATTCGTCGATGTCCGAATAGATCGACAGCGACGCGATCAGACCGATGTTCGTGCCTTCAGGCGTTTCGATCGGACAGATACGGCCGTAGTGGGAGATGTGCACGTCGCGCACTTCGAAGCCGGCGCGCTTGCGGTTCAAGCCGCCTGGTCCAAGCGCGGATAGTCGGCGCTCGTGCGTAAGCTGGCTAAGCGGATTGGTCTGATCGACCACCTGCGAGAGCTCGCCGCGGCCGAAGAAAAAATCGATGGCTGACGAGATCGATTTGCTGTTGACCAGCTCGGCGACTTTGGTGATCTCGTTCGGGTCCTTCAGCGACATGCGCTCCTGGACGGTGCGCTTCAGCTTAAGGAATCCCTTGCGGAGTTCCTCGGCCGCCAACTCGTCGATCGTTCGCAGACGGCGGTTGCCGAGGTGATCGATGTCATCGATATAACCTTCGCCGGCACGAAGCGTGAACATGTACTTCAGCGAGTTGATGAAATCTTCGATGCGCAGAACCATTTCCGTTTCCGGAACGTTCTGGTCGAACTTGCGGTTGATGCGGAAACGACCGACTCGGCCGAGGCGGTAGCGATTGCCGTCGAAGAACTTTTCGTTGAACAGCGTCTTGGCTTTGTCCAGTTGCGGCGGATTGCCGGGACGCAGCCGCGCGTAGATCTTCATCAGCGCCGCTTCGTGCGATTCGGCCGTATCTTCGGCGAGCGTGTTGAGGATCAGCGGGTCGGCGACCTTGGTGACGACCGCGATCGTTTTAAGGCTCGACGCCTGAATCTTCGCCAGCGCCTCACCGATCTGCGAACCGGCCTTGACGAGCTCTTCGCCGGACTCGGCGTCGATGATCGACGCGGCGGCGTAGTAGCCGGCCTGTAGTTGGCCGACCTTCACGTTTTCGATCGTGTAGAACTCGCGGATGATCTGCTCAGCGGTCGAGTACTTCGCGTCCAATGCGCGAATGAATGTCGTCGCCGGGATCTTGCTGGATTGATCGATGCGAACCGCCAGCGCGTCTTTCTTGGTGACCGAGCATTCGATCCACGAGCCGCGCTCGGGAATTACGCGGAATCCGTGCAGCGGACGATCGCCTTCCTGGACTTCGATCAGGAAGTCCACGCCCGGCGAGCGGTGAAGCTGATTCACGATCACGCGTTCCGAGCCATTGATGATGAACTCGCCGCCGCCGATCATGATGGGGATTTCGCCGACGTAGATCGAGTCTTCGAGGATCTCGTCTTTGTCCTTGCGCGACAGCTTGACCTGAATGCGGAACGGCATGCCGTAGGTCAACCGCAGTGCGCGGCATTCGTCAGTGGTGTAGCGCGCCTCGGCGAGCGTGTAGCTCACGTAGTCGAGCCGGAGGTTCTCGTCATAGCTGACGATCGGGAACACCTCACGCAACAGGGCTTCTAGCCCTTCGGATTTGCGCTTGGTGGGCTCGGTGTCTTTCTGGAGGAAGCGTGTGTACGCCTCCTGCTGCACTTTGATCAGGTTAGGCACGGCGATAGCATCGCCACGCTTGCTGAAGTCGCGGATTTCGGTGACCTTCATCGCAAGTCCTCAAGTGTTGTCGGAACTGCCGCCGTCGCTGGTCTGACGGAGCAACCCGCTGTCTTTTTCTAATCGCCGAATCAAACGAATAAGCGACCCCAGCCGACGTCCGTCTGTTTCTGACGTAGCTAAAGTCGTTTCTCAGAGAATGGCGTCCTGCCGATCAAGCTTTGAGCCATTCTCAACCACAAGTTGTTCAGCGAACATAAGTTCTTTTCACAGCGCAAATAACGACAGCCAGACCTCATCCTCGTGGAACGAACCACGTCTCCGAGCCCGGGCTGTGAAAAGATTATTGTTTAAGTAATTCTACCAATCCAGCAACAAAACAGTTTATGCGCCCACCCCGTTCTGTCAAGCATGCCACGCAGTGATTTATCGGCGATCTCCAATCAACCGCCAAAACCGATGAGCGGCGGCATGAATTGGATAAAAACGAGCCAGCCCGGCCGGCGAACCGGTCGGGCTGGCAGCTGTCTAAATGAGGCACCCCGAAGGGTACTTCGCACACTCGAACTTACTCAGTTCAACCTTACTTCAGTTCGACAGTGGCACCCTGCTCGGTCAGGCTCTTGGCGAGCTTGTCGGCCTCGGGCTTCGTGAGGGCTTCCTTCACGACCTTGGGTGCCGCCTCGACGAGGTCCTTGGCTTCCTTCAAGCCCAGGCCGGTCGCTTCGCGAACGACCTTGATGACCTGAATCTTCTTCTCGCCGGCAGCCTTGAGGACGACATCGAAAGTCGTCTTCTCTTCCACCGCTTCAGCGGCGGCGGCAGGACCAGCAGCAGCCATTACAGCGCCACCAGCGGCCGGCTCGATGCCGTAGGTTTCCTTGAGATAGTTCTTCAGTTCAACAGCCTGCTTGAGGGTCAAACCCGAAAGCTTGTCGCCAAGCTCCTTGATATCGTTTGCTACTTCTGACATGAGTCACCTTTTCCAACCCGTAACGCGGGTCAATCGTGTCGATCCTGTTTCCCGCCTGGAGAGCACGCTTCACATCGAAGCGTTTTAACCCTTTCGGGACAGTCCTGGCCGTCGGAAATTCAGTCCAAAGTGGAAAGCGATGAGCGATGAGTTAAAAACACTCGTCACTATCCACTCGTCGCTTTTCACTATTACACAGCCGGCGCCGCATCCGCGGCCGGGGCTGCATCAACCACCGCGGCTTCAACCGGTGCGGCTTCTTCGGCGATTTTCGGCGCCTTCTCTTCGATCGCTGACAAAATACCACCCAGCGAACCGCCGGGGCCTTGCAGCGCTGCGAGCAACCCGCCGCCGGCGCCGAGGATCGCACCGACGATGCCGGCAATCGCTTCTTCGCGCGTCGGGAACGAGCCGACAGTCTTCACGCCTGCTTCGCCCGGATAGGCTTCGCCGTCGAAGAACATGCCGCGAAGCTCAAGCTTGTCGTCAGCCTTTTTCTCATCCAGCAGCAGCCGGGCGATGTCGGGCAGACCTGCTTTGCCGAAAATGACGGCGCTGGGCCCGTCGAGCAGCGTGTCGAAGCCCTTGATCCTGGTTGTCTCTGACGCGCGCCGGGCGAGCGTGTTCTTGATCACCAGCATCTTGAGCCCGCGGCCGTGCAGTTTCAGGCGCAGCTTATTGTTCTTATTGCCGTCCATACCCCGCGGGTTGATGACGGCGACGCCTTCGACGTCCTTGAACTCGCTGCCGAGTTCCTTCTCGATCAGGTTTTTGATTTTCTTGCTCATGACTTACCTCTCGTGCGTTATTCGTTACTGGTGATTTGTTATTTGTCGCTGGTTATTCGAAACGCGCCTCGATGATCTAATCGCGCCCGAGTAACAAGAAACGAGTAACCAATAACACCTCAAGCCACCGCCACATGTACAGCCGGAGTCATCGAACCCTTGAGGATGACGCGCTTGATATACGTGCCCTTGGCCGTCTGCGGCTTGAGCTTCTTGATGGTGTCGATCATCGCCTGGATGTTGGCGACGAGCTTATCGTTGCCGAAGCTCGCTTTGCCGACGACGGTGTGTACGTTGCCGCCCGAATCATTGCGAAACTCCGTCTTACCGGCGGCGTATTCGCGAACGGCGGTGCCGATCTCGGGGGTAACGGTGCCGGCCTTTGGCGACGGCATCAGGCCCTTGGGACCAAGCACGCGGCCGAGGCGTGATACGAAACGCATCATGTCCGGCGTCGCGACGGCGACATCAAATTCGGTGAAGCCGTCTTTCTCGATCTCGGCAACCAGTTCCTGCCCGCCGGCCTTGAGCGCGCCGGCATTCAGAGCGCCGGTGACCAGGTGCTCAGGGCAAAACGCAATCACGCGCTTCACCTTGCCAATACCGTGCGGCAGCGAGACCGCCGATCGAACGGCCTGGTCAGCCTGCTTGGCATCGATGCCGAGGGAGAAAATTAGTTCGACCGTCTGATCAAATTTGGTCGGCGCGAACTGCTTGAGGTGCTTGACGGCGTCTTCCACCGAAAAAAGCTGCTCGGTCGCCTTCTCGGCGGCCTGCTTATAGCGCTTGGATCTCTTAATGACGAGTGTCGCCATCGTTCAATGCTCCTTCGCGGACGAAAACAAAGCTTGTCCGCAGTAAGCTCCCACTAAAAAGGGCCGTGGTCCGCCCGTTATTCAATTATTTTCACTGAGCGGCACTACCCGGAAACCTAATCTCCGTGCCCGGCCCAACAGTGACCTGCGATATATGCTGCAGGCTCAGCATCTTTGTCGCGCCTCCGTCACCTAGTTCCACCGCAATGAACAAGGTATCACCAACCGGTGGCATCCAAATGAACTCCGGCGACTTTACACCGATGAGGTCACCATCGTCGGTGTGAACGGTAAAAGGTTGGAATGGCTTCGCTTGCAGCAATTCACTTATCTGCTCTCGATCCATAAAACACCTTCAACCGGCCCGTCGCTTATTTGCGACGATCGGGGAGACAACTTTCGCGATCAGAAAAACATCGATCGTGTGTTCTTCAAAATCGCTCTCTTCACGAGCATTGCGCACCTTCGGGACCGATACCTCCAGCGTGCGCCCGCCGGGTTTCAGGAATGCGAACTCTTGCGAGAGCACATTCACCGTCGAACCGTCGCCAGTGTAGATCGCAAACGGCTGAAATGGGCGACGGCCCAGAACCTGTTTGATCCGATCCGGCGACATTACTCGTTATCCTTCAACCGTAATCCCCATCGACCTGGCCGTTCCAGCGATCTGGCGGGCGGCGGCGTCGACGTCGAAAGAGTTCATGTCCTTGAACTTGTCTTCGGCCATCTTCCGCAACTGCGCGAACGTAACCTTGCCGATCTTGTTTTTGTTCGGCTCTCCCGAGCCTTTGTCTGCCTTAACGGCTTCTTTCAGCAGCGCCGAAGCAGGCGAGCTCTTCAGCTCGAAGCTGAAGGTGCGGTCTTTGTAGGTGGTGATGACGACGCCAACGACCTTGCCCTTAAGAGCGGCGGTAGCAGCGTTAAACTGCTGGATGAACTGGCCGGGGTTGACGCCATACTGACCCAGCGCCGGCCCGATCGGGGGCGCTGGCGTTGCGGTACCGCCGGGGGCGTAGATCTTGAACTGGTTTACGATTTCCTTCTTAGCCATGGCGGACTCGTTTCTTATCGTTCAGTTTAGCGGGCAATTGCAATCGGGCGTTCTCTATCGCACGTATTTCAGTCGTCTACACGTCTCTTACCGTCGCCTGAACCCGCCTCGATCCGGAGGACAAATACTCCCGCGGGACGGCCTTCACGCCCGTGATCCACTTCACCAGTAGATAGACCGGAACTGTGATCAGTAAAAGGGCGAGGATACTAGCAAGAACCGCCAGTAATGACAAGCCCACCAGCAAGACGCCCGGAATAAGCGGAATCGCGACGATAAACCGCGCCCACAACGGCATTTCCGACACGCCGAACGTGAATGCGTGAAATCGCGGGCTGTGCTGAACATTCTGGAAAAAATCTAGGGGCATAGGGAGAAATCCGAATGACGAAATCAGAATAACGAATCAAGTCAGAATTAGGAAATGCCCGCAGATTTCGACAGTCGGATAACTACTTCACGATGCCGTGGGCGTGACATTGATCAATATCTCTCGGCCGTCGCGAATGACGCCCAGATCGAACGGGCGACCGGCGGGCCATTTGGCGAGGAAGCGGTGGAGGTCGTCGACGTCCTGAACCAGTCGGCCTTGCACTGAGGCGATCAGGTCGCCGAGTTGCAGACCGGCATCGGCGGCCGGGCTCGCGGGCTCGATGCCGACGACCTCTACGACACGTTCGTTCACCAGGTCCAGACCACGGTCTGATCGGCGGTTCAGTATGCGCGTCGCGCCGGCGATGCCGAGCTTGGCGCGGGTGACTTTGCCGCGGCTGAGCAGTTCGCCGAGCACCCTGCGGGCGGTATCGGCGGGCACGCCAAAGCCGATGCCCTGCGCCATGGCGATGATCGCGGTATTGATCGCGACCACCCGGCCGCGGCTATCGACCAATGGTCCGCCGCTGTTGCCGGGATTCAGCGGCGCGGTGTGCTGGACGACCTCCTCGATCAATCGCCCGCCGACGCCGCGCATGCTGCGACCGAGCGCGCTGACGACGCCGGTGGAAACGGTGGACGCGAATCCCAAAGGGTTGCCGATCGCGATGACCAGCTGGCCGACCTGGAGCTTGGACGAATCACCGAGCTGAGCGTACGGCAGATCGCGCGAATGAACGCGCAGGACCGCCAGATCGGTGGCCGGATCATCGCCTGCAAGGGTCGCCGGCAGGCGGTCACCCTCGTTGGTGACTACCGCGAGCCTGTCGCGGCCGTGCACGACGTGGCTGTTGGTCAGGACGAACCCGTCCGGCGAGATAATAACTCCCGAGTCGCTGCCCGCTTGCTCGCCTGATACTGCCTGGACGCTCACCACCGCCGGTCCGACGGTGCGGTTCACTCGAATCACCGCCTGCGAATAGGCGTCGAGCAGATCGGCATCGGAGGTTACCGCCGCGGCGGCGGTCTGCGGGACAGCCGAATCATCATTGATCAATCTAATCGCGTACGCTGGTCCAAATGACATAGCAATCGCCCTGCTTTCTGTCCGCCACATCCGTCAAACGCGGGCGTGAACTTGCGAACAGGCGATTGTAGCGCTGGTAAAAGTGAAACGGCAAGATGCCGCGAGTGGTGCCGAATTAGGCCGACGATCCGGAGTCCGAACAGTCGGATAATGAGGACATCGGATTATGACTTAATGACAGAGGCCGTCAAATGGCCACCGAGTTCCTCGGTTCGTCATTCTGATTTTGAAATTCGGGCTTCCGCCCGAAGCCGCGTCTACATCTTCTCGATCTGCCAATATTCCAATTCCAGCGGTGTAGGACGGCCGAAGATCGTCGTGATGATGCGGACTTTGCCTTGATCGCCGAGGATTTCGTCGACTTCGCCTTCGAAGTTTTCGAACGGGCCGTTGGTGACTTTGACTTTGTCGCCTTTGAGATAGCGGGTATCGAGGCGCGGGGCTGTGTCGGCGGCGGCTTCGACCGCCTGGAGCATCTTGTCCTTGTCGGACGGGGTCATTGGGATCGGCTTGCGGTCGGAGCCGATGAAATCACCGACGCCGTCGGTTTCCTTGATCGTGAACCACACTTTTTCCGGGATCCGGCCGTCGGCTTCGGGTTCGATCTCGATGAAGACGTAGCCGGGATAGAGCTTGCGGTCGCTCTCGCGCTTGACGCCGCCTTTCATGGACCGCACCGCCTCGGTCGGGACCAGGATGCGTTCGACCTTGTCCTCGAGGCCTTCGATCTTGACTTTGCGCGTCAGCGCTTCGCGGACGCGATCTTCCTTGTTGCTGGCGACTCGAAGGACGTAGAAGTATTTCATTGCGATCATTTCCGTGCGGCGGCCTTTGGCGCGCCTGCGTCCTTTGTTACGAGAGAGGTCCGAACTTGAGCACGCCGATCATCTGGAAGAAGAAGCCAGCGAGAATATCGATGAAAAACAGGATGATCGCGATCATGAACATGAAGAAGATGACGACCTTCGTCGAGCCAAACAGCTCCCGGCGGCTCGTCCAGTTGACCTTCTTCATCTCTGCGTCGGTGGCGATAAGAAAGTCGACGTTGCGCGGCTTGTTCATCAGCGCCCACGCGACCGCGATGCTCCCCAGCGTCACCCCGGCGGTGATGGCGGCCGGGATGGATTTGTTATGCTCCCACGAGCCCTTGGCCTGCTGATACGTAAAGAGCGTCAGCACGGTGATGAGGATACCCGCGCCGATCGCGGTGCCCATGCGGGTCCAGTAGCCCTGACCTTTTTTATGGATCGTGAAGAAACCGTGCTTATGCTGAATGCCGCCGTGCGCGGTGTATTCAAGCACGCGATCTTCTTCGTCAGGCTCAGGCGCGGCCGATCCATTTCTAGGTTTATGCGTAACTGACGCCACGAACGCTCCATCACAAAATTAGACGGCACAAATTAAAACGGCACAAATAGCACGGCCTGAGTAACACGCCGAGCAGGAGTCGAACCTGCAACCTGCCGCTTTGGAGACGGCTGCTCTGCCAATTGAGCTATCGGCGTATGGATCAGTTAAGAGTGGAAAGTTGAAAGTTGAGAGCAAATGCAGCTCTGCTCTCCACTCTCCACTTTTCACTAACCACTTACTTCCGCTTCACCTTATGTAATGTATGCCGGCGCAGCTTGGGGTTGTACTTCTTAACCTCAACCTTTTGCACCCCACCGGCGACCTTGATCTGAGTTCGGTAGTTCAGATCACCCGTCTCAGTGCACTGCAGCCAGACCATTTCTCTGTTTTCTTTAGCCATTATAACACCAGTAAATAGTGAAGAGTGGAGAGTGAAAAGAAAGACGATACTAGCGTCTCTCCACTTTCAACTCTCCACTCTCTACTGACTACTCTAGAATCTTCGTTACAACGCCGGAACCCACGGTTTTGCCGCCTTCGCGGATGGCGAAGCGGAGCTTTTCTTCCATCGCGATCGGGCTCTGCAGCTCGACTTCGATCGATACGTTATCGCCGGGCATGCACATTTCTGCGCCGCCGAGGAGCTTGGTGGATCCCGTTACGTCCGTCGTGCGGAAGTAAAACTGCGGGCGGTAACCGGAGAAGAACGGCGTGCTTCGGCCGCCTTCTTCCTTGGTCAGGATATACACCTCGCCTTGGAACTTCTTGTGCGGGGTGATCGACTTCGGCGCCGCCAGGACCTGGCCGCGCTCGACATCGTCCTTTTCGATACCACGGAGCAGCACGCCGGCGTTGTCACCGGCGATACCGATATCCATGGTCTTGTTGAACTGTTCGATGCCGGTGATGACCGACACCTTGTTGTTGCCGAATCCGATGATTTCGACGTTTTCACCCATCTTGCACTGGCCGCGCTCGATACGGCCGGTGACGACCGTGCCGCGACCTTTGATCGAGA
>JACMML010000395.1 GCA_014379105.1 Phycisphaerae bacterium
ATCGGAGCGGCCGTCGCGTTCGCTTCCGCGTTGGCCCAGCCATTGCTCCTCAATCCAGACTATCCATATCTGATGCTCGTGCCGTTCATTGTGCTGATGCCGCTGATCACAATCAGCAATACGATGGCGAACGCGGTTGTTCCAGACATCTGTGACGTCGATGAATTGGCGACGGGGGAACGCCGCGAAGGATTGTTCACCGCGGTAATGGGGTTTGTGGCGAAGCTGGAGATATCGCTGACTATCCTTGTCGTCAGTTACTTAATCACATTTGCCGGATTCGATTCGGCGCTGGAGAACCGCTGGAAGGAAACGATCGACGGCAAACCCGCTTCCGTTCGGCCATTTAATCCCGCAAATAGCGTCGTCTTTAAATTCCGCGCCGGCGAGCCTGCGACATTCGACTCATTTTCCGTGCACGTGGCCGATCCTGCGGCGAATAATCTAAAGACGTTCGAACTTCTCGCGGGCGATCAGTCCCCGACCGGCGAATTCCGATCGATCGGCAGGTTCGACGTCGCTGATGCGGCCACGCCCGGCGAGCAGGTGTTCACCTTCCCGTCGGTTACCGCCAAGTACCTCAGGTTCAACCTCATCGCCGGGCAGCGCCCAAAGGGGCCCGTCTCGCTCAGCGAGTTTGTCGTCTCGGCGGCAGGATCGGCAGGATTGGCAACCACTGATTCCGTGTCGACGGTTGATACCGCCGGCTTCTCAGGTTCGATCACCGGCGTAATCAGCGGCAATGGACCGTTGACCAAGATCGGTATCGGGGCGCTGGATCTGACCGGTACCAACACCTTCACCCGTGCCGTGAACCTTGTCTCAGGCGATCCGGCGCTCAACTTGATCGCCGCGAGTAACGGTGCCGGCATTGTGCTGATCACCCAGGACGATGCTGCATTGAAGAAGATGTTCTGGCTCGCCGTTATCCCAAATGTCGTGTTTACATTCGCGGCGCTGGTTCTGGCGTTACGATTTCCGATGACAGAAGCCTCAATGGCCGAGGTCCGCCGTAAGCTGGACGAACGCCATCAGGCCCACCCCGAGACCGCGCCTGAAACCGCATCCGGGCCGGCCAGCCAATGATTGCCGGATCGCAAGTACGCGCTTGCCGCACAACGCCAGAATCCTCTTGCTCTGCCCATTCCCGGATTTGCCTGTACAATCTGCGCGCCGAATAGTCGGCTAACGGTAAGCCTGCTGTCGCACTTTCGTCGCCGCCCAATGGAACAGCCGTCAATGTCCAATCCTGTCGAGCCGCGTTCGCCGGACGGGCGCGAGAAATTCGGCGCTGAAGAACTCGGCATCGTTCTATCGAATTACGACATTGGCATCGTGGACTCGATTGTCGAGTTTCCGCGCGGCTCACGAAAAGCGCCCAAGTTGGTCATCGTCGCCGAGCACGGCAAATACCTGATGAAACGCCGCGCCCGCGGCCGCGACGACGCGTTCAAGGTGGCGTTCTGTCATCAGATTCAGCTTTTCCTGATGGCCAAGCAGTTTCCACTGCCGCACCTGATCGGGACGAAGCGTGACAACAATTCATTGCTGCAATGGCGCGGGGCGATCTACGAATTGTTTGAATACATTCCCGGGCAGGGATATCCGCAATCAATGGAGGCGACCGGCGATTCGGGGCGAATCCTGGCGCTCTATCACAAGCTGCTGGAGACATTCCAGTCCACTTATCAGCCGCCGACCGGGAGCTACCACATGGCGCCGTCGGTCGAGGCGAGCATGCGGCAGATTCCCAAGACGCTGGCACGCGTGCCGAACATGCAGGACGTCTGCACATTCCTGCTGCAGAGCTACAACCACGCGGCGAGTACGGTCGATCGCATCGGGATGGACGCCTGGCCTAAGCAGATCGTCCACGGGGACTGGCATCCGGGGAACATGTTATTTCGCGAGAATCGCGTGGTGGCCGTGATCGATTACGATTCGGCCCGGCTTCTGCCGCGTGTACTGGATATCGCCAACGGCGCACTCCAGTTCTCGATCCTCGGCGGTGACGACGACGTCACAAAATGGCCGGACAATGTGGATGAAGGACGATTCAAGCGCTTCATGAAGGGCTATGATGAAGTGGTTCTGCTCAGCGAAGCCGAACTCCAGACGGTCCCGTGGCTGATGGTCGAGGCGCTAATCGCCGAAGCCGTGTTCCCGATCGCGGCGACGGGGCAGTTCGCACGGATGGACGGTGCGCTGTTCCTGAACATGGTCGTGCGCAAAGTCGCCTGGATCCAGCAGAACGCGCAGCGGCTGATCGAGTTGTGTGCTCACTGAGGTCGCGGTTTTTACGAGCGATGCGAATCAAGCCGGATTAACGATGTATTTGGTCCGCGCGAACAGAACAATGCGAGTCAGGCGTTCAAGCTCATGCATCCGTTGATGGTCATTCCCTGCCTGATCGCCAGCCTTGCAATGACGCGAGCGGAGGCGCGGCGCGGTCAGGTTCAAATCTGGTTCGAGCAGCTCGGGTCTCCGGATCAGCATGCACGCACGCAGGCTAAGCGGGAATTGATGGGTCTTCACGCCGAAGAGTTGCCGATGCTGCGCCAGATCGTCGCCGCGGCCGCGCCGTTGCGGGCGGCACAGATCGACCCGCTGCACGAGGCGTTCGACTATATTTATGTCCGGCATCAATTGCAGAAGCTTCCCCGCACAACCGGCGGATTTCTGGGCTTAACCCTGCCGGGTGCCTTTGACGAGCCTTTTGGTAATCCAAATAGGGAGCCAGCGTCCGGCGTTGAAGTAAGCCGCCTTCCCGGATTTGCCGCGTACCGGTTTCTCGAGGACGGCGACATCATTCGCGGAATCTCACAAGCTGGTGAGCTTAAGCCCATCCGTACATCAACGGAACTCAAACAAATAGTCAGCGCGCTATCTCCCGGCGAGGATGTGACAATCCACATTCAACGCGGCGCGGCGGACGTAACAGTCAGATTTCCGCTCGATGCCGCACCGGTCGCAAACGATGTAAACGAATCACTGAACCTGTTTGCTTCAACCCAAAACGCGCAGAACGAGGCGGCGGGCTTTTGGGAAGAGGCTTTCTTGCCTTTGATTCTCCCGGCCCCCTGAGAGTACAACGCATGTCGACACAGATCATTGCTTTTGCGGTTCGACCACCGCTATAGTCCCAGACCCGACAATTCAATACTTCTAGCGGAGCACAAGCATGCAATATGTCCCACTCGGTCGCACCGGCCTTAAGGTTTCACGTCTTTGCCTGGGCACGATGA
>JACMML010000044.1 GCA_014379105.1 Phycisphaerae bacterium
CCGTGTGGATGAGCCACGGCGACCAAGTTCATCAGCTTTCGGACGATTTTGAAGCCCTCGCCACCACGCCCACCTGCCCGTACGCCGCGGCGCGGCATAAGACCAAGCCGTTCTACGGCGTGCAGTTTCATCCGGAAGTCACCCACACGCCGCGCGGCGATGTAATCTTCCACAACTTCCTCTACGACATCTGCAAGTGCGACGGGACCTGGACCATCGGCAACTTCGTCGAGCAGTCGGTGGATCTCATCCGGGGGCAAGTCGGCGGCAACCGCGTGTTGTGCGGATTGTCCGGCGGCGTTGATTCGTCCGTGGTTGCGGCCCTTCTGCACAAAGCGATCGGCGACCAGCTCACCTGCATATTCGTTGATAACGGGCTGCTGCGCAAAAACGAGCGAATGCTCGTTGAAAACACGTTCCGCGACCACTTCAAAATCGACCTGCGCGTCAACGACGCATCGGCCGAGTTCCTCAGCGCGTTGAGGGGCGTGATCGATCCGCAGCAGAAGCGCAAGATCATCGGTAAGGAGTTTATCGATTCGTTCAAGCGCGAGGCACAGAACATTCCCGATGCCAGGTTCCTCGCCCAGGGGACGCTCTATCCCGACGTCATCGAATCCGGACACGGCTACGCCGGCACGTCCGCGAACATCAAGCTGCACCACAACGTTGGCGGCCTGCCCGAAGAACTTGGATTTGAACTTGTCGAGCCGCTGCGCGAGCTATTCAAGGACGAGGTGCGCAAAGTCGGCGAAACGCTCGGGCTTACCGAAGCGATCGTCTGGCGTCATCCGTTCCCGGGACCGGGGCTTGCGGTGCGGATCATGGGCGAGATCACCGACGAACGGCTGCGCGTGCTGCGTGATGCCGATGAAATCGTCCTCGAAGAACTCGTCGCCGCCAATTTGTACCGGAAGACCAGCCAGGTCTTCGCGGTGCTGCTTCCGATCGGCACGGTGGGCGTGATGGGCGACGCGCGTAGTTACGACAGCGTGATCGCCATCCGCGCCGTCGAAAGCCAGGACTTCATGACCGCCGACTGGGCGCGCATTCCGTTCAACGTGCTGGCCGAGATGAGCAACCGGATCATCAATGAAGTGAGGGGCGTGAATCGAGTGGTGTACGACATATCATCGAAGCCGCCTGCAACGATCGAGTGGGAATGAATCGACATAGTGTGCGGCACGACCGCGTATTCGATTTACAGAACCGTCAGACAAGCCGTGAGTTCCCTTGGTCACGGATTATGCAGCTTCACCCCGCTTCGCCGCGAACGCAGTGAGCATTCCGGCAAACCGCGCTCACTTCGTTCGCGGCGAAACGCGGTGAAGCATCTCTATTTCGGCGCGTACGCGCCATCCGCCACCGGCGTTCCGAAATCTGGAGTGCCATCAGCTTTCCAACGGACGACCTGCGCACGCGTGTGACGGTTTGGATCGTACAGCGGTTCTCCCTTGATCTCTTTATACGGCCTGGCGTGGTAGACGATGATGTCCGTCTTGCCGTCCGGAGTCGTTGTGAAACTATTATGTCCGGGTCCGAACTGTCCGGCGGCGGGGTCGCTGACCATCACCGGACCTGGCGATTTGGTCCATGATTTGGGGTCAAGCAAGTCGGCGTCGGCGCTCGCGGTCAACAGGCCGATGCGGTAGGTGTCGTCGGTGCGGCTGACTGAGTAGGTGATGAACACCCGATCATTTCGGACCAGCACAGCCGGACCCTCGGCCACCTTCAGTTTAACCGTCTCCCAATCGGCTTCGGTCCGTGCGAGCATCACCTGCGGGCGGACGATCGACAGTGGCGTGTCCATTTTCGCGATATAGACGTCGGAGTTGAACGGCGTGTTGGGCTGTTTTTGTGCCCACAGGAGATATCGCTGGCCATGATGGACGAACGTGGTTGAGTCCAGCGAGAACGATTCCCAATCGGTCTTGATCTGCCCGCGCTCGATCCACTCGCCTTCCAGCGGATTCGCCGAGGCATTCTCGAGCACGTACATGCGAATGTGCCACTTATTCTCGGCATTTCCCGCAGCGAAATAGACGTACCATTTGCCATCGATGAAGTGGATTTCCGGCGCCCAGATGTGGTTGCCCATCGGCCCTTTCGCGTGCTTGCGCCAGATGGTTTTCGGCTCGGCACTACCGAGACCGCTAAGGGATTTTGCGCGGCGCAGCTCGAGACGGTCATACTCGGGCACGGAGCCCATGAAATAGTAATAGCCGTCCGTATGCAGATAGACGAACGGGTCGGCCCGCTGCAACACCAGTGGATTGCTCCATGCCGGATCCGCGCCCGTTACGAGAGACGTCACCTGAGCGACGGTCTGCGAGATATTGCCCATGCTGTGCACCAGTAAAACAAAAATGAACGCTAAGGCGCGTAATTTCATAGCCAGATCTCCGTCTAGTCCGCTGGCCGCCGTTGGGCGTGCGTGCAGACGCCAGCATGTTAGTGTAGGGGAATTCTAGGTGGCGCGTCGAGTCTCCAGTCCATCTTGCGGACGCAGATCCGTGCTTCCTCGCAGAATTGTCACGACCGTTAAGTTTAGATTGTAGTATATGAAACCAACTGGCCGGAAAATCATCGCAGGTTGTGCGCTGGTGGCGGCGGGCGTGATGCTCTGGCTCGAGCGCGATGAGATCCGACACGGCGCCGGCGGCGCGATGATATGGGTCGCCATTGCGGTGCTCGCGATCGTACTGGCTGTCTGTGAACTAGCGGGGGTTGGTGAAAAGCGCGAATAAAAAAAGTTAGAAAGTTTCGGTTTTATAATGGGCACATTGAATAACGTTTTAGATACTTACATTCGCAGTCAGACAACACGAACCGGCCGAAACCGGCAGCAACGCGAAGATGTGAAAATGCCGTCTACGAAATGACGGATCAAATTCCACCCTTCAAGTTAAGGCAAGCTTATTTGCCAACGCTGGTCAAGCATGGTCGTGGGCAAATTGGCTGCGGTTAATTTCGGTCCGCTCGCGAGTTCGCTTTGACACGCCTAGTGGTGCCAGCGATGTTCGCGAGCGGATTTTTTATGCGCATCAGCATCACGTCTCCGCTGGCTATGCCCCGATAGCTTCCTGCGCATATATCCCTGATCTAGCTGGCGTAATCCGCGTTCAATTTGCCGGCAGACGAGGCAGCGTCGACGCGGTGGAGCGTATCAGGCAGTTTGCGATAGACTCCGTCCAGATGGATGATCATCAACCTTTAGCCATCGGCATCGTCGGATACGGCCGCATCGGCAACGAGCACGCGGGGTGGATCAATGCTTCGCGCCAGGCGCGGGTAGCGGCGATCTACGATCCGACTCCCCAGCGCGTCGCGCTGGCGCGATCGAACGGGCTGACCGCGGTTCAGAAGATGGATCAGTTGCTCGATGATCCCACGATCGACGCCGTGCTGATCGCGACCCCGACATCCATGCATTTCGGTCAGGCGATCGCCGCACTGCACGCCGGCAAGCATGTGATGGTGGAGAAGCCGATGGCACTCGACTTGCCGCAAAGTCGCGAAATGGCGGCGCTGGCGGCGGCAAAGGGGCGGGTGCTATCGGTGTTTCATTGCCGGCGGTGGGATATCGATTACCTCACTGTCCGCCAGGCGATCGCGAGTGGTCAATTCGGAAAAATCATCAACATAGAATCCCGCCTCGGCCAATGGAGCAGTTGTGTCGGGCCGGCGGCGGTGGAGTATCGACCTGGCTGGAGAAACGAGGCGTCGTTCGGCGGCGGCGGACTATATGACTGGGGTTCCCATTTCATCGACCAGCTCTGGCAGCTCCTGCTCCCCGCCCGGCCGGTGAGGGTGTGGGCGCAACTTCGCGGGAATGTGTGGACGCACGACTGCGACGACTTCGCGCGCGTCTGCATCGACTTCGACAACGGCGCGGTCGGCCTTTGCGAGATCAACACCACCACAACGCATCCGCTCCCAAGATGGCACATCGACGGCGACGCCGGTTCGGGCGATGCGCCGTTCTCGCTGAATTTCGATACCCGCGAATGGGCGAAACTGACCCACACCGCGCCCAACGGAGCGAGCAGACTCATCGACCTCACACCGCGCGGCCTGAATGAAACCGACATCTGGGATGCCTTCGCCCTCGCCTGCCGAGGGAAATCACCGCCGCCGATCGATGTAGCAAGCGTATTGGTGACGATGACGCTGCTCGACGCAGCCAGGGCAAGCAGCGCAGAAGGTCGATCGATCGATGTCAGCACGATGGTGCGCGAGTTCACGGGCTAGAAATGGTCTACCGCAGAGACGCTGAGGGCGCGGAGATCATTTGGACTAGACTGAGATTTTGCGGATGAGGGTAGGTAGCTAGTTCGTTTGAATGCGCGCTTTCGAGGGCACGAACGGGACGTACGAAGTGTAAAGTAAAAAGATGCATCTTTAGGCAGCGGAAAAATGACAAGATCGACAGAAATTACCAGCGCAAATCAGTGTCATCCGCGAAATCTGCGTCCCATTCTGATCAGACCTCCGCGCCCTCAGCGTCTCTGCGGTGAATTCCCACCTCCCATATGGCGACAGCGCGAGGTCGGGGTGCTATAGTTCTCGACCCAATCAACAGGAGAAACGATGGCTAAGAGTTACAAGAGCGCTCCGGCGCAGACGATTGATGCTTCCAAGAATTTTACTGCGACGTTCGATACCTCGCGCGGCCAGATTGTGGCGAAGCTGTTTACGGACAAGGCGCCGCTCACCGTAAACAATTTTGTCTTTCTGGCTAAGGACGGATTCTACGACGGCACGCAGTTTCACCGCGTGATCGCGGACTTCATGGTTCAAGGCGGCGATCCCGAGGGCTCCGGGCGCGGCGGGCCGGGGTATAAGTGGGCGGACGAAAAGAGCGCTCTGGCGATCCCGCACCAGAAGGGCTCGCTCAGCATGGCCAACGCCGGGCCCAACACCAACGGCAGCCAGTTTTTCATCACCCACATCGCAACCGACTGGCTCAACGGAAAGCATGCCGTGTTCGGGCAGGTGACCAGCGGCCAGGATGTCGTCGACACCATCAAGCAAGGCGACACGATCACGAAACTGACCATCACCGAAGCCTGAGCGCATTTGCGGCATGCGGCTTCTTCGTGCTATGTGCCGATGACCGGGTAAATTACCCGCGGTGGCAACCGAAACTCAGAAATGGAAACAGCGCGCCATCGCGATCATCATGATCGCGATGGCCGCGACGTTACTGGCGTTCACGGCGGCAAACGTTCCGGGGTTGAGCAGCGCGGTGACTGCGATCGATCACGCCGCTTACGACGCGGCGTATCGGCTCCGCGCGCCCGAGATTCAGCGCGATTCGCCGGTGGTGCTGATCGAGGTGGATGACCAGTCGCTGAGCGAGGTGGAAAAAGCCGTCGGCTACGGCTGGCCGTGGCCGCGGGCGTATTGGGGAATGATCGCCGCCAAGTTGCAGCAGATGGGCGCGCGGGCGGTCGTTATCGACCTGCTCTTTTCGGAGCGCAGCGCCCACGGCATCGACGATGACACGCAACTCGCCGCCGAGCTCGAGCCACTGACGATCCCCATCGTCTTCGGCGTGGTCGGCAGGGAAGGTCGCTTCGTCATTCCGGTCAAGCGTCCGGCGACTCTGGCGGACACTGATGTCACGCACGGCACGGTTTACCGCGAATATCTGCCGACCACAGCACGCGGCGACAGCCTCGCACTCGCGGCCGTTAAGACGGTCGGAGAATCGCCGAAGTTTCCGGCAAATCAACCCTTTCATTTGCGCTTTTACGGTCCGCACCGTACCCAATTCGGCGAAGCGGTGATCCCCGCGTATCGGGCGTCGCGCGTGTTGATCGAAGCAGTCGACGACAAGATGCCGGCCTCGGCACGGATCGATCCGGCGTGGGTGAAAGACAAGATCGTGATCATCGGCGCAACCGCTGCGGCGCTGAGCGACCTCAAGCAATCGCCGGTTTCAGCGCGATATCCCGGCGTCGAGGTCCACGCCACCGCCGTCGTCAATCTTCTCGGTGGCGAACAGGTGCGCGTCATCTCCCGGCCGTGGTTGCTGGTGATCGGCGCACTGACTTCACTGCTTGTGGCGAGTGGTATCGTGCTGGCGCGGTGGGCGTCTATGAAATTGTTGGCGGCCGTCGCGATCGTTATTGCGATGCTCGCTTTCTCGTCGCTGCTCATGCAGGGCAAAGCGATGTACTGGCTACCAATCGCGCAGCCGATGCTTGCAATCGCGCTGGCGACCGTGGGCGCGTTGGTGTGGACCTACAGGATCGAGGACGCGCGTGCCCGCTTCCTGCTCAAAGCGCTTGGCCAATGCATTTCTCCCGATGTCGCGCGTGAACTCGCCGCCGACCCGGCGCGGCTGAAGGTGGGCGGGCAAAAAGTCGAATTGAGCATTCTGTTCACCGACTTGCAGGGATTCACCGATCTCACCGAACGGCTAGGCGAACGAATCGAACCTGTCCTCAACTACTACATGGCCGAGATGAGTCAGCAGGCGCTGGCGTGTGACGGGACGATCGACAAGTTCATCGGCGACGCGATGATGGTCTTCTGGAATGCGCCGCTCCCCCAACCGCGCCACGCGCGGCGGGCATGCGAAGCGGCCTTGGCGATCGCGCTGCACGAGAAACAGATCGCATCGGATATGTCGCACCTGGGCGCGACCGCGATGCGGACGCGCATCGGCATCCATACCGGCCCGGTCGTCGTCGGATTCTTCGGCTCGCGGCAACGCCTCAGCTACACCGCGATCGGCGATTCGGTGAATCTCGCGGCACGGCTGGAATCGCTGAATAAGCTGTATAGTACGCAGATATTGGTCTCACGAGAGACAATGCAAGCCTGCGGAGAGAGCATGCTGTTTCGCCCGATCGATCGGCTCCGCGTCTACGGCCGACGCGAGCCGGCGGGGGTGTATGAGCTCGTGGGCACGCGCGCCGAGGCCGGGGAGGCGGCGCTGTGGCTGGTCGACCGTTCCGTCGAAGCGGCCGAGGCGTATCTGCGGCGGGATTGGACGCGGTGTCTGGCGATCCTCGAGCAGGTGTTGCAGCGATTCCCCGACGACGGACCGACCAAAGTTTGGCGGGAGCGCGTGAGTGTTTATACTGAGTCTCCACCCCCGGCGGAGTGGGACGGCGTGTTTGAGCCCAAGACAAAGTGAGGACGAATATGAAATCCAAAACGGCAATGCTGATCATGCTCACCTCCGCCGTCGCGGTTGGAGCGATGGTCGCTGAGACGGTTGTGGTGAAGTCGGCGGAGGTGACGCTGCGCGACAAGCCCAGCACGCTGGCGAAAAAAGTGACGGCCGCGCCGCGTGACACATCGCTGAACGTCATCACCCGGCAAGGCGAATACATCCGCGTTTCAGTCAATGGCCAGGAAGGGTGGATCAGGTCCAAAGACCTCGAGCCACTGAAAGTCGGCAAGAGCGGCGGCTCGGTGCTCGCCAGCGCGGTGGCCGGCGACGCCAACGCCGGTGAGGCGCAGGAAGCGGGTGCGGGCAAGGGCCTGATGAACGGGGCCGAAAACTATGCGCGAAGCGTCGGTGTCGACCCGAAGAAAATCGACGCGTTGCGCGATCGCCGCAAGCGCATCATCGACAGCGGCGAATGGGAAAAGTTCGCGGCCGAAGGCAAAGTGGGCGCACGCTAAGCGAAGGAGACGGATCATGAATCGCAAGACAATTATAATGATGGCAGTGACGGTGGTCTCCGCGATGTCGCTTGGCTCAAGCTGCGACCAGATGGCCGGCTCCATCGGACGCGGCGTGGGCATGAGCGGCGGCGGAGGCGGCACCGACACCGCGGGGCTGATTCAAGCCGGCGCCAAAGGTGTGCAGGCGATGGGGACGTTTGACCCGGGAGAACAGGAACTCATGGGCCAGACCATCGCGGTATCGCTCGCGAGTTCGCCGGGCCTGGTTGAAGAAGAGAAATTGAACGCGTACGTCACCAAGGTCGGCCTGACGATCGTCTCGGTCTGCGGCCGATCCGATATCGATTTCACGTTCGGTGTGCTCAACGACAGCAACGTCAACGCCATCTCCGCGCCGCGCGGGTATGTGTTCGTCACACGCGGCGCGCTGGCGCAAGCGAAGGACGAGGCGGAACTTGCCGGCGTGCTGGCGCACGAGATCGCGCATGTAGTCAAAGACCACGGCGTGGAAACGGTCAGGAACGATAAGCTTCTCGACGCTGGATTAACCGGTGCCGCGGCGGCTGCCAAAGACCCGTGGCTCGCGACGGGCGCGAATCTGGCGAATCGCTGGAAGGGTGTTCTGTATAACCCTGGCCAGGAGCGAGACGCCGATCAGCTCGCGGTGAAATATCTAAAAGCCGCCGGCTACGATCCGAACGGCCTGTCGCGATTTCTGGAGCGCACCGGCGCGGGGCGCGACAAGCAGTTCTCGTCGCACCCGCCGACCAGCGACCGAGTCGCCAAGCTCCAATCCCTGGCCGGTCCGAATCCGCCGGGTCAGCGACTGCCTGAGCGCTACGCGGCGAGCGTTAAGATTCCGTGATGCGGGGAATGGGCCGCAGATTTCGCGGATTACGCAGATGAATATGGATGGGAGAAAAGTCCATTTGGGTAGCGTTTTGGGTTGGGCGCAATGGTTGTGACACCAACCGTGTCACCCAAAAACTAAATTACCGCTTTTCTTATCTGTGAAATCTGCGCAATCTGCGGCCCATTCAAACTTAAGTCGAAACATCCACCTGCGAAAAAATCCTATGGTGACCGCAGGCCCAGTTGAGCGCGCGGTGGCGAGATTCGATACCCAGTTGACAGCGGCGGCGGACGGCGGGGTCGGCTGAGGCGACGGGGGCGCCGCTGAGTGCGAGGTCGCCGTCGATCATCGGGAGGTTTCGCAGATCGATCTGGCCGAACCACGCGCTGCGCGCCATGCCGGCGAAATCGATCGCGACCGGATTTAACTCAAACTCACGTAGCCGCCAATGGACGGCCATGATGCGGTCGCCGACGCCGCACAGTTCGGCGTGCTCGCGCAACTCGGCCGAATCGATCACAAAGTGCGTGTCTTCGCCAAACAGCCCCAGCGCCTCGGCGACGAGTGCCGGCTGGACGAATTGGTCGTGATTCAGCAGCGGCAGCAACCCCAGCGCCCACCCAAGCACCATCACCGATTCAAACTGGACGGCCAGCCGGTGCGCCTCTTCCTGGGCGATTCCCCCCAGCGGCTGATCGAGAAAATGCCGCTCGGATTCCTCCATCTCGTGGCCGATGTTGAGCGACCAGAACCACTCGGCCAGGCGGTGGAGCTTTTCGGTCCGCTCCGGACGCTCGGGATGGGTTTCCAGCGCGCCGCGGTACGCGATCGTCAGTAGCACGTACATCCGCTCGGCCACTCGGCGCGGCGGCGGCGGGTTGAACGGCACGTCGAACGGCAGAACGTCCTGCTCCTGGTCGTCATGAAGGGTGTCACGAACGGCAGTGGGAAATTCAGGCAGCGCCGGGAGCACGGCATCGGCGCTGCTTGTGCCGTCGATCATCAGCACCTCGCGACTTTCGGCGTCGAGGAAGCCGGATTGGATGACGAATATGCCGTCGATAAGGCGCGCCACCAGAGTCATCGCTTCGATAAACTCCCCGTGCTCCGAGAACCCCGGATCGGCCGTCAACGTGATGCACGCGCCGAAGCGCTCGGCAAGCTGTTGCAGCGCGTCGCGACGCGGCACGTCCTCGGCCGGTATCTGGGAAATCACATTGATCATCGCCGGCAATTGACGACGGAAATAGAGCTGGTCGGTGTCGCGTGTTTTGAGCGCCAGGACGAGCCGGTGATCGCCGCCGTCGTCGATCCGTGGACGGATGGTGATCTGCCGCCATTCGTCTTCGGCACCGGTGATTTCAATCGCCAGCCCGGCTTCGCGCAGCGCGTCGACGACCGCCTGCGGGTGAATTGAGATGCTAAAGAGGTTACCCTGCTGCGACACTGTCGGTTGAGTCTATCCGCGATGCGGGCGGTTTCCATTTTCGCCGAGGCGATGTGTCAGGGGAAGGGGCCCGCGCTAAAAGTCCCAACTACGGATGATCGTTTTCCGTCGAGACTTTCGTTTCTCGATGCGCTCGGCGACGGTGAGCCAGGTCGATCGCCATCTCAATCGCGGCCCGCATCGAGCCGGGATTGGCACGATTTCGGCCGACAATATCGAACGCGGTGCCGTGATCGGGGCTCGTGCGAATGATCGGTAGCCCGACGGTGAGATTAACCGCGCGGTCGAAGGCAAGGAGCTTGACCGGGATCAGCCCCTGGTCGTGATAGAGCGCCACGACGGCATCAAATTTCCCATCGCGATGTGCGATAAAGACCGTATCGGCCGGGTAAGGACCGGTGACGTCCACGCCTTGCTCGCGCGCCATCTGGATTGCTGGGCTGATGATGCGTTCTTCCTCATCGCCGAACGCGCCGTTCTCGCTGGCGTGCGGATTGAGCCCGCAGACTGCGATCCGCGGCTTGGGGATATCAAACCATTCCACCAGTGCCTTGTGGAGCATCTCGATCGGATGAAACACCGCACCGATATTAAGACGGCCCCAAACGCCCATGAGCGGGATGTGGACGGTCGCGAGGATCACCTTCAACGGGCCGCCGGCAAACATCATCGCGTATTGTCGTGTGTTGGTGCGCTCCGCGAGCAACTCGGTGTGGCCGGGGTAGTTGTAGCCGGCCAGATGCCAGCTTTCCTTGGCAATCGGCGCGGTTACCACCGCATCGGCGATGCCTGATTTGCACGCGTCGATCGCGTCGACGCAGAACTTCATCGAAGCGAGTCCGCCGATCTTGCTCGGGCCGCGGATCGTGTTGCCCAATAGGGAGAACTGGTCGAAGTTGTCGTAATCCACCACAACCACATCGTGTCCGTAATGCCGCAGCTTTCCGCCGTACGCGTCGCGCCACCAGAAGACATCAAGCTCGGCGACATCCGCGGCGTAATTGAGAATTTCGTTGAGCCCGTAGACGATGAAGCGGGCTCGCTGACGCAGCGACGGATCCGCGAGCGTTTTGACGATCACCTCCGCCCCGATGCCCGCAGGGTCACCCATGGAGATGGCTATGGTCGGTCGGTCATGCATCGACGGGAACATCTTATACCATTCATCGGCCGGAGGCGGTCGAATCCCGCAATTCCATGAATGTGACGATCTGCTTGGCGATCATGTCGCATTCCAGATTAAACGCCCATCCCACCGTTCTGCTGCCAAGAGTAGTAATTTCCAGCGTCGTGGGAATCAGCGCGACGTCCAGAATTCGCCCGTGCAAGCCGGCGATGGTGAGGCTTACACCGTCGATGGATATCGAACCTTTTGGCGCGAGATATTTGCTCAATCCTTCGGGCGCTTCGATCGTCAGCCGCCACTCGGCGTCGGTGGCGATCTTGTGAGTGAGGATCCCGGTGCCGTCGATGTGGCCTTGCACGAAATGCCCGTCGATTCGCGCGCCGGCGCGGAGCGATCGTTCGATGTTCACTTTGTCCCCCGGATGCAGCAGGCCAAGGTTGGTGCGGTTTAGCGTTTCATGAATGATGTCAAAATGGAGCTTATCCTCCTCGACGTGGGCGACCGTGAGACAACAGCCATTGACGGCGATCGATTCGCCGAGCTTCACATCATCCCAAGTGCGCGGCAGCACCATCCGCCGGCCGCCAGCGTGATCCAGCGCTGAGAGCACTTCGAGCGTTGTCTCCACGATTCCTGTAAACATGAATTCGTAGCATACATCGACTCGATTGCCGCGTGTATACTCATCCCCCATGGGCGCAGCCACTCTCAACTGCCCGACATGCGGGGCCTCGGTTTCCAGTCACGCGAGCAACTGTCGCTATTGCCAATCG
>JACMML010000396.1 GCA_014379105.1 Phycisphaerae bacterium
CGCCCGGCTCCGTCATCGCGAGGGGATCCAACGCAGCCGTTAGTTCAGCCTCGGGTAACACATTTTTCTCCCGGCAAATCTCGCGCACGGTCCGCCCGGTGGTCGCACTTTCCTTGGCAATCTCCGCCGCGCGATCATACCCAATCCTGGGCGCCAGACTCGTAACCATGGCCATGGAAAGCTCGACTAGTTCGCGGCAGCGCGCTTCGTTCGCGGTGATCCCGCGCACGCATTTCTCCGCCAGGATTTCCGAAGCGTTGCCGAGCAATCGAATGCTCTCCAGGAGATTGTGCGCCATCACCGGCATCATGACGTTCAGCTCAAATGTGCTCCCCACCGGCGAAGCGGCAAATGCGATGGCCGCGTCATTGCCGATCACGCGCGCTGTCACCTGCAGCATCATCTCGCTCATCACAGGGTTCACCTTGCCCGGCATGATCGACGATCCCGGCTGCGTCGCGGGCAGCGCGATCTCCCCGATCCCGCACCGCGGGCCGCTGGCGAGCCAGCGAATGTCGTTGGCGATCTTCGCGAGGCTCAGCGCGATTGTCCGCAATTGCCCGGAGACCTCGATGATGCTGTCCTTGGCGGATTGGGCTTCGAAGTGATTCTGCGCTTCGACAAACCCAACACCAGTTTTTTCCGACAATGACACGATCACCAGCCGTGCAAAGTCGGGATGCGAGTTGATGCCCGTCCCGACCGCGGTTCCGCCAAGCGGCAACTCGCGCAACGCGTTGATTGCCTTGTGCGCGCGCATGCCGCTCAATCGCACCTGCTGCGCGTAGCCGCTGATCTCCTGCCCCAAACGGATCGGCGTCGCATCCTGCAGGTGCGTGCGGCCGATCTTGATGATGTCGTCAAATTCATTTGCCTTGGTATTCAGCGACCTCTCCAGATGCTCCAGCGCCGGAACCAGCGATTCCTGCATCGCGACCGCCGCCGCCACGTGCATGGCGGTGGGGATCACGTCGTTGCTGCTCTGTTGCAGGTTGACGTGGTCATTCGGGTGCACCGGCGCGTTGCCCCCACGCCGCCCGGTGGCGATCTCGTTGGCACGCGACGCGATCACCTCGTTGACGTTCATATTCGTGCTGGTGCCCGAGCCGGTCTGGAATACGTCCACGACGAACTGGTCGGCCAGCTTGCCGTCGATCACTTCCATCGCCGCCTGTTGAATCCAGCGGACGCGATCGCCGTCGAGCAGCCCCAGCGATTCACTCACCGAGGCGGCCGCCCACTTGATGCGCGCCATCGCGGCGATGAAATGCGCCGGCAGACGCAAGCCTGAGATCGGGAAATTCTCCACCGCCCGCGCAGTCTGCGCGCCGTAATACGCATCGGCGGGGACTTGCATCTCCCCCATTGAGTCACGTTCGGTGCGGGATTGCGGCATGGACGCCTCCGGTTGATGAGCTACATACACGTGTTCGGAATCAGAAAGCAGCCACAGAGAACACGGAGGACACAGAGAATACTTTTTTAACCGCAGATTACGCCGATTACGCAGATAAGACTTTGATTCAAAAATCTGTGTAATCGGCGTAATCTGCGGTTAACTTCTTCATTTATATTCTCCGTGTCCTCTGTGGTCTCCGTGGCTAATTCGCATTGTGCTTCACTTCGCAGCTTCTTCCCTGATCCACACGATAGACCGTCCGCCGCGGTTCAGCCGGGCGTAGTTTGGAATGGCCTTGAGTTCCGCGCCGTTGCTGAATGTGCCGCTGATCATCATCACGCCGCCGAGCAGGTCCGGCGACCATTGCGGCGTGAGGGTGGGGTTCTGGCCGATGGTCGGGTCGAGATTCTGGTCGGCACTCTCAAGGTTGTAAATGAGCGGACCAAACCGCAGCGCCACACGGCCGCGGTTGGCGGGAACTTGCTCGATTGTGCGGATGACCTGCACCTTTATCGGCAACACCAACTCGATCCTGTCGCCCGGCTGCCAGGTGCGCGCGATCGCGACGTAGCCGTTTTCGTCCGGCTTCGCACTCACCGTTTCGCCGTTAACGTTGATGGACGTGATGCCGTCGGAATCAGGCGCGGCCGAGTAGAGCGTGCTGACTTCGCGCTGCGGCGAGCGGATGTAAACCGTGAACCGCTTTGATTCCCTCGGATTGATGACGATCGCGACGTCGCCGCTCCACGGATAATCGGTGGTCTGCACGACTTCAACGTCAGTCCCCGCGACCGGCCCGACGTTGACCGTGCTGCCGGCGAAAAGGTTGACGTACAGCCCGTCTGGCGATTTGGCGTACATCCACGTCGGCAGCATCAGCAACGTGCGCGGGATGTTGCCGACGCAGCACGGGCAGACGTGCCACGGGTAGCGGGCGTCGTCCGAATCCAGCGCGTTGGTGTACGTGAAGTTTTTCCCCGGCAGATCGAGATCGCCGAGGATCGCGTTGTAGAGAATCGTTTCAAACAGGCTGGCGTATTTGGCTTGCCGCGTGCCGAGGTTGAGCTTGTGCTGAAAGTAGAGGTTGCCGCAGTTGGAGCACGATTCGCAGTAACTGTTGTGGCCAAGTGAGTAATCGCCGCCAAAACCTTCGGACGTCTCGCCGCTGCCGATGCCGCCGGTGACGTAGTATTTGCGGTTGATCAGATTGTCCCAAAGCGACAGCGTGGCGCTCCAGTAAGCCGGGTCGCCGGTTTCGATCGCGATGTCGGACATCGCCGAGTAGGAATACGCGGCCCGCACGGAATGGCCGACCGCTTCGTACTGCTGGACGACCGGAACGTGCGATTGGTCATACGTCTCGCCGCCGCCGCGGCAATCGAGCAGGAATTTTGCCAGATCGATGTATTTCTGGCCTTTTCCCGGCGCATCGGTGTCGTTGATAAATCGGCCGAGCCGAACCAGCGCCTGCTCCATCTCCTGGTGACCGTCCCACCACGCCTGCTTCGGGGCCGGGCCGATGTTGTCGTACCAGCAATCCGCGAGCTTGATCGAAGCATCGTATAGACGCCGATCCTTGCCTCCGGTCGCGAGATAATGCGCGATACCGGCCTCGATAAAATAGCCGGCCACATACCCTTCGTGTTCGCCGCGATAGCGCGCGTTCCAATGTGGAATCTTTGCATCCATCGGCTCGCGGACGGTGCCGAGCGTGTAGCGCGTCTGGAAATATCCGTCCGGCTCCTGGGCCGCGAGGATGATCGGAATCCACTCATCCAGCTTGCGGCGGAAGTCGTCTTGGGCGCTCAAAATCTCCGCATCACCTTCGGCATCGACATTCAGCGCCACCGCCATCGCTTCGACGGTATTGAGCACCCACGCGTTGGAGAACGGATACCCGATGTGCCGCTTGTACGGCCGGCCGGCAAGCTTGTTACCGGCTTCGATCAGGTTATTGATGCCGCCTTCCTTCAGGTCGGGCTGATCGTTCATGCGGACGCAGTGGGGGATCCAGTTGACGATGTTGCTCTTGAGCCGCGCCTTCCAGAACGGGCTGGAGATCTTGTACGGCGTGGTATAGACCGACACCAGATTCGGTCCGGCGGGCTTTTGGACGACGCGGACGTTGAGGGCATCGGTCGCGCTTAGTTTTCGATGGGCGTACGTCAACTGCAGAACGTAATCGCCGGGTTGCGCGAACGTGGCGGTCGTATTCAGGCCATGATCGTTCGCGAAGGTCACTTCACCCGGGCCGGACTGTTTGCTCCAAATGCCCGATGGCGCATCCCCGGGCCTGGCGAGCGCTTTTCCGCTGCCATGAAGGAATGTCTCGGACCCGACAACAACCACTCGGTCCGGCCCGGCGATGGCAACCGGCGGGAAATCGGGAGAATTACCCGAGTCGTAGACTTTCCATTCCAGAATGCCTGTCGAAAATCTCTCATTCGAATCGATCTCGATCCGAAGCTTGTCGGTTTTGATTTCACCGAAAAAAGTCATGTTGTATTGGTCTTTTACAATGTCCAGTCCGGC
>JACMML010000397.1 GCA_014379105.1 Phycisphaerae bacterium
GGCGCTTCTGATCGGCGCCGGACAGTTGATCCAGCCCGATGCGCCGGGCCCGGCGGCGAAGCCGGATGCGTTCGACCAGAAAATAAATCAGCGCCAGTGCGATCGCCACCGTAGCGATCGCAACCGACCCGGCGATGATGTTGCTGCTGAAGCTCCAGAAGTTGCTCAAGCTAAACCAGTCCGATTGCAGGGAATTCAGAAGCGAATTCGCCTGCGTGGCGGTGGCGGCCATTCCGTCTTCCACCTTCTGTCCGATGTTGGTCTGGGATTCGGCGTCGAAGTTGACGATGTTATTTCCCCACGTGTAGTCCAGATAGCTGATGAAGTTCGTCATATGCTTCCAGAGGCTCGTCTGACGCCCGCCCGCGGCTTCGCGGGAGGATGTCGGATCAAAGAGCTGCCAGCCATTGAGTGTCCTGACCTCAACCCACGCGTGGGCCTGGCTTTGACGAACCTGGTAGTACCCGCCGATGGAGTTGAACTCATCGCACTTAAAGCCGACGACCATGCGCGCGTCCATTCCCAGGCTCTGACACAGCAGCGCCATCGCCCCGGCAAAATACTCGCAGTGGCCACGCTTGAGGGTGTATAGGAATTCCACCAGTGGATCCTTATCCGCAACGCGGCGGGCGTCGGTGAGATCCAGCGTGTATGAGAAATTAGTCTGGAGATGCTGCTCGATGCTGTGGGCTATCTGCTCGTCAAGCTCCGAAACTGAATCCCGCGCGAGCCGTTGCTGCGCCTGCCCAGTGGCGCCCGATACTTCCGGACGCAATGCGAACTCGCGGATCTCCGGCGGAATCGCGAATCGCTTCTCGTCCGGCTCATCGGTTCGTTCGATCGTGTCCGCCCCGATCACTCCGCAGGAAACCACCGTGTATGGGAAATCTCCCATCATCGCGTCCTGCGCCTGGAGCACCTCATCCTTCTCTGAAAACCGCATCCGAATCTCCCGGCCGGGTTCGATTGAAACGATGCCAGGAATCGCGAAGAGCACGTTGGTGCCCGTCGGGCTCAGCTCAAACTCTTGAACATAGCGGTCCGTCCCAGCGGGGTTGACGTTCAGATCATACGTCTGCCCGCGCGCCGATTGCGGGACGTACTCCGCGCCCGGGCTGCTGCGAATCCACTTCCAGCGATCAGCCTCGTTCACATCGCTGACGTACCGGTTGGGAACCGTGCCGCGCAGGTAAATCACCTGCCCGGATACGCCGTAGGGATCGCCATTCTTGGTGATTTTTACGGTCGCGACACTCGTCTCATTCTGCGAGATGCGCGCCACATCCTGGAAGCTCACCTGATCGCTGAAGCCGGTCATGGCCTGGCTTTGCTTGAACGTCAGATTGCCGATCACGCCGGCGCCGCTGCCGCGCGGAAAAAACAGGAACACCACAACCGACATGCCGACAGCGGTAAAACCGACCAGCCCCGTCAACCGCCGCATCGAGCGCCCTAGAAAACGCTGGTCCTGGCGCAGCGTGGCGGGGTTGAGCTTGCTTTCGTCGATGCCCATCGCCACCCGGGCGTGATCGGTTTCGGTCTTAAGATGGAATAAAAGGCAGCAGTAGAGCGACAAAAACAGGTACGCAACAAACAACAGACCAAAGAGCAGGCTTCCGGTGCTGACGGCCGCCGCGATCATCAGGAGCAGGCTGAGCACGAGCAATTGCGCTAGGTCGCGGTTGGCGCGCTGTTCATAGAGCTTCACCAACTGCAGGAGAACCAGAAATTCGCCGATCGCGAAAATGGGGTAATTGGGCGACTGCCTCACGCGCATGACAAGCCAGCCGGCGAACATGAGCGTGATGACATTCGCCGCCAGCCGTGGCAGCGGACGGAACCGCCCACTCGCCGACAGCCACGCGTGCAGCAGCGTGCCGACGATCGCGAGAAAGCAGACGCCCACTTCCTGAGAAGCCACCGCGTACCCAACGAAGCCCAGAACCAGCAACAGGTAGAAAGTCGGGCGAAATTGCTTGATATCATACACTTGGTTTATCTCAACGGTTCACGCTGAACGTATGCCGCCGCGAAATCGATTTCATCGGGAAACCCGAAATAGCGCCGGTAGAGATCCTCACGGGAAGATAGCGCCACCAGGCTCCCGCGCGCCGCGTCGCCGAGCCCGACCGAAACATCCGCCGGCGAAACCAGAACGGCCGTTGTATCACTTCGGAACATCGGCCGCGCGTATTCGAGCAGATCGTTCGCACCGATCGCCGGGCTCCGTTCGAGCCGCGCCAAATGCGAAAGCAACTCCAGCCGATGTCGCTTACCAATGTTCGGCTGAACAGCGATGTATTGACCTGACCACGCGACCAGCCCGACGAGCAGGCCGGCATCAATGACATTGTCGATCACCGTCGCCGCGATCGCGATCGCCCGCTCGACCGCGATGTGCATCTCCCGCGATTGGTCGCTGGCGCACGTATCAACCACGACGATCAGCTTCGGAGGCGATACCCGCGTCATCTCGCACAGCGCCAGCGTTCCGGTGCGCGCCGAGCGCTTCCAATAAATGCGCCGCGGGTTTTCGCCCGGCCGGTATTCGCGGAGTCCGTAAAATTCGTCCATCCCGCCGCGCGAGGGCCGTACATTGTGCCCTTCCGATTCGGCCGAGCGGAATCGCTGCATCAACTCGCGCCGCATCGTGCCGATCGCAGGCAGGATCACCAGTGAATCCTTCTGTCCGCGATTGATCGCGCGCTTGATAAAACCGAACGGAAAGCTCGTGCTCAATTGAAAGTGATCGAACTCAAACACGCCGCGCTGCCTCGGGATCACCTCCGCGGGAATGATCGCGGTCGAGCGGTTGGCGCAGTGGAGCATGTACGCGCTGGGCTGCCGGTGAAAAGCCTCAAGCCCGTCATATTCTGACACGGTCACCGATAGGCTCGGCCAGAAGCGCTTGCGATTGGTGATCTGATACGAAATCGCCGTCGGCCGCCCCACCATCGCGTGATCTGGAAGCACGCGCTCGACCTTCAATCGCACGATCACCATGCCGCTAATCAGAAAACTGATGAAAAGGATACCGATCATCAGTCCAAAGACGCCGAACAGCAGGTTCGCCTGTGTGTTGATCGCAGCCAGGCCGATGAACATCATCATCGTGCAATAGACCAGTCCAGTGACGGAAAAGTCCAGCGACGGCTTGCGCCGAATCGGGCGCGGCTTCGCGGATGTTTTGCGGCGCGCCTTTGGCATGCGGGCTTTATTTCGGGGTTGGCGTGCGGTCGAGAATGGATTGCAGAATGCGCGTCGTCGCGTCGGCATCGCCATTCCCCAGATAGGTCTTGCTGATCACCCGATGCGCGCAGCTGGCGATGAACAGGTCCTTCACATCATCGGGCAGCGCATATTCCCGTCCGTGCAGCACCGCCGCCGCCTGGACGGCCGTCGTCAGCGCCAGGGCGCCGCGGGTGCTGATGCCCAGGTGCAACTGCTCGTGATGACGCGTCGCCTCAGCGAGATCGAGCACGTAATCGACGATCGACGTATCAATGCGGATGTTCGGCACCGCATCCTGCATCTGCACCACCTCCGCCGCCGACATCACCGGCTTGAGCCCGTCGATCAGCGTGCGGCTGGGCTGGGTCGTCAGGATCAAATGCTCATTGGCACGGGCTGGATAGCCGATGCCGACTTTCAGCATAAACCGATCCAGCTGGTTCTCCGGCAGGTGATATGTGCCTTCAAATTCAAACGGGTTCTGCGTGGCGACCACCATGAACGGGCGTTTGAGCTGATACGTGTGGTTCTCGACCGACACCTGCTCTTCGCTCATCGCCTCCAATAGCGCCGACTGCGTGCGCGGCGTGGTGCGATTGATCTCATCGGCCAGCAGAATATTCGTGAAGATCGGGCCGGGCTTAAACTCGAACTCGCTGCGGTCGCGATTGAAGACCGAAACGCCCAACACGTCGCCGGGCAGCAGGTCCGGAGTTAGCTGAATACGCGAGAAATCACACGCGATGCTCTTGGCAAGCGCCTTGGCGAGCAGCGTCTTGCCGACGCCGGGCACGTCCTCGATCAGCACATGACCGCGCGCGAGCAGGCCGATCAGCAGCAGATCGACGGCGCGGGTGTTTCCGAGGAAGACAGTCTGGACATTCGTGCGGAGTCGATCGATCGCGGTGGCGGCCACTGATCACCTGCTTGTGTGCGTCCTGTTGCGTTCCCTGATCACAATTAGATACGCATTCTAGCAGCAACCGGTTCGAACGGAATCATTCCAGGTCATACAACGAATTATCCGCCGACAAGAACCCCGTTCCCTTCGCCAGATCCGCCCGCCCGAGATTGAATGGCTCCATCCGCAGCGTCTCGGCGTGTCCGTCACAAAATGCCGCATTCGTCTTGCCCGCGTGGCGAAATCCCTGCGCGCCCGACGCCTTGGCGGTGGAGAATTCGCCAAAGCTGAAGGCGTCTTCCGTCGGCGACGGCTGCGGAGATCGCATGTACTTATTCGCACCCATTTTCCACTCACCATCCCCGAAGATCACCGTCCGTGACGGCTGCCGCACCTGGCTCATTTTCGCGGGCGGGCCTTCCCCGTTGCCGCGGCCAATGAAACTGGTGTTGTAGTTATAGCCCGTGAACGGATCGCCAGATGAATTGTTCCTACCGTCGAAGCTCGGGCATTGTTGGATCGCCATTGTCGTTCGGCCTTGCCATAGCAACCCGGGGATTACCTTCCCGTTTTCCGCCGCGAAATCCCAGTCCCGCTTCACAACCAGTCCGGTGACCGGATCCACGATGCCCCACTGTGCCGGCGGATAATACCCGCGCGATTCGCCGGCATACCCCACCGCCGCGACCGCCAACTGCCGGAGATTACTCAGACATTTGACGGTCTTAGCGCTTTGCCGCGCGCGCGACAATGTCGGCACGAGGATGCCAATCAGCACCGCAATGATGCCGATCACCACAAGTAGCTCCACTAAGGTAAATGCTTTTCGCATGAAGAACCTTCGTCACAGGACAGACCGCGCGGCCAAGCTCTTCGCCCGACGGCGCGATCTGTCATGCGTTTCGATGTGGCACGGGCTTCCGGCCCGTGTTCCTTGCAACAAAACATGGGCTAGAAGCCCATGCCACGATGCCGACGACGCACCATCAGCCCCGCCGCCGCTACGAGTAATCCCGCGCTTACGGGCTCGGGCACCGCCGTCACCGCATCGATGACCATTCTTCCGCCGACCGGCACGTCGAACTTCACGTAATTCACCTCCGCCAGCGGCACGCTGCTGATATCCAGCCACGTCCCCCCGGCCGAGCCGTTGAGCAGGCGCACCATGTCATTGGCCGCACCGGCGTCGCGATACTTGAGCCCGGCGAAGCTCGCCAGTGTCCCGCCAAACGGCTTGAAGAAATCCGCGGATTGCGTGCCCAGCGCCGCGAAGTTCAGCGCGATGTTCGTATCCGTATAATAGTTCGTCGGGTTTCCGAAGCTGAAGCTCGACGCGCCAAGCGACGACCAATCCATGCCGTTGCTGCTGACGCTGACAAAGCCAAATCCAGCCGGGCTGAACGTCAACGTCGGTGATCCCGCGATCCCGCCTCCGCCGGCGATGGTGTTGAAGTTCACGTCGTACTGCGTGTCCGGGTCTTCATCCACGATCCCCACATTGCTGAACACGCCGATCTTGGCCGACGGGATGATCGTCACCGGCTTATCCAGCTTCAGCGTCATCGACCCGCCGGCCCCGATGATCATGATCTGATTCGAGGAGAAGTGCGGATTAAACGGCGTCAGCGCGCCGAAGCCCGTGTTCCCGACCGGCAATCCCAACGCAGCCGCAGTATTTTGAAAAGACGCAATGGCGTTACCGGGCAGATATTCAATGACCTGACTTGCCGTGCTGCCCGCCAGCGCTACAGATTGAATCAACACCGAAGAAGACGCAATGACAACGGCAGCGTAAACAGATGGGGCGCAAAAAGACGGCCGTCCAAATGACGGCAGATTAAAAGTAGAGCGCATCGCAGAACCTCTCTCTTTCTCCCGAGTCGCGGGGAGAAAAAAACCCTCGTCATCAACGCGGGTTAACCGTAGTTAACGCGGGGGTTGATCGCCGAGGGTTCGAAGTCCTTAGATGCCGGTGGCGCGTGGGAAAGAGTCCGTCGGCGCACACGAGTCTGCGAGGTTTCGAGCCCGGGCGTCCCTCGGCTTAAAAGCCGTCGCGAGGACGAGCACCAGACAGACCGCCACGAGGGGTGACACAA
>JACMML010000045.1 GCA_014379105.1 Phycisphaerae bacterium
CGCTGGATGATGAACCCTTTCTCATCATCCGAGTTGTCGTTCCACTTCAGCTTGATCGACTTGCTCGCCTCAATCGCCTCGGCGGTCAAACTAAACGGCGTCTTCGGCTCGGTCGTCGGCGGGACGCCGGGGTCTTCCCAGCCCGGCGGTGGCTCGTAGTTGCCGTCGACGATGACCACGTCGACCGGCGTCGGCGTCAGGGTCAGCGGGTTCAGCGCATCGCGCACGCGCGACCAGCCGTTGTTCGACTTTGCCGCGATCTTGAACGTCACCTCGCCCCAGAACCAGTCGGTGAAATCATAACTCGTCGCGCCGTTAGTGATGGTCCGCACCAGCTTGTACTCACCGCCATCCACACTGGCGAAGATCGTGTAATTCTGCACCGGAACCGGCGGAGCTTCTCAGGGATTATCCCAACTTTTTGAATTCAGCGCCGGCATGGAGCAGTTTTTTAACGTACTCATCCCGCATCGCATCATCGGCGAATCCGATCATTTCCTCCCTAGCGGTGTCCACCACGACAATGCTCGCATCCTTCTTGCCCGACTTCAGTTCGACGACCCGGAAACGCTTCGCGTCGGCAACCATCTCGTCCAAGCTCTGGATCGCGGGCGGCTTGGGCAGGCGTTCTCGTTCAAATTGCTCCTCTAACTGCTTGCGCAGCGGCACCAGCTCCGACGGGATGGATGTTCCTGGCACGCCGTTACGATCCAACTCGCCCATGGATGGCGGGTCGCTGGGACCGCGTACGCGTTGAAAGCTCTCGGCACCAAGATGCGCGATGACCGCTTGCCGTGTCGCGTGGAAGCGGTCCCAGTCCGTGTCAATTGCGTTGATCGATTCCGTAAGCTGAATCGAGATCACATCCGGATGCACTTCGCGCACAGCGTACGCAGGCGCCGACAACAGTCGCTCCTTGCCGAAGTGCCGGATGTACATGGGACCAAAGTAGGTTCGCCAAGCGAGGGTAGGAAGCCCAAAGGCGAGTCGGCCCGGCGACTGCATGTGAAAGGAAAAGCCGCCACAATGATCCTCTCCCGCACCAACCTGCTTGCAGAACACCCGCTCTGTCGCAGATACCACGTGCAGCGACGCTAGGGAAATTGGCAATTCCGTGATGATATCTGCCGCGCCCTCAATGGCATTCCAAGAGACAACCTTCAAATCGAAATGGTAAATCCATGCCTCTCTACCCGTACCGGCCATGCGCTGTAAGCTGTGCGCGAGCGCGCCCCGCTTTCCAGGCCCGCGAAGCATCAGGTGCCGGTCGATGTGCTCATGCTGCACCAGTTGCTCGAATGCCTGCCGCGTGTACGGCGTGCGTACTGGATCGAACGGATTGAACCTCGCCGGCGTCAACGCCGGGAAAGCGTCGAAGAGCCGAAGTAGAAGTCGAACCACTCGGCTTGCTTCAAGGTCTTGGGGAACGTCAACCCGGAGCTGCGCACATTCCATCAGTGCCACCGACACCTCATCGTGCTTTATGGCCATAAGTGCTCCAGCTTGCGCGTCTGGGGGTTGAATTTTACGATGCTGCTCTTGTCCGGCAAATTGTCAGTCATGAAGTTCCTAACAACTAGCGCCACGCCATCCGCTGTCGCATCTGGTCCGAGGATCAGTCTATACTTCATTCCCAGTTCCTTGGCAGCCAGAATCTGCCCTTCCAGTTGCGGTGTCAAACTACTCAACCCATTAACGCGTTTGATCTCAATGATTGAGTTTTTCGACACCGAGATGATATCCGGAATTGTTCTGTAAACTTTGCCCGATCGTAACACGGCGGCCAGCTTGTGCTTGTTTTCCACTTCGCCAAGCGCCTGCGTGACCACGCCTTGAAACTCGCGTCCCGCTTTCCAGTTCTCTCGCAGTTGCTCGGCGGCGTTGGCGAGTTTGGACGCGCGCTTGATGACCCCAATAATCGGCAGACCGGCGCTCGCCGCGGACATCGCGCGGGATCCGCCCGATATTTGCGCGCTCGGCCTGAAGGCGTCCTGACCTGTAACAGCTTCTTGAATGTCAATGGCTGTGGCACCCGGCGCTAGGGAAACGCCTGTTTCAAGAAGCGCCTGAAGCGCAGTGCAGAAATCCGAGAACTGCTCGCGCATGATGCGATGCTCTTCGGTTTGCTCATTGTAATCCTGGAAGTGCTTGTCCTTTGCCAGATTTATTTGCTGCTTAAGTTCCTCTTTGGTGGAACGAACACGTTCGATCAAGTGCGGCTTGTCCACGAACTCGCCACCCCAGCGTTCCAGGCTGCCGTCGGGGTTCGGTTTTAGATACCAACCCTTATGAGTTCCTTTATAGCTCGTCTGCGTCAGGTTCATATTGAACCGTATCGAACGCCCTTGCACGTCCTTGCCGATGTAGTGCTCGCCACCCGGTGAAACCTCGAACGAATATTCGGGCTTGTACTCTTCGAGAATAGCCAGGTTTCGGGCATGCTGCATTGGATCGCCCGGCACATTGCCTGGTGCCGAAGCGCCGGAGGAAGGATTAAATGTTGCGTCTGATGTCGGTAAGACATCGACGGCGCCGTCAAACAGTTTGGTTGCCGCATCCCCGCCGGAAGTTTCGGCGCCTGTCGCCCAAGGCAGCCAGTTTTCATCCGCTAAACCAAAAACCGCATTGAATTCCGTTCCGACCACCTCCAGAGGAATTTGCTCATCGTGGGAATTGACGACAGTGCCGCCCGACGTTTCTGAGACAGTTACCTCAGCTTCGGTATCCGGCGCTTCGTATGATCCGACGTAGAAATAATCGTCGTCCAATATTTTGAACGATGCGTAATCGGGTTCACCTGCCTGCGCAGTGTATTCGTCGGACTCCTTTATCTTTACCTGAAATAATTCAGTCCATTCTGGAGTCGCGTCTTCCGTCATCCCGATTGGAACAAAGACTTCATCCTCATCTTCCGTGAATTCAACGCTCTGCGGTAAGCCCCACACGTCTGACCCGATTTCCGCGTTACCTCCGTATTGCAGTTGTACAGTCAAAGAAGATTCCAAGTCGCTTTCAGTTCCAGTGCGACGGAGCCAGAAGCCGAGCTTATCGGCGTCGCCTGTGGCTTTTGATTGTCCTTCATTTGCTTCGCCAATTCCGTCCGCGCCTATGGGATTGGGAGTAATGGTAACGACGTGCGTTCCGCGCTTAATCACCGCCTCCGCCGAATACCCGCCGAGCCGGTAGTCCTCATCCGCCTTCAAACACAGGACAATCGTCTCATCCCCTTCGATCTTGTCATCCTTCTTGGCAGTGATGACGATGTCCACGTACTCCTCATCAGCGGGGATCGTCACGCTGCTAGCGTCGGTCAGATCGGTGGTGTAGTCCTTGCTCGCGCCGATCTCGGCGGTGCCGGCGAGCGGATGGAGGTTCACCGTCAGCGCGTCGGTGGTATCGCCGGTGCGGGTGACACGAAACGTGGCGGTGTCGGGGTCGCCGTTGGCGTCGGGGGATTCGCTGGCGTCGCCGTCGCTGGCACGTTTTGCGATCGACACGCTCGGCACCGTTTCCCGGACCACCGCGTCGGCGATCCGCCAGCCTTCATCCAGGTTGTACGGATCGACCATGAGCCTCGCCACTTCGTCCGGGTCCGAGGCCATGCTCAGTTGAGACTCGAATATGAATGTTTCGCCGCCGGACTGGGCCGCAAAGGTATGACTGAACGTGTAGACTCCGGACCCAAACGTGCCCGACGAGATTGCGCCGCCGTTAGCCCCGAAGCTGAAGGAGTCCGGACCCCACCCGTGGGTCGTCGTGTCGCCGTCCCACGTGCCGACAAGCATGACCGTAAACGTCGCCGTGTAGGACTTGCCCGACGTCAGACCCGAGATGCTCGCCTCGGTCGATTCGTTGCCGATGTAAAAGTTCTCCGTGCCGTTGGACCAGTCGAACGAGTCCATCGAAGCAGGTTCCGCCGGCGTCGTCGCGTCATCGACACTCGACCAGTCCGATTCCTTCTCACCGATCGCCTTGATGCGGAACTGGTAGTCTGTCTCCGGCGACAATCCCGTGACTGACCATCCCGTCGCGTTTGCCGCTGCCGCAAGTCCGCCGCCCCAATTGGTCTCGCCGCTGACGCGCCACTCGATCACAAACCCGCCCTCGTGCTTGCTGGCATCGGTCCACGACAGGTTCGCTTCGGTCGTCCGCCGTCTGACTCCACTTCAGCTTGATCTACTTGCTCGCCTCGGCGGTGAGCAGGGTAAGCGGGAGTGTCACGCTTTTGTTCAAGGACAGTATTCATGGCGTTACCCCGGCGCTTCTCCAGTTGGTTGCGTGATCGAAAATCCACGACCCTTAAGCTTGCGCCGGCGGAGCATCAGAACTAATCGCGAGAAAATAAACACACCCAGCAGAACAATCGGCATGGGTACGGTAAGCGATCGCCGCCAGGTAAAAGGAGACATGACTCCATTCATTCCGCCCCAGAAGCCTTTATCTTCTGATTCATAAGATATATAAAAAAGTTCACGTTTGACAACTGAAATCCCGAAATGTGTAGGACCTAAAAGTCTTTGGCCAGCGGATACTTGCGGCCAGTATGATCCGGGCAGAATGTCACTCCAAAACCAGTATAGTTCCATCCTTCCCTCGCGAATCTTAATGCTTCCGTGAAGAACTTCGCGATGATTACTGCGCAGTGAACTATCCCGCCATGTCAACGAAATTAGCTCTCGATTGATCACCGCGCTTCCGATTCCTACTAAGCACAATGAGACAATAATAATGATCAACCGTTTTGAAAATGGCAAGTTGATCCTTACTGGGCAGTAAACTTTACCGCGCCAGGAACAGTTCCGTTGGGCATGTTTGCTGCTAGGACAGGTATTGCAGCGCCGCTTAATTTATATGCTTTTATTGACGCCACCTCCCATTGGTTCTCAACGCTGGTTTTTCTTAGTGCGGCAGTCGCGGCGGTTGAGTCTGCGTATTTCCGACCGTATGAAGGATCGAGTATCAACGCCTCGTTACCCCATTCGATCATGATGACTGCGTGGTCGTTGAAGTCAAATTTTGGCGTCGGATTGTTCTGAGCGGGAAGTGGATTGATGTCAAATCCGGTTACATTCGCTCCTGGCTGATTCTTTCCCGCGATTTCAATTATCTTGGCGTAGTTAATTCCACTGACCTCAAGCACCCTGAGAAGCAATCTAGCCCAACCCCCACAGTTTGCGTCAGCATTTCGAATAAGACTCTGGAAAGCAAGTTTGGCCGTATCGGGCCTATTCCAATAATGCAACTTTTGTCCATCCTGGGCGCGCAATACATTTGCCGGTCCCCCGTTCGCTGAGAAGTTATCCCAAATAAGTTGAACAACACTCTTATCTTCAGCTTCAGTTCCGGGACGTTTCCCTGTTGGCACGTTGTTTGCTTCATGACAAGCCAATTCCAGTACCGTATGCTGTTGCTCCGGCGCCGCCGCCCCCGTCACATATAGCCTATTCGTCGATTCTTCAGAACCATATCCATACGGGTCCCGTTTGCCGTATTGGATTGTGGAATTGTCTCCGCCGCCGGTTTTCACCAGACGCCATTTGATCTTCCACTCGCCCGCCCAAATCCCGTCGCCGAGGGCAGCGGTCGAACTGACGAATTCCTTTGCGGCGACAGTAAACGTTCCCGGCTTGTTGGGTTCGGGGGTTATAGTAAGTTTGTCCGCGGGGAAGATGAATTCATCCGCGCCCGCAACACCGAGATCATCTCCGATAATGGACCAATCCGCGGCATTATCAAATCCGCCGCCTGAGACCGTGAATGTGGGTTTCGCTTTCAAATACTGAGTAATTGTGGACGTGGATCGAACGTATGAAATCGGATACGAGTAGTCTCGGCCTCCGTCGATGAATGCGTTGCCGTTCAGATCCACCCAATCGTAGCGTTTAAGATCCGCCCAATCGTATAAAGCCTGATCGCCGAGGTCTCTACGGACGCCCTGCCCGCCGAAGTCAATACGCGCCGCAATAATGCGAGTGTTATTATCCACAATATTCGCCAGCGCCATCACTCCCGTCATCGCCAGCGGCAGGCGATATCCGGCGGCGGCCTTTAGCATCAGCACAATCGACTCATCCGCCTCGACCAACTCGTCCTTGAGCCCTTTAACCTCGATATCAACGTGGTCCTCATTGGCGGGGATGATGATGCTGCCGCTCAGGACATCGAAACCGCCGTCGCCCATCTTCACCTTATAGTCGGTGGAGTTTTTGGCGAGTCCTGCGGAGGGATGAAGGTAGACCGCCAGCGCCTGCGTCTGGTCTCCGCCCTCGCGCTTAATGCGGAACTTCGCGGTGTCCGGGGATGCCGCGTCCTCGGCGACTTCCTTCGCTTCGGCGTCGAGCGCCTGGATCGATACCACGAGCAACTCTCGTCGCTCCAACCGCCAGGTGATGCCCGGGCTGCCGGCCGGATTGTCGCCGTACGCGGGGTCATAGAACCGGTACCCGATCCCATTGAACGGACCCGCGCCGAGGTTCGCGTGCAGCCCACCCATGTCCGCGATGTCGCTCTCGAACGTCTCAAGCGACGTTATCCAGCCGCCTGTGTGCCGGATGCTTCCTTGTGAAAGCGCGTTCTCATCGCCGTCGAATGCATCGCCCTGGGCACACCAGAGCTCAAAGCCGTCCTCGTCGTCGCGATAGCGGTTCCCGCCGCTGACGTATGAAATCCGATACTCGTATCCGTCCGGCGTCGGCGAATTGAAGTAAATGATCGGCGGCAGTTCGTCTTCCTCATCGCTGGTGTGTTGCGGCGTGATGACCTCGTCGAGTGCTTCCCACGCGCCCTCCTCAGGCGTCGTCAACGCAGCCATCTCGAACCAGTCCGATTCCTTCTCGCCGATCGCCTTGATGCGGAAGTTGTAGGTCGTCTCAGATTCCAAACCTGTAACACTCCAACCGGTCGCATTCACGGCGGCATTTATTGGGTAACCGTAGCCTTCACCGGTATCTGCATTCTTATACTGAATCTGGAAGCCCGTCTCATGCTTGCTGGCATCGGTCCACGACAGGTTCGCTTCGTTCGGATTCGGAGCCGTGGCGGATAATCCCGTCGGCTTCTCCAGCTTCAACGTCGCATCCGCCTCGTTGCTCGGCTGGGAATGGCCGGCGTCGTTGTACGCGATGATCCGGTACGTGTATTTCACGCCGCGCTCGGGCGTGGCGTCGGTGTACGTCTCGACATCGACGCCGACGCGGGCGATCTCGACGAACCCATCCCCGGCGGCCTCGCGCTGGATGATGAATCCCTTTTCGTCGTCCGCCGTCTGACTCCACTTCAGCTTGATCGACTTGCTCGCCTCGATCGCCTCGGCGGTCAGGCTGAACGGCGTCTTCGGCTCGGTCGTCGGCGGGATGCCGGGGTCTTCGTAATCCGGCGGCGGGTCGTAGTTGCCGTCGACGATGATCACATCAACCGGCGTCGGCGTCAGCGTCAGCGTCAGCGGATTCAGCGCATCGCGCACGCGCGACCAGCCGTTGTTCGACCTGGCCGCGACCTTAAACGTCACCTCGCCCCAGAAATAGTCCGTGAAATCAGAACTCGTCGCGCCGTTGGTGATGGTCCGCACCAGCTTGTATTCACCGCCATCAAGGCTGGCGAAGATCGTGTAGTTCTGCACCGGAACCGGCGGAGCTTCCCATGACACACGCACCGATTGAGCCCACAACTTCTGCACGCGGACGTTCGTCGGCGGGGGCACATACACGCCGATCGTGGAGATGAATTGCGATGAGAAGCCAGTATCGAGCAACCCGTAGTCCGAGCCGTTGATCCAAGCATCGTAGTTGAAGTTGCCGAAGAACCAGCCCTCTCCGCCGCCAGTGAAACCGGTGTCGATCAGAGCGGTATCACTGCCGTTGACGACGCCATCGAGATTAGCGTCGCCGCGCCATGTGTAGGTCACCAGTACCGACTTCTCGGGGATCGAACCGAAGCTGCCGATGCTGGTGATCTGCCCGCTGATCAGCCCGTTGTCCACCACGCTCAGCATCGTGCCGGGCTTGGACTGGATATCGACCAGCCGCGAACCGATTCCCGCGTCGGCGGCGCCACCGAGCAGCGCCAGGCCGTTGTGCGCGTTCTGCACCATCGCGGTGTAAGGTGAACTCGCCGGCGTGGCGGTGTAATCAATGAGGAACACATTGTTGTTGACGTTCAACAGCGCCCCGCCGGCGATCGAGAACGATTTGGTGCGCGCGATGATCGCCGGCCCGACCGCCAGCACGACATTGGCGTCGTGGTCCAGCGACAGCTCGGCGAAATCCTGCGAGCCGGTCAGCGTGAGCGTGCCGGGAACGTTCACCCGCAGCGTGTCGCCGTTGCCGCGGCCGTCGTACATGAACTTCTCGACGCCGCTGATGTTGGCGTGGACGC
>JACMML010000046.1 GCA_014379105.1 Phycisphaerae bacterium
ACTTTCACTTCCAGTTCCTGGTCGATCTTCAGTATGTCGGACGGGTGATTGATTCGGCCCCACGACATATCGGTGATGTGGAGCAGGCCGTCGATGCCGCCGAGGTCGATGAACGCGCCGAAGTCGGCGATGTTCTTCACGGTGCCCGTGAGCGTCTGGCCGAGCTCAATGCCGTCCATGGTCTTCTTTTTCAGCTCTTCGCGCTGCTGCTCGATCATCTTGCGGCGCGAGATGACGATATTGCGGCGTTCGTCGTCGATCTTGAGGATGACCGCATCGATGCTGCGGCCGATCCAGTCGCTGATCTCGCCCGGGCGGCGGATATCCACCTGCGAAGCGGGGAGGAACACCGGAACGCCGATGTCCACGAGCAGTCCGCCTTTGATTTTCTTGGTGACCTTGCCGGAGACGGGATCGCCTTCCTTCTTGGACTTCATGATCCCTTCCCAGTTGATGATGCGATCAGCTTTTCGCTTGCTGATGCGCACCGTACCGGAATCATGATCCACGTCCTCGACGAGGACTTTCACTTCATCGCCGACCTTCACGTCATCGGGTTCGTCAAACTCGGCGCGCTCAAGGAGCGACTCGCTCTTGCGACCCAGTTCGACCAGAAACTCTTCGCCACTAGTTCCGCTGATGCGGCCGGTGATGATGCTGCCGGGCGCGAGATCGACCAGATCATCGGCTCCGACCAGTTTTTCCATGTCAGCGAGTTCGCCAAGTGTGGCGATGGCTGCATCTGCTTCGGCGTCAAAATTTCCAAGGGAGTGAAGGAGGTTGTAATCGACCATATCGAACAAATTTCAAATGCGATAAACGCCCCATTGCGTTAGTGCGGGACGTTGATCTGGTTAACCGTTCACGCGGGCAAAGAAAAAACCGCCTCAGCCGCCGCGCTCGACCAAAGGCAAAAACGGGTGCCCCATGAAAAATGGGGAATCGGTAATACTAACCAGAAAGCGGGGAATGCCAACCCCTGCTAGCGGGAATTGGAGCGGGTATTTTCGATCGATTTAAGCCGGATTCTTACTTTTCGACCCTCACGAATTTCCCATCGACGCGTTCGTAGAGAAGAATCTGGTCGTTGTCGAAGGTGAGTTGCTCGAAATCCCCATCGAGTGGTTTGATCGCAAGTGCCGGAGGGAGCGTATTGTGCCGGGAGATTTTGGCATTTGGGGGCAGCCATCCCAGATGCTTACGCGAACGAAACGTGATTGTCGCAGCGTCTCTCTGAATATCTGGTACCACATACGCAAATACCTTGGGATTATGAAATTGAAGGCGTTCTTCCAGCCATACTCCGTCAAACTCGTCATAAAATGTGTGATCGAGATAGACCTTGGCTGTTGGTTCTTTGATTAGGATCACCTGCCTTCCATCCATGTTTTTGGCAACCGGAAGCAGCGCTTGATAGACGCCTTCTTCGTCACGCGTGGTATTGGCGAAGGTTGAACTAATACCGGCGGATGTCAGCGTGAAGATGATGACAACAATTCCCGCTACACCACGGACGACCCACTGAGCGGCCGGGAGAGATTTCAGCTGATTGAGGGTAAATGCCAGGCATGCTGCCAAACCGATCGCCACGCCGACGGTCGCACCGTAGTTATGGCGGGTATGCATCGCCACGCCGTTTTGGAGGATAAATACCATCCGAGAGGCGAGCAGGATCAACCAAGCCAGCATCAATGCACGGCCGAGCGGGAATTTTCGATCATCGCCTTTTGATTCGGTATATTTTTCGCTGCGAAGCGACAGGATGAGCAATAATAAACTGATTACACCTAAGATCATTCCGGCAGGTGAGGTAAGGGTTTTTAATCCTTCAATCGAGGCATTTTGCCACGGCTGCAACAGCATCGACTGCAGGCAGCGGACCTGGGTCGAGATGAAAACGACCGGGACGCGAAATAGCGTAACATGCGCCTCTCGATGGTCGGCGGTATAGGTGAGTTTGGCCAGTATGACCCACAAAATGAAAGGGAGGATGGTGATTGATGCGCGTTTTGTCGAGCGAATCAGCGTTTTGAATAAACTGGAGCCGGCAGGCTGAATGTATAGTTCGATCGCCCAGAACACGATAAAGCCGGCTAGCCATAGTTCGTAGAATAAGAGTTGGAAAAAGCAGAGCGCGCAGCAGAGAAGCAGCATCCCGATGCGTCTGGGATTCCGCGACCAACTCAAATAAGCATGAGCGGCCAGAAGCATTATAAGGCTGACGCTGATTGCCAAATTCGCCGTCCACCATGTGACGGCTTGGATCGCGCCTGGCGTAACCAGCATGAACGCGCTCGCCCACCCCGAATTGACTGTCGTCCACCCCAATCGACGGAGCAGGAAATAAAGCGTTAGCCCCGTAAGCAGGTGCAGCATCACCTGCAACACATGCGCCGCCGGTAAGCCGATCCAGAGCGGAACATAACCATTGAATGGCTGGCTAAGCAGACGAACGGGGGTAATTTTGCCATAGCTGCCCAGTGCGAGCGATTCATGAACTGCGGGAATTGGGGTTAGTTCCGTACCGAAAATCGTTACATAATCATCGCTGGTCATACCCAACATAGGTGCGTGGACGATGTATGCAAACGCACCAAGTGCCAGAGCGAGCAACAGCGGCCAGGCTACTTTCGGTTTGATGGGTGCGGGTTCTATTGCAGTCGATATTGATGGATTTTGTTGCATACCCGGTTCGTTAAATGAGAATGTTGACCAGAGATTCTAAATCGGCTTTTGAAAAACACCCAATATCGAAGTACCCCATGGAAAAGGTATCCAGTGACCGATCGGCGTTTCCAAGCTGAATATTGCCGTCATCACTTGATTGAGCGGAATCGCCGGCACGCGGTGTGTTTTGGCGATATATGCCGAGATTTCCTCCGGCTTCATGTTCTTCACGTCCACGGTTTTCATCCGACTCAAGAGGAGAAGCGGACTGAGGAAGAACATGAAATAGCGAGTCAACAGGACGTTCAGCCCGGCACTTTCACCTAATTGTCGGTAGTCGCGTCTGGAATACCTTCGCACATGATGGACCATCTCGTCGTTATAGCTCCAGAAGAATTTCAGCGCCGGTGCGGTAACAATCAGCAGGCCGCCGGGGCTGAGGATTTTCATCGCTTCATCAAATACCTTCTGGTCAGGCGGAATGTGTTCCACCACATCGAGCAGGAAGATCAGATCCCAGCGATTTGTCCAGCCCGAATTGAGCAGATCGATCTGGTATCGTTTGGCTTTGGGGTTCAGAATCGGTTTAGCCAGTTCGAGGGCTTTTAAGGAGGAGTCGGCAAGGGCCAGTTCGTCGAAAGCGCCGGGCAAACGGCGGCTGAGGTAGTCGACCCACCCTCCGCAGCCGCCGCCGACGTCGATGGCGCGAAGCCCTCGGTCACGTGCGGGAATTTGCGCCATGTAGTGCTTCAACGCATGAAAGATGAATCGATGTCGGCCGATGTACCAGAAGTGCCGAAGCTGCATGTCACGCAGAACGTCGAAAACCAATGAATCATATTCTTCGTCCCGGTGTGTGATCGGGACGCGCGGAACCATTGTGCCGTCAGCATTGGCGACATAAGGTTCATCCTTGATTTCAGAAATTTGAGTACCGATTTCGTCAATCATTCGCATACAACCGGTCGTTAAAAAGTAAACGAAGTGATCGCCTCGACAACATTCGCCTGTACATCCTGCGATAGATCATTGAAGAAAGGAAGACGCAATAGACGATCGCTGATATCTTCGGTCACGGGGCAATTCCCGGCTTTTCCGCCGTATTTCAGGCCCATATCGGATAGATGAAGCGGCAGATAATGAAACACGCTGAGGATGCCCTTTTCCTTGAGATGGCTGATCAGTTTCTGGCGGATCTCCAGCGAAGGCAGCAGCATGTAATACATATGGTACGCCTGCCGGCAGTGCTCCGGAATGACGGGCCGCCGGATACTGTGCCGGTTGCACCAGCCGGCGAGATTTTCATGGTAATAGTCCCAGATTCGCTTTCGTCGGGCCTGGACGTCTTTCCATACTTCCAGCTGCGCGAAGATAAACGCTGCCAGCACGTCGGACATTAAATAGCTCGAACCGACATCCACCCATGAATATTTATCGACCTGCCCGCGGAAGAATCGGCTGCGGTTGGTGCCTTTTTCGCGAATGATTTCCGCCCGCTCGATATATTGCGCGTCGTTGATTAAAAGCGCGCCGCCTTCGCCGCAGGTGAAGTTCTTGGTTTCGTGAAAACTCTGCGTGGCCATGCAGCCCATTGTCCCCAGATTGCGGTCTTTGTATTGCCCGAAAAGTCCGTGGGCGTTGTCTTCGACGATCTTGATCTTGTGCGCATTGGCGATGCTGATGATCGCATCCATCTCGCAGGCAACGCCCGCATAATGAACGGGTACGATGGCTCTGGTGCGCTGGGTGATCAACCGCTCGAGTTTGGCTTCGTCGAGATTGAGCGTATCGGGTCTGACATCCACGAATACCGGTTTCGCGCCGCGTAACACGAACGCATTAACGGTGGAAACAAAGGTGAATGACGGGACAATCACCTCATCGCCTGCCTGAATATCCAGCAGTAACGCCGACATTTCCAGTGCATGGGTGCAGGAAGTAGTGAGCAGCGCTTTGGGAACGCCGAGCGTTTTTTCGAGCAGTTCGTGGCATTTTTTAGTGAAAGTCTGATCGCCGGCGATTTGGCCGCCGCTCATGGCCTTGAAAATGTATTCCAACTCCCGGCCGACCAGTGACGAACGGTTGAAGGGGATATTGACTTTGGTGAGATCGATTGCCATTCCTCGCTCCGTTATCTGCCCAGCGTCATGCTTAAACGGTTTACGATATCGGCGGCACAGGCTTCCGGCGAATTGTCCGCTTGAACCGATTGCAAGATGATGCACCCGTCTCGTGTCAGGACCACCGTTCCATGGCCGGGCCGTATCTCTACGACTCGTCCCGGCACGCGGCCGACATAGCGGGGGGCTTTTTCGATGCGTGATGCCGACCAGATGACCAGTCGGTTGCCATTCAAAAAGGTATATGCCCCGGAATAAGGCCGGGTTACTCCGCGGATGAGATTGAGTATTACGTCGCTGCGGCTGTCCCAATTGATTTGATTGTCTTCCGGTGTCCGTTTGCACGTATACGTGGCGACGGATTCGTCCTGGACGGTTCGTCCGGCAGTGCCGTCGATAAGCGAAGGCAAATGAGTTTTGATTAGTTGCAGATAGGCTTCGGTAACGCGATCCATGACATTCCGGATCGTTTCATCCGGCCCGACCGGCACGGATTGCTGACCGATGATGCGGCCTTCATCCACGCCGTCGGCGATTTCAAAAAGGGTGGCACCGGTCTGTGATTCGCCGTTCACAACGGCCCAGACGGTCGGCGCAAATCCCCGGTATTGCGGCAACAGCGAATCGTGAATCACGTAAGCGCCGAGCCGGGCCTTCTGGAATACGGCGCGTGGGATCATATACCTCCAACTGATTGCAAAAAGCAGATCGATAGTCATGCCCTGCCACAGGCCGGCTAAATCGGCATGTCCGACATTTTTTGCCTCGACGAATCGACCCTTGATGGATTCGGTCAATTGACGAATGTCGTCCAGAAACGGCGGCTCGAACGTCTCCTCTCTGAAAGTGATCACCACGAACTCGGCGGAAGGGTGTAATTCAGCGAGAGTCTGCAGGAAGCGAAGGCCTCGGCGAGTCGCACACAGTAGGACTATTCGCATGGAATTATTTCTCTGTGCCGGTCGTGGTCTTAATGGCATACGTCGGGCGTTCCATCATCCTATGGTGCATGCGTGACAGATATTCACCCATGATGCCGAGTGCGAAGAGTTGAGCGCCGGAGAAGATCGCGATGATCGATGCTAAAAACGGAAAGCCTGTAACTGTGCTGCCGCTGATCAGGTATCGGAGGATGACGTAGCCCAATATCCCCAGGCCGAATAGCGTAAAACTGAAGCCGATGAAACTCGCAAACTTCAATGGCCAGGTGCTGAAGCCGGTCAACATGTTCAGGGCATGAATGATCAGCTTTTTGAACGTGTAATTGGATACCCCGACCGTCCGCGCATCGTGCTTGACGATCACGGCCGTGAACTTTGAGCTGGCCCAGGTCAGCAATACGTCGATCGAGACAAAAGGGCTTTGATAATTGACAAAACCCTTGCGCAATTCGGTTCGAAAGACCCGATACGCGCTGACATTTCCGGCGGTCTCGGCCCCCATCGCGTGTTTCAGCACGCTCTTGGTGATGACCGATGCCATGTCCCGCCAGATTCCGTGTTGTTCCTTTTCCGGGGTGCCGTAGACGACTTCGTAGCCTTGATTGAGTTTCTCGATCATCCGCGGAATTTCTTCCGGCGGGTTTTGCAGGTCGTCGTCGATGGTGACGGTTAGCTCATATCGCGCGGCACGAATCCCGCACAGCAGCGTATTGTGCTGGCCATAGTTGCGCATCAGGTTGATACCGCGAACCCATTCGTGCTGCTTCGAGATCCGTTCGATCACGTCCCAGCTTTTGTCCCGGCTGCCGTCGTTGACGAGAATCAGTTCAAAAGGGCTGGATAAACCCCGTAAAACCGGCTCCAGGCGGGCGATCAAATGGTCGAGGCAGTCTTGGCTGTTGTAGACCGGTACCACAACGGAGATACCAGACGACAATGCGTAATCCGAATCGGTTTTCACAGCGCTATGGTTAAAGAGATGCCCGATCGAAATATAACACCCGCCAAGCCCAAAGCAACCGCCGATCAGAACCAGGCCTTCTTGTTCACCACGTACTCCTGATGGAATTGCTCATCCGTCTTGGTCAGATAGATGATGCCTTCGATCAGCCCGATGATGCCCATCACGATGCCGCCGACGCCGCAGGTGAGCACGGTGACCAGCAGCATGATCAGACCCGGTGTGGTCAGCCCGAGTATGAACTTGTGAACGCCGAAACCGCCAATCAGGATGCCGCAAATGCCCGCGGCGATGCGGTTGCTATTGGTGCTGCTCGGGGGTGGGGGTGAGTTCATCTGTGACATGGTTGAGATTCCTCCGGGAGTCCGCGTTTACTTGATGAATTCGATGCGCCACGGGTAGACGTATGTCCCACCGCTTTTCACTTTGTTGCCGCCGATGATGCCGAACACGATCTGCACCACGAACAGCGCCAGTGAGATAAAGACAGGAACCAGAAAACAGGCTGTGACGGCGCAAATCGTGTGGGCGATCAGGCACGTGAGCGAGAAGTTCAGCGATTCAGCGCCCTCGCGCTTGATGATGGCGCTCTGGTCCTTGCGCGTCAGGTAGATGATCAGCGGCACGAGCCAGATCACATTGAAATAGTGGCACAGCGCCGCAGTGCTCCGGCCGTCGTCGGCGGGAACCGTTGGGTCGGGGGTCGGCGGGAGGGGATTATCCTGGGTCATGTGATGTCTCCGAGAGGGCAATAAATGCTGTGGTTCCCTAACTTTGCAAAGAATGCCCGAATCAGCGGTTAGATTCAACTGTCGTGGGACGTTTTAGCGCGCCCAGCCATTCGCGCCGCCACGCGGGCATCGGGTCGGGATCGCCGTCCTTCCACATTCCGCGCGCTCTCTTCCGCGCCTCGGCCTCGGTTTGTGCGAACTGGCTTTGGAGGTACGTCTGCACGCGCCGATCGACAAACGCGTGGCCGTCGCGGACGAGCGCGAGATTGATGCACTCGGATTCGGTGAGATACGCCAGTGCCAGAATCCGGCCGTCCGATGTGCGGGATTGCGTGCCATCAAATTGCAGCACCACCTCGCGGCCGATGACGCGGTCGGCGAGATACCGCTGCGATTCGGCGGCATGCGGCGGCTCGGGCGCGATCGCGCCCAGCAACTGCACCGCATCCGATCCGCCGTCCGCGGTGTGGATGGTGAATGCGTCGCCGCTCAAAATGCCCGTCACCATCATGCGCTCGCCGGCGAGGGCGCGTGCGCCCGGGAGTCGGTTGCGATGACTGAGGTACGATGTCGCCGCGATCGCCACCAGCAGCGCGATGCCGGCGATCTGCCACATCCGATGCCGCCGCAGCGCGGCCTGCTGCGGCGTGCGCGGTGTTCGTCCGCCAAGGTCAGCCACGGCGACTCGTGTTGCGATTCATTTCTGTTTCCCCGATTGCGCGCCGCGTGCGGCGCACGGCTATTTGGCTTTTTCAAGCTCGAACACGTCATGCACCGCCTGCAGCGCACGCGGGCCGTCCTCTTTGGAGATGATGCAGCTGATTTTGATCTCGCTGGTGGTGATGTTCTGGATATTCACCTTCGCGTCCGCCAGCGCCTTGAACATGCGCTGTGCGACGCCGGTGTGCGTCCGCATCCCCACGCCGACGGCGCTGACCTTGGCCAGATCCGCCTGATAAATCGCCTGCATGCGTCCGCCGAGCACTTTGGTGAGCTTCTCCACCACCGGCTTAATGTCCGCCAGGTCGCCGTGCTCCACCGTAAAGCTGATGTTGGCGGTGTTGTCGTCCATGACGTTCTGGATGATGTCATCGACGACGATATTCCCCGCGGCGATCGTCGAAAAGATCGTGGCCGCGATGCCGGGCTGGTCGGGCACGCTTTTGATCGTCACGCGGATCAGTTCTTTTTTCAGCGCCACGCCTGAGACGACGATGTGTTCCATGTTTTGGGTCTCCGACACGATCCACGTGCCCGGGTTGTCGTTCTGACTGTTGCGGACCTCGATCGGGACATTGTATTTCTTGGCGAACTCCACCGCCCGCGTCTGCAGCACCGACGCGCCCAGCCCTGACAGTTCGAGCATCTCATCGTAGCTGATCCGGTCGATCTTGCGCGCGTTTTTCACGATGCGCGGGTCGGCGGTGTAGATGCCGTCCACGTCGGTGTAATTCTCACAGACATCCGCGTGCAGCACCGCGCCCAGCGCGACAAGCGTCGCATTCGATCCGCCGCGGCCGAGCGTGGTGAGATCGCCGTCGGGGGTGACGCCCTGGAAGCCGGCGACGATGACGATCTTGCCGGAATCCAGCTCGTTGATGATCCGCTGGTGGTTGATCGATTGAATGCGTGCCTTGGAAAAGGCATTGTCGGTGACGAGCCCGATCTGCCCGCCGGTGAAGGAGATCGCCTCGCATCCCTGGGCGTGGATCGCCATCGCCATCAGCGCGATCGTGACCTGCTCGCCGGTGGCCAGCAGTTGGTCCATTTCCCGCTTGGGCGGGTTGTATTTTGTTCCCCGCCACGTGCAGACCTGGTCGGCCAGATCGACAAGATCATCGGTGGTATCGCCCATCGCCGAAACGACCACGACGACGCGATTGCCCCGTTCCCGCGCAGCGATCGCCCGGCGCGACGCGAGATGGATTTTCTCGGCATCGGCGACGGATGTCCCGCCAAATTTTTGAACGATCAAGCCCATGTGGAGCGCCGGAGTATATCGATCGCCAGCGGATGCTCAACGCGGGGGGTTATTCTTCTCTTGGTCCGGGGAGAATTGGCCACGGAGGCACGGAGGCACAGAGAGGAAATACTTTAAGAGTTAACCGCAGATTTCGCAGATGGCGCAGATTAAATACAAAATACATTTCGTAATCTGCGTGATCGGCGAAATCTGCGGTCAAAAAAATCTTCCCTCTGTGTCTCTGTGCCTCCGTGGCCAATTCCTCCGGTTCGAATGTGAAATCGATATGGCGTGATCAGTTTACGTCGCAGGCTTCTCCAGCAGAAAATACGCATACCGCTCATCATTCACCAGCGACTGAATCGGCTGGAGCGTGACGGCTTTTGGCTTGAGGCCGATGGAGTCTGCGAGTTGCCAGAATTCGTCGATGCGGTAGGTGGTCATGTTCGCGAGATTATGGCGATATCCCCAGCGGCGCGGCTGGGTGCGCCAATCGCCGGTGGCGTATTTGATCTGCACCAGCGCGACGCCGCCTGGCCGCAGCAGATGGTGAGCGATCTCGAGCAGACGCCGGCCGTAAGCGGGGGAGGGGATCAGTTCAAATACATAGGTGCACAGGAAAATATCGCACGGCCCGGGGACCAGATCGCGCGCTTTTTCCGGATGGGCGACGTCGATCAGGACGGGGAAAAAGTTATTGAAGCCGGCCTCGCGAAGATTGGCGGCACATTCGTCGAGGGTTGATTGCGACAGGTCCACGCCGACGAACTGGTTGCCGAGCCCCGCGAAATGAACCGCATTCGCGCCGCCGCCGCAGCCCCATTCGATCACCCGGCCGACAGGCATTTGTAGTGGCGTGATGCGCGCCAACTCATGAAACAGGTTCACATGCTGCTGGCCGATCGCGTGCCAGGTTTGCTGGGAGATCGCGTCATCCCCTTTCCAGTGGGAAAACGCGCGAAAATGCGCCGTCGTCGGGTCGGCCCAGTATTTCTGGGAGTCGTCGGCGATGCGCTCCTCCGACTGGCTGACCCCGAGCAGGCTGGTGGTACGCAGGACCACGGTTTTCAGTAGGTTTCGCGGGCTATTTTGCATGGATCATTCCGGCATAACGCGAGATTTTTATGCGCCGACGCGGGCGCGGCGAACGACTTGCTCTAAATTACACCGCGAATTGCAGGCGTGCGCCGGAATCAGACTTATAGGACGCAATCGCCCCCCGGCCGCAGGTCACTTCCGCAGGATGAACAGATAGTTAAACCCGCGCAGGAAAAAGTTCTGCTCCTCGGCGGCCTTACGGTAGTTGCCCATCTCCAATGTCTTGTTGTGGCGGACGACGGAAATGATGTCCACCGGCTCGAAGCCGATCTTGCGGGCCCGATCAAATAATTCAAACCCCAGCGGGTGAAAGCGTGCGGCCGGGCCTCCTTTGCCGTGCTCGTAGCTGTCGCTGACGTACAGCCCCAGAATCTTGCCGGGCTTGAGAACCCGGTGAATCTCTTTAAGCACCTGCTCCATGGCCAAGTAATAGTCACCGGATTTGGCGGCGAGCTTGCCGATGTCGCGCGGGTCCGGGCCGTAGTCGATGTGGGTGGAATAGGGAGGATCGATGAACACCAGGTCGGCCTTGCCGGTCAGCTCTTGCGGAAGCTTGCGGGCATCGACTCGGAAGATGTCTTTTCGTGTCGGATGAACGTCGTACCCCAGCGCCCGCCGTTTGAGATCGCGGGCGACATCCAGCGTCGTGCCGCTGCCACAGAAGCAGTCAATCACCATGTCATTTTCGCGGGTGTAGCGCTGCAGCAGGTTCCAGATGATGTAGCTCGGCGTGGCACCTTTATACCCCGCGATTCCCTGCTGCTCGTCGCCGTAGTCCTGCGACGGGTATTCCCAAAGCGTGGTCACCTGCACCCGCAACGGCGGGCGCTTAAAGCGGGCGGCGGATCGTTGTGGTGGCTTCATCGAGTTTGAGAACGCTGCCGAGCAGTTAACGGCAAGCGGTTGAAGGCGAGCGTAATCAATGCCAAGCCCACTCCCAATGCCGGTGTTGGCCAATAGTAAAATTTATATTGACGTGCGCCACCGTGAAAGATCATGGGAGTGAGACGCTTCACGAAATCGGGAATCGGATGGACGAGCAGAAAAACGAAAAATCCCCTTTTTGTCATACTAGCGTGAGAGGCAGTCTCCTACAGTTTCTCGCGGGCGCCTTTGGACGCCTTTCATGTTCGCCGCCGCGACGTCGTCTTGCGCAATTGATCTCGTGAGACGGAGAGGGCGGTATTGAGGCCGCGTACTCGCTGGCCTGATCCGACGTGGCGTCACCTTTCCCCTCGATCACGCAATAGATCGAAGCTACTTAGATGCAACTTTGACACATGTCCCTATGATCCGTAACATCCACCCACGCTATCCCAAAATGTCAATAGTTTAGTGGCGTGAAGAGATTTAGAATGGGGATTTCATGCCCTCAAAGGCGAGCAAATCAAAGTCCTTGGCCGAATCAGCACCAAAGCTGACGTGGCATCCAGACGTGCATGTCGGTTATGGGGAACTGCTGTCCTTCGCTTTCCTGAAAGTTCAGCACTGGAGCCCCGACTTTTTTACGAGAATGCAGGAAGCATTGGAGACTGCCGCACTCCCCGGTTACAGCTACTATGATGTGTTTGGCTCGTCGGACGTCATTCTTCGCGTCTGGTCAAGATCAGACAGCCATCATCGCTTGCATTCTGAAATCAACAAGATCCCGGGTGTGGTGATCCAGCGAATCTTTACCTGTGCCGGATCACCGTGTTACCTTTGGTGGAAAGATTGCCGCGACTCGATTAGCTCGACGGACCTCTTTCTATACACGCCGGAAGAACTTCGTAGCGTGCAGGAAAATGTAGAACCCACCGACGAAGACTCCGCGAAGCGCGCTGAATTACGTTTGAAAGGATTTTTTCACGACTCGCGAAATCCGGCCACCCGACGCGCAATAAAGTTTTTTGTCCGCGTCGATACGACCGTGAATATCGAACCAAGGAACTTGGTAAACGAGTTGGATCGGAAGCGCGCACCTTTGACTGTGAACGATTTATCCATTTACTTCAGTACAAATCAAGCGCTACTTATCAAAGGAACCACAGAGAATTATCACGACATCGGGAAGTTCGTCTTGCAAGCGGTTCGCACCACTCTTCCAAATTGCGCTACTGAAACCTTTTTGGTCGCCGCTCCTTCGCAGCGCGAATCCGATGTTGTTGATTTCGCTGGAATGGTTCTTGACCCGCCATTGGTGAGGATATGTGCCGTTTGGGGAATTAAGAAGGATAGAATGCACTCGCTTGATCCGAAGACGCGACGAGCGCTTTCGCATGCCGTTACAGAGAATGTTCGCACCGATCTACTACGGCGTGACGAGGAGCGTCGAAGTGTGCTAAAGGGGTGCTTTCTGGCTCGCATTTATTCCGACAAAACAATGATGGAAGAGAAGCTTTCCTTCTTTAATGCGCTTGAAGGATTCCTGTTTCGGAGTGTGGTACCAAAAGTGATGCGTGAGATTTTCGGTGAGGACTGGCAGAAGGAGCCTCTTTTGCGGCTTTCGGGGCGTGGCAGGATCACTCACCGTTATGATCCATCGCAGTGGGACATGGGTGACTCCGTCAACCTGCTTGGTGTCGCCGACGCGGACACCAGCGGAAGAGTTGCGGCCCTGCTTGGCGATAACTGGCAGCCGCCGCTGCGGTCGGCACTGAAATTAAGGAACGAAGTGAATCACGACAAGATAGATCTGCTCGCCCAATGGCCTGTTGTCATGGAGCAACTGGCGGGTATACTGCCGGCCTATTATCGGCTTGAGGACTTCGCCGGTCTAAGGAGAAAATCATGAGCTTGCTAAAGGATTATCGAGAAACGGTCGATAGACAATGTATGTTTGAGACGTCAGCGCCGCGAATATTGTTCAGCGCGGGTATCGATCTCTTCGAAGAGCCGCTAAGTGACAACCTCGTTGAGGACATCGATCTCAAGCGCGCTATGCAGTTCGAGGTTCTCGCGGAGGATATCGACCTTAAGCGTGCCGCGCAGTTCGAGAAACTTGCCAAAGGAATTGACGAAGAACTCGCGTCGGTTCGACAGGAATACGACCGGCAGTTGGATGCTTTGGCGAGAGAAAAGGCCGAGTTGCAGCAGCAGCTGTTCTTGGCAGATAGGCGTCCACAGTTAGGGATCATCCACCTCGTTGATGAGCAACTCGAAAAGAAGCGATTTCACGACATCGCATGCGCGGGGCCGGAGGGACTGGCCTTTTTGCTGGAACTCGTGGATGGCACTGGCGGCATTGAGCTCGGTAAAGCTATTGAGAGGCTTGCCGTGAAACCATCGTTGCTACATGCGCTCGTGCATCTCGCCTCTGGAGAAGCTATCCGAGTGACGGTTCAGGCCGTTGAAGTTACTGAGATCGGGCGCGAACTCTTGTCTCGCTTGACCAAAGCTGAACAATGACGCTATAACCGCTATATGCACTCCGGTGGGGATTCTCGATTCGACGAAAGAGCCCAAAGTATTTTCACGAGGCTTCGCGAAAGGCCGCTTACCATTTTGATATGGGGGCCTGGCGAGGGTAGCCCTGCATTCACAAAACGCAGCGATCTTAAGCGTGAATTACGGGCTGAATTTCCGTCAGCTGAGATTCATTTCAGCGAAGACGAACAGGCACGTCTACTCACTCGGGATAAGTTTCTCTACATCCATCAAGAGGAGTTTGTCCACGCATGCGCGGCCGATATCATCTTTGCTCTTGATACCGCCAAAGGTGTGGGTGAAGAAATCGCCAAGTACTCAACTTACGCAGAAATCGCATCAAAGCTTGTTGTTCTCGCGCATGCGCGTTGGAAAGGTGTTGGGAGTTATGCGGAAGATGTCCGCGTGCCGTTGAGGGTTCATTGGTACCCGGACGATGACTTTGACAACTGCAACCTTGCGAAATTGATTTGCAAGAAATACGTCTGGGGATGGCTGCTCCAACATTATGGCCACAATCTTTGAATTGGATGCGTCGCGTCTGAAAGCCCACTTCGCTCTCAGGCAGTTTAACAACACACGGTCACCCCTCTTGGCTTAAGAACACAGAAGGTTATATGCCGATATTTCGAGCATGCTCGCCCTTTTCATCCGCCAGCCGTACGCCGAGTTAATCTTACGGGGATCAGTCGGCTGAGCTGCGGTCGCGGCCGACGACACGGTTCTACCTCTACGTGCCAGGCGAAGCCTCTTGTTCTGATCTGGTCGATCCCCACAATTCCTCATATCCCGGAATTGTAAGCTCCCGACGGATCATCTAGATTCTGCTGAGAACATCACGGATATTCGCGATCAGAATAGTTCATTTCGAGCGGAGCAGGATTATGGCAAAGACATGGCGATGTGCGGTTGTGGGTACGGGCGTGGTTGGCGAGTGGCACGTCAAGCTGCTGCCGACGTTTCCCAATGCGAAGCTGGTGGCGGTCTGCGATGTCGATGGCGCCAAGGCCGCGGAGAAGCTGAAGAAGAACAATATCACCGGCGTCGCGGTCTACACCAGCGAGGCCGAGATGCTCGCCAAGGAGCAGATCGACATCGTTCACGTCTGCACCCCCAGCGGCGACCACCTCGCGCCCGCCATTATGGCGATGGAGGCGGGGAAGAACGTGATTACGGAAAAGCCGATGGAGATCAAGCTCGATCGGATCGAGAAGATGCACGCCGTCGCCAAAGAAAAAGGCGTCCGCATCGCGGGAATCTTTCAGAACCGCTGGAATGAATCCAATCGAACGATCAAAAAAGCGGTGGAAGAAGGACGTTTCGGCACGCTGAGTTTCGGCGCGTGCTACACGCCGTGGTACCGCACCGACGGCTACTACCGCGACGGCGGCTGGCGCGGCACCTGGGCGATGGACGGCGGCGGGGCGATCATGAACCAATCCGTGCACGCGATCGATCTGCTGCAGTGGATCATGGGCCCGATCAAGGTCGTCAGCGCCCACGCTTCAAGCCGGATCCACCCCGAGATCGAAGTCGAAGACACGCTCGCGTGCTCGCTCACCTTCGCAAACGGCGCGCACGGCGTCATCATGGGCACCACCGCGATGTACCCCGGCGGCGGCGTGAGAATTGAAGTCGGCGGCGCCGACGGCACCGCGATCTCCGAAGGCGGGCTGAAACGATTCGCGTTCCGCGATAAGCGCCCCGAAGACCAGGAACTGCTCGAAAAACTGAACACCAAGAAATCCACCACCGCCGGCGGCTCTAGTGCGACGGATGTGGAACTTGATCTGCACTACCGCAACATCAGCGCGATCCTCGATTCCTGGGACCGCGGCGAAGACGCCGAAACCCACCCGATGGAATCACGCAAGGCCGTCGCGATCATCCTTGCGATGTACGAATCCGCTAAGAAGGGCGGCGTGCCGGTTGAAGTGAAATAGATGAGTTGTGCTGAGTGGGATGTGTTTCGTGTTTGGTGTTTTGATATTTTGGAAATGCCTGTACGCCCATTCCAAATATCAAAACACCAAACACAAAACATCAAATCAGGCTCGCCCATACACGTAATCGTTCAGCATCTGAATATGCTGATCCTGCTGCGACACGCGGTGGGCGTTGATGTCGCCGATCGAGATCATTCCTTTTAGCGCGCCATTGCAATCGATCACCGGGATGTGGCGGACGCGCCGGTCGCGCATCACTTCGGCGACCTCGTCCAGGTCGATCTCCTCGGTGCATGTGCACGGGTCGCTGGTCATCACTTCGCCAACGACCGTGGTATTCGGCGACCGCTCCGCCGCGACGACGCGGGTGAGCACGTCGCGCTCGCTGAAAACGCCGATCAGTGAGCCCGCATCATCCACGACGCAGACTGATCCAATCCGGTGAAGATTCATCAACTGGGTCGCGTCGAGCACGGTCATCGTGGGATTGACCGATACCACCGACGTCGTTTTCTGACTGAGTATTTCTGCGACGCTTGGCATAAAGGCCTCCCGAGGTAAAACCGACGAACAGTTCGTTTTGGGCGACAACTGACGTGCTAGAAGAGTATGCACTTAAGGCAGGCAAACACGCAAGATTGTGATTGATTTAACGATCCCGCAACCGCGGTGCTGCGGTTTTCACGCGGTTATCAAGGTTGACAATGAACACGGCACGTCCGACAACCATTCACATGAAATTGCCTGTCGTGGCCATCGTCGGTCGCCCCAACGTCGGAAAATCGAGCCTTCTCAACGCGCTGGCGGGTCGGCGCATCAGCATCGTGCAGGACATGCCCGGCGTGACGCGCGATCGTGTGAGCTACTACTTGTGGGTCGATGGAAAATACATTGAGCTCGTCGACACCGGCGGATACGGGTTCGTCGATGACCAGGGACTCACCGAACACATCAAACACCAGATCGAGATCGCGATGGCGCGAGCGGACATGGTCTTCTTCGTCGGCGACTGCACCACCGGCGTGACGACCGCCGACGCGGAAATCGCGCAGCTATTGCGGCAGCAGAGCATTAAAACGGTCGTCCTGGTCAATAAAGCTGACGGCCCCAAGGCTGACCCGGCCGTTGCGGAATTTTCGAGCCTTGGGTTCGGCAATCCGATCGGCATCTCCGCGATCAACGACCGCAACCTCGACCAGGTCCTCGCGGCCGTCCGAGCCACGGTTGATCTCACCGACGCACCCACCGAAATGCCGCCGCCGCAGATGCATATCGCGATCGTCGGCAAGCGAAACGCCGGGAAAAGCACGATGGTCAACGCCATCGCCAAGCTCTACGAGGACGATCCGCAGCGCGTGATCGTCTCCGAAGTCCCCGGCACGACGCGCGACAGCGTCGACGTGCGATTTGAGAAGGACGGCAAGGCGCTGGTCGTCATCGACACCGCCGGCGTGCGCAAGATGCGGCACATGGTGACCAACGACATCGCTTTCTACAGCTTCCATCGCGCCGAGCGCTCCATCCGCCGGGCGGACGTGGTTTTGATGCTGATTGATGCCTCCGAGCCGGTCAGTGAGCCGGATAAAAAGCTCGCGACGTATATCGCCGAGCAGATGAAGCCGGTGATCCTGGTGATCAACAAGTGGGACATCGCCCGAGAGACGCTCCGCGAGCGAGCGGGGGAGAAGTTCCGCGATACCGATGCGATGGAGGCGTTCGGCAAATACCTCGGCGAAGAGCTGAGATTCCTCGATTACGCACCGATCGCGTTCACGACGGCCAAGGACGGAAAGAACATCCAGGGCGTGCTCGATCTGGCGCAGCACCTGTATCACCAGACGAACGAGCGCGTCGGCACCGGCCGATTAAATGCGGCATTGGAGGCCGTCTTGAAGGAGCGTGCGCCATCAGCCAAGGTGCGGGCGGTGCCGAAGGTGTATTACGCCACGCAGGTGTCGGTGGCGCCGCCGACGATCGTGCTTTTTGTCAATAAAGCCGACTACATCGATGAAAACTACCGCCGATTCGTCACCAATCGATTCCGCGAGCTCCTCCCGTACGGCGAGGTGCCGATCAACATCCAGATCAGAGGCCGATCCCGCGATCGCGAAGGTCTGAAACCCGGCGCAGAAAGCGCCAGCGCCGCGGCGGTTCGAGCGCAGAACCCGGCGAATCGTGAGAGTAATCGTGCCGGTAATCGGGCGGGCAACAAGACTGAAGGGCGCGCCGGCAATCGGGCAGAGAATCGATCAAAAAAGCCTGCCGATAATCGACCGAAGCGCGAACCTCCCAAGCCGCCTAAACGTAAAAAGTAGAGATTCGCAGACCTCCCGCTTGACACGCGCCAATCGGTGTACATAATCCCCCCCTCACTCGTCCGCCAAAGGTAGCTTGTGTGTGGCGGACAGCAGAGTGACATCGCGGATTGGACCATTAGATTTGATGGCGCAACTATCTGTGCTGCAATGGTTTAGGTTGTTTGGAGTTCGCTTCAACTGATCTGAACCAGACGCAAAAATACTGGTAACACCAGTTGACACAGAACTTGAATGCGATACGATCTGCGACCCTGAACGACGGAACGCAACGAAGGTTGTAACCGACGAATGAGTGAAGGACTGCGGTCGAAAGATTGCGGGCCTGATCTTGATGCTCTTTGACAAGTGAATAGTCGGAATGCCGCGAGGATGCGTCCCGGAGCCTGTGTCAAGCAGGAGTGCCGGTGAAGATCCAAGAGGTCGTCTTCGGACGACCAAATTTGTCTTCAGCATCTTCGTGTCACCTATATAAGTGAATCCTCATTTATTGAGTTTTATTTAAGTAAGTAATATGCCAGATGCTGAAGCCTTGCTTCATGTTGGTCGGCGAGTTCGCTCGCTGATCTTTCATGACTGGCTCGGGGGCCTAGTCACCCTCGAGCAGTAATCAGTCCGGATGTTTGTCTTAAACATCCGGATATAGGACAAACTCATTTCGTGGATTAAACCGTTCGGTGAAACTGTCAGTCAAGACCTCGCCCGCAAGGGTGGGCGTGTTGCGTGAGGAACTGAACGGACCTAGAAATAAAATTGAAGAGTTTGATCCTGGCTCAGTCTGAACGCTGGCGGCGTGGCTAAGACATGCAAGTCGTACGGGCGTAGCAATACGTCAGTGGCGCACGGGTGAGTAATGTATAGCTAATCTACCCTGGAACCTGAGATAGCTGTCCGAAAGGACAGGTAATACCAGATGAAATGACGGTGTCGCATGGCACTGTCCTCAAAGGGCAACTATTCTGGGATGAGGCTATATTGTATCAGCTAGTTGGTAAGG
>JACMML010000047.1 GCA_014379105.1 Phycisphaerae bacterium
ACCGTCAACGGCAAGGTCACGCTCCGTGGCCCGGTCAAAACTCAGTCAGAAAAAGACCAGGTCGCCGGCATCGCAAACGAAGTGGCCGGTGCGACCAACGTCGATAACCAACTCGAAGTCGAACAGAACGCGAATAACAACTAGCCCGTTCCGCGATCCCGTTGAAACGGGCGCGGTGGTGCTTGAATGTCTAACACTTAACTCAGGAGACCAGTCATGGCTAACTCAATTTTCTGCATCTCTACCAGCGAAACCCAGGCGAACTTGATTATTGATCGTCTGAAGCAGGCAAACTTTAGTGCGAACGACATCTCGGTGTTGTTCCCCGATAAGGAAACCACCCGCAACTTCGCGCACGAGAAGAACACCAAAGCGCCCGAGGGCGCCGCAGCAGGTGCTTCGACCGGCGCGGCTGTTGGCGCGACGCTCGGATGGTTGGCCGGTATCGGAATGCTGGCGATTCCCGGAATCGGACCATTCATCGCCGCCGGCCCGATCATGGCGGCCCTGAGCGGCGCAGCGGTCGGTGGAACCGTCGGCGGGATTACGGGCGCTCTGGTTGGTTTGGGCATCCCGGAATTCGAAGCAAAGCGGTATGAAGGCCGCGTCAAGAGCGGAAATATTCTGATCTCCGTGCATTCGGAGAATTCGGATGAATCGCGCCGGGCTCGCGAAATCTTCGAACTCGCCGGCGCCGAAGACATCGCCAGTGCGAGCGAAAGCAGTTCGCCGGACGATGCGACTCGCGCTCGACGCGCTGATGAATATCCGCAGGGATCTACGCGCCGTGACGTGCTATAATCCGGTCGGGTACTAACGACGTAATCTTCGCCCGTTCGAGGCGGAGAGAACGGGTCGGGAGCTATGCTCCCGGCCCTTTTCTATTTTGTGTTCGCAAGATGGCATCGCTGGAAGCAGGAATGAAATGATGATTGACCAGCCTCTGGACCGGGAACTCATGCGCGAGGCGCTGTCATTGGCGAAAGATGCGATGAAGCTTGGAGAGGCGCCGATTGCAAGTGTGGTTGCGCGGCGAACCGGACAGATCATCGGCTGGGGCTGGAATGAGCTGAACGCCAAACGCGATCGCACCGCGCATGCGGAGATGGCCGCCTTTCGGGATGCGGCCGGTCGATATCCGATTGATTGCACTGATCTGATCCTGGTATGCACGCTCGAGCCGTGCGTAATGTGCCTCGGCGCCGCGATGCTCAGCGGCGTGGATCGCGTCGTCCACGCAATGCGCGCCCCGGCTGACGGTGGCGCGGGCCGCATCAAGCCGCCCACCAGTCCCGAATCACAGAACCCGAAGATTGTCGGCGGTGTGATGGCGGCCGAGGCGCGCGCACTGTTTTTGGAATGGCTGGAACAGCATCCGGCAGACGATTCACAGCACAAATACATTCAACAGTTGCTGGAACTGAAAGATGCGGAGCATGGCTAAGTAAAGCGTTGGTCGGGAGTCTTCGCTCCCGACGGAGTCAGTCTTCGAGCAGGCTGTAGGGAATCGCGATTGAGCTGGCGTCGCGATTACCGGTCTCGAGAATCCGCTGCAGCATGTTCACCGCCTGACGGCCGGTTTCGTGGAAGGGAATAATCAGGCTTTTTGCATTCATTCCGAACGTATCATGAATATTGCGCTCGCTGAACCCGATGATCTCCAGAACATCCGGCACGCGGCGTCCGATCCGCTCGGCCGCGACGGTGAGGCTCGACACTTCGGCCGATTCGTAGCAGATCACCGAATCCACGTCCGGAAAACTGGAGAGAAATTGTTCCGCCCGTTGCTGGAACGCGCCGCGATCGGGTCTTGCGCTTTGCAGCGGAAGATGACGGTGTGATGAGAGGTCGCGCAACTTAATCGCCTGCTGGAAACCGCCGAGCCGATCAATTGACGAATAGTGAATCGGATTGCCAAACGAGCGCGAGAAGAACCCAATCCGCTTATGGCCGCTCCGAGTCAGCGATTCGACCGCGATCTCGCCTCCGGTGCGTTCATCGGGGTAAACCGATCGCACCTCGCGTTTGATATTTAACCACACACACGGCAGCGGCTGAGCCTCGAAATAGTCGACTGTCTCTTCCACGAAGTAAGGCAACAGATTGACGATCAACCCATCAACCGCAGTTTCGCGGAGCAGTTGAGGGACGATGTCGGGGTCGCCGATCTGGCTGGCGGGCATTTCGTTGTAGATGAGGCGCCAATCCAGTTCGGTAAGCGCCGCGTGAATGCCGTTGAGTCCGGTGATGGGGTACCAATCAATGCCGGGATCGCCGCAGGTGACAAACGCGGCCGTGCGAAATGCACCGCGAAGCATCGATCGGGCGGCCGCGTTGGGGCGGTAACCCAGATCCAGCGCGATCTGGCGGATTTTCTCGCTCCGCTTGGCGATGGCCGGGCGATTCTCCTTGTTCTTGCCGTTAAGCACGCGTGAAACGGTGCCCGCCGAGACGCCGGCGCGGGTCGCAACCTCTTCAAGAGTAATGGGCTGTGGTCGCTGTTTGGGCAAGTTAACGTAGATCATCGCAACCTCAGGGCTATTCGCAAGACTTGCATATGCAAAGAATTTGATGTCCGACTTGCTTGCTATCCGCGACATCTGGGGCAACGTCGTTACAAATATATATATGAAAACGTTTGCATATGCAAAGGTAAACGAGTAAATTGATCACGTCAACGTTTGGAGGCTGATTTTGGCGAGATTTCAACGGCGACGGATGCAGCTCGAGGCGAAGCAAGAATTCATTGACGTGGCGCGATCGGCGGATCGTGGACAGTTGATGAAATCAGTCATGCTGGACGAAAGCGGTCTGGATCTGGTCTGAGGCGGAGGGCAAATTGCACTTTTCGATTCGCCAAATCAGGGGTCTGTTGTCCCACCGAGTGGCGCTGTGGTGTTTTGCCACGGCCGGGTTCGAGGTGTCCCGGGAGCACAGGGGTCCAACGCGTAGTTTTCAAAATCTAGTTCACGTTTGAAGGTCAGTTTTTCGGAGGATGGATATGTCGATTGAAAACAAGGTTACGAAATTGGATCAAGTTAGGACGACCCGTTCAAGCAAGCGCCGGGTGATGTTATCCGCCGCCTGCGCCGCGACAGTCGCATTCGCCGTCCCGCACGCACGCGCGGCCGACGGGACATTCAATGACCCCACCGGCGGGCTCTGGAGCGATTCCACCAACTGGCTCGGCGGCATTGTTGCCAGCGGCGCAACGTTCACTGCAAACTTCAACACGGAAATCACCGCCGATACGACAGTGAATCTGGATTCCGCGATGACGATCGGGAAGCTGACATTCAATGACACCACGTCGTCGAACAATTGGATCATCGACAACAACGGCAATGCCCTCAATGTCCTCACCCTCGACAACGGCGCGAGCCAGCCGACGATCACGGTGACCGGATCAGGTCGAAACAACGTGATCAGCGCTGTCATCGCCGGAACGAACGGATTCATCAAGACAGGTAATGGCGCCCTGACGCTTTCAGGCAATAACACATACAGTGGTGTGACGAGATTGAACTCCACTTCCACAAGCCCTGTCTCGGGCGACTTGTATTTGGGCAGCGACAACGCACTGGGAACCAGCACCCTTTACATCGATCCGGGCAGTACTGCGCTTGCGCGTACGCTCTTGAATAGCGGCGTAACGATTGCCAATAATATCACCATTAACACAGCCCGATCAGTCGCCGGTGCGAATGGCGCTGTCATGACCAACGGCAATGTGTCGGCGACGATCAATGGGTCGATCACGATCAATAATAAAGCGACGTCTGGCGGACTGATTTGTGGACCGTTCGTCGTCACCGAGAGTCTCTTGGTCCTGCCGACGAATTTCTTGACCATCAACGGCGCAATCAACCTGGCCGCTTCATATACGAATGTTGCCGGAAATATGACGAACACCGCCGGGAATGGTGTCGTCATACGTTCTGGCAACGTGAAGCTCTCTGGCGGGGGAAATTACAACCGTATTGAACAGCGCAATGGCACCTTGCAAGTAGGGGCTACCAACGGCATCAACACAGGCGCCTACCTCGATATAGGGCAAAACGCCAACAGCAATCCGCTCGGCTATGCAGCTTTGGATCTGAACGGATTCAACCAATCGCTTGTTGGAATACAGAACTCAGCAAGTGCGGGCGGGGCCGGTTCCACAGTCGTGAATCGATCCGAAACCACAGCCGCGACCCTCACGCTCACGCCTTTGAATCCGATTACGAACCCAAACACCGTTAATCTTGCGTTCGGCAATCTCGGAAATGGGGCCTCCGCTCAGTTGATGGACTTTGACGCGAATTTCCCAAATCGCCAGCCGCTGAGCCTGGTGATAAACGGCGACGCCGCGGGTGTTCAGATCATGAACACGCCGAACAGCTCCTATCACGGAACAACGACGCTCACCAGCGGCATCCTGAGCATCAACACGCTCGCCAATGGCGGTTCAAACAGTTCGATCGGTGCATCGACCAGTGCCGCAACCAATCTGGTCTTCGGCGGCGGAACGTTGCGCTACACCGGCGCCAGCGTGAGCACCGACCGTGATTTTACGACCAATGTCAGCACCGCCGGAACGATCGAAGTCACAACCGCCGCGAACACGCTGACATGGGCTGGCGTGGGCTCCGGTGGTGGTGGGCTGAAGAAAGGGGGCGCTGGAACGCTTCTGTTCACAGGCGCTCACCTCTATACCGGCCCGACGACCGTGACGGCCGGTCGATTGATTGTTGACGGCAGCCTCTCGGCGAGCTCGGCGGTCAGCGTTGCCAGCGCTGCCACGCTCGGCGGCATCGGTAATGTAGCCGGCACGGTTACGCCCGCCTCCGGCGGCATCATCACCCCCGGCAACGGCGGGGTCGGCAACCTTACCACTGGTGCGCTGGTTCTAAATACCGGATCCTTCCTCAACTATGAGTTCGGCGGCGGAGTAAACGACCAGATCACCGTTGCAAACGCCGGCGGTCTGACTTTGAACGGCGCGAATCTCAATTTGTATAACACCGGTTTCATCACGACGTTTTCCACCAACGGGCTTTACACCCTGTTCAACGTCAATGGCGGTTTCACTGGCGATCTTGGCAACCTGTCGATCGCGAATCCCGCAGCGGGCAAGTTCTACAGCCTCACCAGCACCGCGAGCACCATCGATCTAACCATTGGCGATGCCATCACCCGTGAGTGGAACAATAATGCTGCCACGGCGCTCTGGACGGACGGCGGGAACTGGATCGGCGGGCTCCTGCCGAATGCGGTTGGGGAAACAGCAAAATTCGGAACGGCTTTGGTCGGTACCGACGGCACCGTGACGCTGAACGGCAATAAAACCGTCAGCGGTCTGATCTTCGATCACACCACGGTCTCCTATAACCTCACCGGCGCCGGCAGCACGCTGACGCTCAATAACGGCGTCGCCGCGACGGCCATCAACATCACGAACGGCACTCACACGATTGCCGTTCCGGTGGCATTGAGCGGCGCGACGGCGGTCACCACGACCAATGCCACAGACGCACTCACCATCAGCGGGAGTATCTCCGGTGCCGAGACGCTCACGGCGTCGGGCCCAGGAACACTGACGCTCACGGGCACCAACACGTACACCGCCACCACGGTAAACACCGGAACGTTGAACGTCGGCAGCGGCGGAACGACAGGCTCGCTCGGATCGGGGGCAACGACACTGGCAAACGCCGCCACGATCAACTTCAATCGCAGCAATGCCTATAACTATGGGCAAACGATCACCGGCGCGGGCAGCGTCAATCAAATCGGTGCCGGCACAACCACCGTCGGTGCGATCAGCGGCGCGACGACCGTGAATGTCTCCAACGGCGCACTGGTCGGCACAAGCATCAGCCAATTGGCCGGGCTGAATGTTACCGGCACCGGTTCGCTGACGGCGTCCGGCGCTGTCACGGGCGCGGGAAAGTTGACCGTCAATACGACTGGGGCGGTTTCACTCGGCGCCTCCAACAGCTACACCGGTGGAACGCAAATCGATGCCGGTACGCTCACGCTGAATGCCGCCGGTGCCCTGCCTGCCAATTCCGCGCTGGCAGTGAACGGGGGAACGCTTGACCTCAATGCGAACAACATTTCCATCAACAATGTTCTGGATCTCACAACAAGCACCGGCGTGATCACCAACAACGGCCCGGCGCTGAGCACGTCCACGATCGCATTCAGCGGCAATGTTGCGCAATACGATATGTACGCGGCAATCAATGACGGAGCGGCCGGTGGTAAGGTGGCGCTGACGACCTTTATTGAAAACAACGCGACCAGCCAAAACGGCAACGATGCCCAATTTCGGCTGGCGATGCATTCCCCCAGCACATTCAGCGGCGGAACAACCGTCAACAAACAGAGCATTCAGGCTTCGGCCACGAATGCCTTCGGCACCGGGCCGATCAACTTCGTGCTGAATAACAGCAGCACCAACACAAGCCGATTGTACATCGCCGGCGGTATCACGCTGCCGAACGAAATCAACATCGCGCAGGGTAATCCGTTCACCGGATTCGGCGTGCTCCAGTACCTGGCGGCCAGTACCGGAAGCTCGACGCTCAGTGGTACGATCACCATCAGCGCCGACAACCTGAACGGCGGGCTTGTGGTCGGTGCGCCCAATGTCGGCGATTTCCTCAATATCACTGGCGCGATCAACACCGCAGGAACCGCGACCACCGTCATTCAGCGTGGCGGTAATGTGAAATACAGCGGTGGTGGCAATTACCCGAATCTTACGATCACCGGGCTCGCCGCCATTGGTGTGAACAACGGTCTGAACACTGCCGCAGCAGTCATTCTTGGTGCAGCAGCGGACAGCATTCTGGACCTGAATGGGTTTAATCAGACTCTGCCGAGCATCGTTAAAGGCGGCTCGGCCGCTTCGGTGACCAACACCGCAGTCGGACCGGCGACGTTGACTCTCAACACTGCCGTTGCCAACACCTACGCCGGCACGCTGGACGGCACATTGGCGCTGACCAAAACCGGTGCTGACACGCTGACATTGAGTGGCGTGAACACCTACGCCGGCGCGACAAGCGTCAGTGCCGGTGCGCTGAACGTCACCGGCACTCACTCCGCGAATGCCGCGTATGCAGTTACCGGCACCGGAGCATTACGGATATCCGCCGGGGGCGTTGTCGGAGCAAGCACGCTCAACAGCACCGCGGCGGTCACCAACGACGGTTCACTGTCTTCCTCGGGTGGCGGCACGGTCGCCGGAATCACCCACACCGCTCCAGGTCTGGGTACGACTACGGTCAGCGGAGGCACGCTCAATTCGATGACCGGCGCTCATCAGGGCACACTCGCCCTGACCACCGGCGGCAAGCTGAGCATCGCTATCAACGGCGGGATGACGGGCGTAAGCTTGGTCAACGCTGTGACGAGCCCCGTAAGCGGCGCGAACTTCGAAGGCACGCTCGAACTGCACGATAACGACCTTATCGTCGAATATGGGGGTAACCCGTCGAGTTACACAGATGTACTGAACATGGTCAAAAGCGGGATCTCACTGCTCGGCTTCGGCGGCAACGGCACAGGCATCACCTCGGCTGAGGTGATCGCACAAGGTGCCGGCGGGGTGGGGCTCAATGGCACGATGCTGGGCGTCATTGATGGCGTCACGACTGGCGGACAGGTTACGACACTTTCGGGGTTCACAGTGCCGAATCCGACTCAGTCAGTCCTCGTGAAATACACCTGGCGCGGCGACGCGAACCTCGATGGTGTCGTCAACGGCAGCGACTACGCCCTGGCTGATACCGGATTCTCCGGCGGCGGCACCGGCTGGTTCTATGGTGACGTGAATTATGACGGCGTCATTAACGGCAGCGACTATGCGTTGATTGACACCGGCTTCAGCAGCCAAACCGGACCTCTGCCGGAACCCGCGATGCTGAGTCTGCTGGGACTGGGCGCGATGGGCATGCTGCGTCGGCGTCGTCGAGCTGTGTAAATGCAACCCCCGGTCGTCACCGACCGGATTACAATCCTCCTCCGCAGCGGCGGCCGACAGAGATGTCGGTCGCCGCAATTTTTTCAAAGCGCCGACGCGGTCTCCCCGACCGCATCAGCGTGACTGTCGGCGGTGCCGTCAATCGATATAATCCGCCGAATGAACAATCGCATGCTCCGCATTGTTGTCGTAATGATGGTCGCGATCGGCTCGGTCGGCTGTGCCGCATCGTCAAAAGCCGACAACGAAACAGCAAGGCAATACCTCTCCGGCAAGGGAATAGACGACGCGGTACAATGGGATTTTTTCTGCACTGCCGGGCATCGCAGCGGCGAGTGGGCGACGATTCCTGTGCCGTCCTGCTGGGACGCTAAAGGATTCGGCACACTCGCCTACGGGCGACCCCCACGCGGCGAAACAGCGCCGAACGAGCAGGGAAAGTATCGTCATAAATTTAATGTGCCGCCCAAGTGGAAAGACCGGGCGCTGATGCTCGTTTTCGAAGGATCGATGACCGACACGCAGGCGTGGGTCAACGGCCAGAGCGCCGGGCCGGTACACCAGGGCTCTTTTTATCGATTTAAGTATGACATCAGCAAGCTCGTGAAATACGGGGAAGAGAATCTGCTGGAAGTAACCGTCGATAAGGAATCGGCGAATGCATCGATCAACGGCGCTGAGCGCCGTGCCGATTACTGGAATTTCGGGGGTATTTTCCGCCCGGTCTACCTCGAGGCCCGGCCGTCGCAGCATGTCGATCGTGTCGCGATCGATGCGCGTGCGGATGGCCAGTTCTCGATGGACGTCTACGCCACCGGGACGGCCGATGCCGACATTGTTGAAGCGCAGATTATTGATTCCACTGGTAAGCCGGTGGGAGAACGCTTTTCTCAGAAGCTCTGGAACGGACAGGCGAAACTGAGCACAACCGTTGCCTCCCCGCAGCAGTGGACGGCCGAGACGCCTCAACTTTATCACGTGGCGGTGAGCCTCGTGCGCGGACAGCAGACGCTGCATCGCCTGCAACAGCGATTCGGTTTTAGAACCATCGAACTGCGTGCCGGCGACGGGGTGTACGTCAATGGTCAACGTGTGATTCTCAAGGGTACGAATCGGCATACGTTTTGGCCTACCGAAGGACGTGCCAGCAGCGAGGCGATGAGTCGATTGGATATCGCGCTGATGAAGGAGATGAACAACAATTCCGTGCGGATGAGCCACTATCCGCCGGACGAGCATTTTCTGGATTTGTGCGATGAGATGGGATTGTACGTGCTCGATGAACTCGCCGGCTGGAGCAAGTCGTACGATACGCCGACCGGGCAACGGCTGATCGAGCAGATGGTGACGCGCGACGTGAATCACCCGTCAATCCTGTTCTGGGACAACGGCAACGAGAACGGCTGGAACACTGCGATCGATGATGATTTTGCAAAGTGGGATCCGCAGAATCGGAAGGTGCTGCACCCCTGGGCAAAGTTCCGTGGCACGGATACCAAGCACTATCCGCCGTACGACATGGTCGTGGAGCGCTCCAAGGGGCCGGACGTGTTTTTCCCGACGGAGTTTCAGCACGCACTATTCGACGGCGGCGGCGGCGTGAGTTTGCAGGATTACTGGAACGTGCTGCGCACCGGAAAAGCATCGGCCGGCGGATTCATCTGGGCGTTTGTTGATGAGACGATGAAACGTCCGGACCAGAACGGCAAGATGGATGGGGCGGGGAACCAGGCGCCTGATGGCATTGTCGGTCCATATCGGGAGAAGGAAGCCAGTTTCTATGCAGTCAAAGAAATCTGGTCGCCCATAGTCGTCACGCGAGATTCCGCCGGCGAGATCAGCGTGGAGAATCGGTACGACTTCACGAATACCGATCAATGCACGTTCACGTGGCAGCTGCGAAAGTTCTCGGGCCCGATCGAAGCAAAGACTGGGTTCACGGTGCTTGCTGAGAAACAGATCGCCGCGCCTGCGATTGCACCGCACGCAAGTGGCGCATTGAAGCTGGACTTGCCTTCCGACACGCGCGATGCCGATGCGCTGGCGGTGCGCGTCAACGATCCCAACGGCCTGGAACTCTGGACATGGGTGTGGCCGATCACGTCAGGCACAAATAAACGACCCGAGCAATTAGTCGGAACGGCACCGATTGCTGCCAGAGAAGATGCAGATGCGATCACTGTTACCACCGGCGATCTGTCGCTGGCATTCTCGAAGCAGACCGGATACCTCAGCTCCGTCAAGACGGCCGGTAAAACCATGTCTTTAGGCAATGGCCCGCGTCTGGCGGTTGGTGAGGCAAAGATCAGTGGCATTGAACATGGCGCGCGCGACGGCGCTTATCTGGTCAATGTTTCCTATACAGGCAATATGCAGTCGGTGCAGTGGCGCATCCATGCCAGCGGCTGGGTGGAACTCAGCTACGCCTACAATCTCATTGGAAAATACGACTTCTTCGGTGTCGGCTTCGATTTGCCGGAGCAGAGCATCAAGAGCATGAAATGGCTTGGCAGTGGCCCGTTTCGCGTATGGAAAAATCGCCTGGAAGGCGGGGCGCTTGGGGTCTGGGAGAACACTTACAACAACACGATGAGCGGATACAACCAATGGGTCTATCCGGAGTTCAAGGGGTTTTACGCAGGCGTGCGCTGGATGCGTTTGGAGACTACGGACGGCCCGATCACTGTGGCGCTGGATGACCCATCGCTTTATGTGCAGGTGTTGCGGCCGGAGTTTCCGGACAATCCCAAGGCTTTCAGTCCGACAACCGCCGCCACCCGGCCGGTATCCGCCGGATCGAGGCTCAGCGCTAACGCGTGGGCATTGTTCCCTGATGCAGGCTTCTCGATTCTTCACGGCATTGCGCCGATGGGAACCAAGTTCAACATCGGTCAGCAGCTCGGGCCGCAGGGGCAGCAGAATGTCGCTAATGGCGAATATCGCGGCACTGTCCGCTTCTTCTTCGGAGAGCTTCCCGGCGGCGGACGCTAAAAGTCGTCCGGCGTCTCGGGTTGATCGGGTGGCGTGTGGAGTTCGAGATCTACTGAATCGGTCGTGATGTCATCATCTTCCGATCCGAGCGCCCCGGAGGTGGAAACATAATCCGTCGCGATCTCCGGCGAGGTTGAGATAGGCGTCTGTGTCGTGTGTTGAGCGACGTGATCATAGACCGTCTGCAGAAACCCCATGAATGAGAATCCCTTGCTGCGGAAATGAGCCGGGCCGAGACGGTCCAGGACGGTGCCGCGGGCATCGAACGAAATGTTGTTCAGCGCGTGCAGGTCGACGCCGGCGTCGAGAAAATCGTGGTTGAGCTCTGGTTCCAGCATTAGTTCTCTTCCATCGCTTCGCTCGAGAGCGCGAGGTATTTTTTCAGATCATCGGTGGAAAGATTCGTCAGCCACTGATCGCCGCTGGTGACGATATTTTCCGCCAACGCCGTTTTATCCGCCAATAGCTTATCGATGCGCTCTTCGACGGTGCCGATGGACACGAACTTGTGCACTTGGACGATCTTGTTCTGCCCGATGCGATGGGCGCGATCGGTGGCTTGTGCTTCCACGGCCGGGTTCCACCAGCGATCGAAGTGAAACACGTGATTCGCGGCTGTCAGATTCAGGCCGAGTCCGCCGGCGCGGAGGCTGAGGATAAAGATGCGGTGCTTGCGTGCCGGCGCCTGGAATGTCTCGATCATCGTGTCGCGGTCCTTAACCGGAACACCGCCGTGCAGGAAAAGCGGCTCGTGATTCAGTCGTGTGCGGATGAGCTTTTCCAGCAGATGGCCCATCTCGCGGTATTGCGTGAAGACCAATGCGGCGTCGCCTTCTTCCAGCACTTCTTCGAGCATATCCACGAGTCGCTCTCCCTTGCCGGAGCGGCTGTCGATGTGCTTGTTTTCGGTCAGCAGCGCCGGGTGATCGCAGACCTGCTTCAGTCGCGTGAGCCCGGCGAGAATCAATCCCCGGCGACGTATGCCGCTGGCGTTCTCCACGCTCACCAGCATTTCGGAAGTGATCCGTTCGTACATCGCCGCCTGCTCGGGTGTGAGTGAGCAGAAGACCCGCATCTCCATCTTCGAAGGCAGATTGACCGCAACTTCCGGGTCCTGTTTGGTTCGCCGAAGCACGAACGGCCGAATCATCTCGCGAAGGAGCTGGCCGCGGCGGTGATCGTTTAATTTTTCGACCGGAATTACAAACCGCGCCCTGAATTGTGTCGGCGAGCCGAGCAATCCGGGGTTCAGCACTTCCATGATCGACCACAGCTCCGACAGATGATTCTCAATCGGCGTACCGGTGAGCGCCACACGCCGTCGCGCCGGAATAGACCGGATCGCACCGCTGGCGGCGGATGACGGGTTTTTCACCTTCTGCGCCTCGTCCAACGCCACGCGATGCCACATCACACGACGAAGGTCTTCATGATCGCGATGCGCCAACGCGTATCCGGTGATGATCACGTCATGACTGTTGGCCATATCCGCAAACGCCTGGCCTCGGGCGCGGTCCGGGCCGTGGTGGGCGCGGATTTTCAGCTTCGGCCCGAATCGCTCGAGCTCTCGCGTCCAGTTGCCGATCACGCTCGCCGGCGCAAACAACAGCGTGGGCCCGACCTTCTTTTCCGTATCGTTCTCGCGCTCCTGCAACAGTAGTGCGATGAACTGGATGGTCTTACCCAGGCCCATGTCGTCGGCCAGGCACGCACCAAGCCCGAGCCGATCGAGGTACGCCATCCACTGCAACCCGCGCAGCTGATAGGGGCGCAGTTCGCCTTTAAAATCAACGGGCTGCGGCGTGTTCTGCATCGTCGCGTCAGGCGCCTGGTCGAGCAATCGACCGACCCAATCCGCGCCGCTGAGTCCGCCGACCGGCACGCCCGAATCGCCTGCCAATCCATACGCCACGCGGAACGCTTCGCCGAGCGTGAGTTCGCCGGTCTGATTGCTGAGAATTGTTTCCTGCGCCTTGCGGGCGGCCTCGAGATCGATCTGCACCCAGCGATCCTTGAAGCGCACCAGAGGCGATTGCTTGCTGACCAACTGCTCGAATTCGGCCGTAGTCAGGTTCGCTTGTCCGATCGCGATGCGCCAGTCAAACCGCACGATGGAATCCAGCCCCACGCGTCCGCCGGCAGTGAAGGGTTGACCATTTCGTGATTCACCCGGCGGCGATCCGTCCAGCACTTCATCGTCGTCAATGAAACCGTCCTGCGGCGCGATCGATAGGCGCAGGCTCAGCTCGCTATCTTCCGGCGATGCCCAATCCGGCAGCTCGACATGAAAAGTCGCCTCCTCAAGTGCGTGCGACCACGACCGCATGAAGGCGAATGCTTCAACCGGCGAGAGGTCCATCCCGGCGGGTTGATCTTTATGAATGACGCGCTCGACCGACGGAAAATACTCCATCGCCCGGCGCAACTCTGCCAGATATTTTTCCTGACGCTCGGCGATGGTCCGGCCGAGCGATGTGAGCGGACTCGCCTGCTGACGCCACAACTCCCCGGCGGTGAGTATCGCCGGCTCGTCTTCGTCGCCGACGAGCCGGAACTCGATTGGCCAGAGTTCGCTTCCCTCCACCGGCTCGCGAAGGATGAAGCCGAGGCGCATGTTCGTCTGCTCGCCGGCGTCGGTGATCGGCGCGAGCCAGAGATGCACATCGTCATACAGCTGCTGCAGTTCGGCCGGGTCGCCTTCCACCTGGCGCCCGTTCCCGAGCAGCGCCGACAGCCAGCGCACATATGTGGAGGCGGGACGCTGGTGTACGAGATGAAAAAATGAATCGTTCTCAACCGCACGGCGGACCAGTGCGTCGGTCGTCTCGGACA
>JACMML010000398.1 GCA_014379105.1 Phycisphaerae bacterium
CGGCGGCGAGAGCACGATGTCTTATCTGTCCCAAATGGTGGCATTAACGATTCATAACTTTGTTTCGGCGGGGCTGGGCATAGGCATCGCGGCGGCTTTGGTGCGCGGGATCGCGCGGCATTCGGCCAAGACAATCGGTAACTTCTGGGTCGATCTTACCCGCTCCACATACTACCTGCTTTTGCCGATCTGCGTGGTCTTCGCGCTGGTGCTTGTCTCGCAGGGCATGATTCAGAACTTCAAGCCGTATGACAGTGCGGCGCTGACCGAGCCGGTCAAGTCACAGGTCGAGAAGAAGAACGACGCTGGCGAGACGGTCAAGGATGCCGCGGGCAATGCCGTCATGGAAGAGCAGGTGACCGATGCGCAGACCATCGTGCAAGGGCCGATGGCTTCGCAGATCGCGATCAAGATACTTGGCACCAACGGCGGTGGTTACGTGAACGCGAATGCGGCGCAGCCTTTCGAAAATCCGACACCGTTCTCCAACTTCCTCCAGATGTTTGCGATCTTCGTGATCCCGAGCGCGCTGACTTACTATTTCGGCCGCACGGTGAAGCACCAAGGGACGGGCTGGGCCATATGGGCGGCAATGTTCATCCTGTTCACCGCGGGAGTTGTCACCGCCTGGCATTTCGAGGCGGCAGGCAATCCAAACCTGACCGCGCTCGGTGTCGATCCGGCGGATGGGAATATGGAAGGCAAGGAAGTTCGCTTTGGAATATTCAATTCGGCGCTCTTCGCGACAGTCACCACTGACGCCTCCTGCGGCGCGGTGAACTCGATGCACGATTCCTTTACCCCGATGGGAGGCTTCGTGCCTTTGATCAATATGCAACTCGGCGAAGTCATCTTCGGCGGTGTCGGCGCGGGGCTTTACGGCATGCTGATCTATGTCGTTATCGCGGTCTTCATCGCGGGCTTGATGGTCGGTCGCACCCCTGAGTATCTCGGCAAAAAGATCGAACCTTACGACATCAAGATGGCGTCATTCGTCATTCTGATCCTTGCCTTCTCGATCCTCGGCTTCACTGGCTGGGCGAGTGTTAGCAAGATGGGGCTGGCGGACGCCGCCGGCGCACTAACCGACGGCACGAATAACAGCGGGCCGCATGGGTTTACGGAAATCCTCTATGCCTATACCTCGGCCACGGCGAACAATGGCAGCGCCTTTGCCGGCCTGACCGCCAACGCTCCCTGGTATAACACCACGCTCGGCTTTGCGATGCTCTTCGGTCGCTTCGCCATGATTGTGCCGATCCTCGCCCTCGCCGGCTCGCTCGCCCGCAAGAAGGTGGTCGCGGAAAGCGCGGGGACCTTCCCGGTCTCCGGTCCGCTCTTCACCGGCCTGCTCATCGGCACGGTGCTCCTCATCGGTGCGCTCACCTTTGTGCCCGCGCTCGTGCTGGGGCCAGTCGTGGAGCACTTCCTCATGCATGCGCGCAACCTGTTCTAAAGCGGCTCCCAACTAAAAAACTTTTAACTCTCAACTATCCATGGCTGCTAAA
>JACMML010000399.1 GCA_014379105.1 Phycisphaerae bacterium
CGACAAGCTCGGCGCCGATTTCCGTGGCGATCCGGCCAGCGCGCTTTTGGAAGTGCTCGATCCGGCCCAGAACCACACGTTCACCGATCACTATCTTGACGTGCCCTTTGATCTGTCGAAGGTGCTCTTCATCGCCACCGCTAACACGCTGGACACCGTTCCCGGCCCGCTGCGCGACCGCATGGAGGTGATTGAGATTCCCGGGTATACGCAGAGCGACAAACTTTTTATTGCCAAGCGTTACCTGGTCGCTCGGCAGCTCGAGGCCAATGGGCTGGGAGCGGCGCAGGTGAAGTTCGCCGACGCCGCACTGAAGCTGGTCATCGAAAGCCACACCCGCGAGGCCGGGGTGCGCAGCCTTGAGCGGCGGATCGGCGCGCTGGCGCGATCGGTGGCGGCGGATGTCGTAGGGGGGAATAATCAGCGCGTTACGATTGATCCGGCACTGGTGGAAAAAGTGCTCGGCCCGCCGCGATTCGAGCCGGAACTGGCGAGCCGGACCAAAGTCGCGGGCGTGGCGACTGGCATGGCGTACACGCCTTATGGCGGCGAGATTCTCTTCATCGAAGCCACGCAGATGTCCGGCAAGGGACAGACCATCCTCACCGGGCAGATCGGCGAGGTGATGAAGGAATCCGCGACCGCCGCCTTCTCCCTCGTGCGCTCGCGGGCCGACGAACTGGGAATCGATTCCAAGAAACTCGCCGACAGCGACATCCACATTCACGTGCCCGCGGGTGCGGTTCCTAAGGATGGGCCCAGCGCCGGCGTGGCGATGTACACCGCGCTGGCATCACTGCTGACCAATCAACCCATTCGTCCGGATGTTGCGATGACAGGGGAGATCACACTGCGCGGGCTGGTGCTGCCCATCGGCGGGCTGAAGGAAAAAACCCTGGCCGCCAAGCGGGCGGGAATCCGTGAGGTGATCGTTCCCAAGCGGAACGCCAAAGACCTGATCGATATTCCTGACGAAGTGAAGAACACGTTGAAGTTCCATTTTGTAGAAAATGTGGACCAGGCGCTGGAAGTCGCGCTGGCTCGGGCGAATCCAACTCGGGCCAATCCGGCGCGGGTGAATGGGGGACGGGCTAAACCGAGCAACGGCAAGCGCCGTACCGAGGCGGCGGAAAATAGTGGTCGCTAGAGGCGTGAGCGATCTATAATCCCGGTAACCACTACAGAGGCAATGTTTATGATCGCTCAAGAAGGCATTCGCGACGAGTTGAACAAGGTCGTGCGTTATTACTACGACGCCAAGGAAGATTACCGCCTGGCCGCCAAGCGGGCGTCGGATAAAGCCCAGGTGGACCTGTTCGCCGACCTGTGCGCCCGGCGCGAGCGTTATCACCACGAGCTCCAGTTGGCCGAGACGACGCTGGGGATCGAGATGAGCGATAACGGGCACGTCGGCGCGGATTTCAAGCGAGATTGGGAGCGGGTCCGCGGCGCCGTTGCCGGCCACGGGCTTGAGGCGGCGCTGCAATTGGCGCATACCAGCGATCTTCATGCCGCCAATCAGATCGACGCACTGCTGGCGTTCGGTGTAACCGGCAATGTCGGGACCATCCTGCGCTCGCACCTACAGGAAATCCGCCCGGCGCTTGCCCAGGTGGAATCCGCGCTGGCGACGCTCAAAGCCAGGCCGGCCTAAGCCGAGCCTGTGAAAGCCGGCTCAATCGGCGAGGGTTGCCCGGCGGGGCGTCTTGCGTCAGAATTGTTCGCGATGAGTACCCCTGAAACTGGCGATGTCTCTTCCGGCGATGTGCCGTTCATCATGAATCGCGTCCAGGACTGGACCGTCGTGGAATTCCGCACCGCATCGCTGATGGACCCGCTGGTGCTCGAGCGTACCGGTCAGGCGCTTTATCACCTGATCGACGCCGAAGATCGGCGGATGATCATTCTCGATTTTTCCCAGGTGCAGTACATCAGCTCGCAGGCGATCGGCATCGTGCTGACGATGAATAAGAAGCTGTCGGGCCTGAAACGAAGTAAGTTCGTGCTGTGCGGCGTCGGCGAGAAACTAATGCAGTTGATCAAAATCACGCGGCTGGACCGGCTCCTGACGATCAAGCCGACGCAGGAAGAGGCCGTGAAGGTGCAGAATATTCTGTAAGACTTTTAACCGCAGATTTCGCAGATTGAAAGAAACGAATTTATTATCTGCGAAATCTGCGGTTAAACGTATTTCCGTGTTCTTGATGGTGAATCTGTTGCCGCGGACGGAATCGTATTGGAGAAAATCATGCGTGGAGCGGGAATTGGCCTGATCGGTCTGCTATTAGCCGGCGGAATCATCTTCTACATGATGTGGGGCGGATCGGGTAATCCCGGTTACGTGCGCCCGGCGCTGGAAGCCAAAAGGGACGCCGAAGTGATGACCAACGCCGTCTCCGGCCGGGACGAAAAAGGCGCGGCCGTTACCGAGTCGATCACGTATGAAATGAGCAACAAGGGCGCGGTGGTGAAGACCGTCGTCGCCGGCGGTGCGATGGATAAGAAATATGGATTGAAGCCGGGCGACGTCATCACCGAGATCGGCCCGCTCGGCGTCGATCAATTCGGCGGCTCCCAGGGCTCGGCCGGCGAGTTCATGCAGGCATCCTACGCGCGGCCGGAGAGCTGGACGGTCTTGCGGGGGGGGCAGAAGATTCGGCTGCCTGAAGAGCGCGACACACCCGTATCAAACACAGCAGCATCGAACACACCCGCGCCGACCGCTGCAACCCAGGAACCAGCCGCTCCCGGTGTCGCACCGGTGCAGCGCATGAACCCGAAGAAACAGGCCTTGGACGTCGTAAAGCAGATCGAGCAGCATTAACCACACTCTCCCGTCGGGGAGAGGCAGCGCCAAGGCCGGAAGGACGCGACAATCGAATGCCGTCCGACCTCATTTCAACTCACGCCTTCAACTCACTCCCCGCTTTCCCAAACCCCGCAACGGCGAACACAATCAGACGTTTCCGAATCTGGAAAATCTGCGTCATCATACTGCTCGTCGGCATGCCCGCGTGGATGTTCGCGCTGCGCGGCGAACGGATACTGGATAACGATCCGCTGCTCTTCGGCGGATGGATCGGATTCTCGGCTGTTTTGATCGTGATCTGGTGGCTGCTGCGGACGACGCCGGCGGATGCGATTCGGCTGCAACCGGGGCGGTCGCGGTGGATCATTTTAGTCGGGGCGGCGTGGCTGCACTGTTGCGCAATTGCATTACTAGCGCCGAGTCTTTCGGACGATGCACTGCGATATCGCCATGACGGGGGAATGTGGGCGTGGGGGTATTCCCCGTATGGTTCAACCCGATTGGTAATGCGTGATTCGATTGACTGGGGGGTGCCATATCTGGGAACACAAACCATTTACCTTCCCACATCACAAATCATCTTCACGGTTCTGCGATTCTGTGAAGAGCAGGTTGTGGGTGAGCCGCCAAGTTTTTCTGAGTTCATCAAAACTGAAGCAGGTATGGCATTGTTCATCTCTGGTGGCTGGCGCACAGCACTTTTCGGGTTGCCGTGGCAAAACCAACTCATCATCTGGCGAATCGGCTTTGCGATCTTTGCGTTGATCGCCACATGGTTCCTCTTGCTGACGCTCGCGCATCTCGGCCGCAGTCCGTGGTGGGCGGTTTTGTTTGCGTGGCACCCGTTGACGATCGTCGAGACGGCCGGGATGGCGCATCAGGATGCGGTCGGCATCGCGCTACTGATGGCGGCGATCTGGGCATGGATCTGCGGCTCCCTATCCCTGCGGGAGAGGGCTGGGGTGAGGGGGCTGGCCGATTCATTGTCGCTTGAGAATCC
>JACMML010000400.1 GCA_014379105.1 Phycisphaerae bacterium
AGTTGAAAGTTGAACCACGACGGTAATAGGCCGGTTACGCGGACTGCTTCGTTTGGCACGAACACGCAGCCGCGAGTGTGTCGCATAATGATGAATTAGTAACGCAAAATGAATTAGCAATTCACACAAGATAACAGATGATTGCAGTATCGGATCGCTGTGGTTTTGTCAGGCGGCGAACACGGCATCGATGGGTACGCGGAGGCATTTGGGCAGATCTGCCGGGTTTTAACTGAAATCCAAGCATAATTCGGTCTGCCTTTGATCAATTCTTTTGGATGCGGAGAAATAAGATGCAGGACAGCTTTATCAAGTCGGGAACGGGATCACGTCACAATCAGGCCTTGAATCGCCGCGCGATCGCTTCGGCAGTTGCGGTGACCGCCGCGATGCTGTGCGGGTCATACGCCGAGGCGGCCCCGACTACTTGGCTTGGAGCCACCGCCAACTTCAACGACGGCGCGAACTGGTCGCCGGGCCTTCCCGTCAGTGGCGATTCCTGGATCTTCGATGTCGCTGGTGCTGGCGGGACGACGCTCAACAACGATCTGACGACCAACGCGTTTGTCGTGGCAGGCATTACCTTTAATGCTCTGGCTCCCGCGTACACGATCAACCCGGCGGTCGCGGGCACGAACGACTTTGTGATGACCGGCAACCTGGTCAATAACAGCGCGAGCCTGCAGACAATCAATTCGGAAATGGTCAACGGCACGGCCGACTTCGCGGTCAGCGGTTCCGGCGATACCGCACTTCAACGCGTGCAGATGGCTACTGTCCCGCGGACGCTGACGATGAACGGCACGGGCGCGCTGACGCTCGGGAATGCCAATACCAGCGCTCACATGAATTTCCTCGCGTTGGTGGTCAACAGCGGAACGGTGAACCTAAACACCGCCGCCGGTACGAACTATATCGTCGTCGATCGCGGACTGACGTTGAATGGCGGCACGGTCCGGTACACGGGGACGAGCACAAACATGCTCGCCGACGCCCAGACGCTCACGATCACCAGCGGCACGTTCGACATGAACGGGCTGACCGACACGATCGGTTCCCTGAACGGAACCGGCGGCACGATCCTGAACGGCGCGGCGGCAACAACCAGCACGCTTACGGTCGGAAACACCAACACCAGCGGCAACTACTCCGGCACGATCACCAACGGCGCCGGCACGATGTCGATCACCAAGGCCGGCACCGGGACGCAGACGTTGTCCGGCACGAATTCCTATTCCGGCAACACCACCGTAACCGGCGGCATGCTCAATATCGCCGGCGCTTCGGCGATCGGCACGAGCACCCTCGTTCTGCAAGGCGGCAACTTTGACAACACCACCGGCGGTCCGCTTTCGCTATCGAACAACCTGACGATCAACGGCGCCTCCGCCTTCGGCGGCTCGGCCAATGTGACTTTCACCGGCACAAACACGATCACCGCTAATTCAAACTTCCAGCTCAGCGGCAACGGCGGCAAGATTTTGACTATATCGACGCCGCTGACCAACACGGTGGACGCTGATCGCAACCTCAGTTTCAACCCGCAGAATATCGATAATTCTTACGTCTTCAGCAACACCGCCGTCGTCCTTGGCGACATTGCGATTTCCTCGGCCGCGACCGCACCGCGCACGTTCACCATCGGCGGCGGCAATGGCGCCAATAGCCCGGTTCCGATCACCGTTAACGGCGTGATCTCCGACGGGAGCGCCTTTGCCAACAATCTGACTTTGTCCAACTCGGGCACGGTCACGCTGAACGGCGCCAACACGTTTACCGGCACCGCCAACGTTGGCGGCGCTGGCGGGACGCACTCGCAGTCGATCATAATCGGCAATAAGAATGCTCTCGGCAGCGATGCCGGAACAATTATCTTCAACTCCGCGACGCTCCAGGCGAGCACGCCGCTAACCGGAGCAAATCGAATACAGCGGAATGTCACCTTCCGAGGCGGCGTTGGCGCAAATGTTATAAACGGTGGAATAGGTGAAATAGGCGGGACGAACGCACTCGAGTTCAGTGGAACCTTCACCAATGACACCGGCAATCGCACCCTCTGGGTGACCAACACCGGCGGCACGACATTGTCCGGGACCAACTTGTTTCTCTCCGAAGCAGTGGGAACCGCACGTACACTGAGTGTCATCGCGAATGGACCGACGACAATCAGCGCACCAATCGCCAACGCAAACGGCGGGGGACTGGCTGGGATACTCACAATCGTCGGCAATAACACGCTCACGCTCTCGGGTTCAAATACGTACACCGGACAGACCAATCTCCGTGGCGCCACGACCATCCTGGATTACTCGACGAACGACAACTCCAAGTTTTCCGATACAGCCGCACTGGTTGTGGATGGAGGAGCCAACGTCGTGCTAAGCGGCGGATCGCACACCGAGCTTGTCAGCGGGCTGACGCTCAATTCCGGCGGTTCGATCAATATCACACGTCCGACCGGCACGGCAAAAATCAATCTTAATACGATCACCATCGGCGGCACCGGCCGGGCATTCAATGCAACCTCCGGCGCAGCCACCACCGACATCAACAACTCCGCCAATGGCATTCTTGGCGGATACGCCACCGTCAATGGCGCGGATTTCGCCATGAGTGTTAACACTCTCGCCGCCGACACCCCGATCACCGCGTATTCGGCTTACCAGACCGGTGCCGATAGCGGCTGGCTTGCAACCGACAATGTAGCCATCACAGCGGGCGGGCCTCTCACGGGCACCCGCGTCATCAACACGCTCAAAGCGACCAGCACCGGACTGGACATTGGCGCGGCAAATACGCTCACGCTGAATGCAGGTGGCCTTCTCCACACCGGCTCGGGCAACAATGCGATCAGCAACGGCACGCTCAAGGGCGGCCAGGCGGGAACGTCCGAGCTCATTGTGCATCAGCACGGCTCGGGCACACTCGAAATCAGCTCGGTGATCGCCAACGGTAACGGCGCGTCGCAGCTCACCAAAGCCGGTGATGGAACATTGATTCTCAGCGGTGCTAATACCTATACCGGCACCACCAATATCACCAAAGGAACGTTGAAACTTGGCGCGCATAACGCGATCAATCCGGGTGCAACCCAGGACGTTCAACTCTCCGGCGGCGCGAAGTTTGATCTCAACGGATTCAATCAGACGCTGCGCAATCTCAACGTCAGTGCGAACAGCAACAGTATTGGCGCCGGTGAGGTTACCAACAGCGGCGCTCTGAGCACGCTCACGCTGAACACGACCGCCACAAACGGCACGAGTAACTTGCTCTACTCGGGGAACCTCGCTGTCAACGTCAAGAATCCGGGCCTTGTGTTCGAGATGAATAATCCGCGGAACAGCTTCACCGGGGGGCTGAAGATCAGCGGTAACGGCACTGCATTAGCATTGTCGCAATTGAATGCCGCGGGCGGACTCACTCGCACGACGACCGGGCGCATCAGGTTTAACGCTGAGAACGGGCCGGGTGTGGGAACAATCACCCTCGACAACGGCTCGATCTTCACACCGAGCACCACCGGCTACCTCATCTCCAATCCCATCGCCGTTACCGCCAATGGTGGCGAAATCAACACCGACAGTAATGCCACCGCGCATACCGGCGCGATCACCAGCACCGGCGGCTCGCCGCTCCTGGTCCTGATGGGCAGTGCCGCGCGGCCGAGTTTGAATCTCTCGGGCAACAACTCGGGATTCAGCGGGACATTCGCGGTTGACTCGACAAATACCAACCTCAACTTGTCAGGCGCTGCGACCGGATCGTCCAACGCAAACCTTCTGTTCTTCGGTTCGGGCGCTCTGGGAAACGTGAACTGGAACGGCGCTTTAACGCCCACGACGATCAGCTTTGGTGAATTGACCAGCGGCACGATCGGCGCCGGCGGCGGCAGATTGAGATCAAACGTCGCGACGACGGTCACCTACCAGATCGGCCGCGCGACTTCGAACACTACGACGTTCGCGGGTTTCTTTGAGAATGGAAACGGCACGGTCAACCTGGTCAAGACCGGCACCAACACGCAGATTCTCAGTGGGACGAACACATACACGGGAACCACGACGGTCAGTGGTGGCGTATTAAATGTTACCGGCTCGCTGGCGGCAGGAACAGCTGCGACTGTGAACGGCGGCACCTTATCGACCGGTGGAGTTGTAGCTTCCGGAACCGTCAACGGACCTGTGACCGTTAATAGCGGCGGCATCGTCCACGGTGGCGCTGGCGGCAATTTTGCAAGTACTGTTGCCGTCAATGGCGGTGCAAAGCTCACAGGAACCACCGGCACGTTCTCTGGCACCGTTACGGTCGCCGGCGGCGCATCGGCCGGGGCACAGGGCAGCATCGATCTGGTGAACAACTCAATTGGTACGCTGAACTTTGGTAGCACCCTGGCCCTTGGCGGCGCCGCAGCAGGTCAGCCGAGCATATTGAAGTTTGAAGTCGGCGATGTGGGCAATAACGCCGATCAGTTAAGTCTCTTCGGCAACCCCACGCCGTTCACCGTGAACGCCGGCGGTGCGCAGATTTCCATCATCAACTTCGGAAACCTCGTCGGTGGCGGCCAGCAGTACACGCTGGCGAGCTTCCCGAACGGGGCGACCGGGGCTGGCTTCGCAATCGGAAGCGGTACAACGGTCGGCGGATTGTCACTTGATCCCGCGACCATCAACTTTGGTCCATTGAATGCCCAACTCGTCGTGAGTGCGACAGATCTTAAACTGCAGATCAATGGCGTCGTTATCACTCCAACAACGGCGTATTGGACGGGTGCCGTGGATAGCGTCTGGAACACCTTCAGCGGCCCGAACGCGAACTTCGCCACCACCGCCGCCGGGACGACGCCAATCCAGGGATTCCTGGCCTCGACCACCGACGTCTTCTTCACCGCCAACACGGCGACTAATCTCACCAACACGCTGGGACAGAACTTCAACATCCTGGGTCTTACATTCACCGGTACCGGAACCAGCGGCACGGGCGCGATCGCGATTGCAGGCAACACGGTCGGTGCAAATACCCTCAGCATCGACACCGGCGGCATTAAGCTCAATAGCGGCTCCGGTGGGGCAACGCTGGGGATGACGAACCTTAATCTGAGCTCGAGCCAGGTTTGGGCGAACAATTCGGCGAGCAATCTGACCGTGAACGCCGCCATCGGCGGCTCGGGCAGCCTCACGATCAACAGCACCGGATCGGGCAAGATCATCCTGGCCGGTGCAAATACCTATGCCAATGGTACGACCGTGCAAGCCGGGGCTGTTCAACTGAGCGGCAGCGGCAGTTTCGGCACAGGCGCCCTAACTGTAGACGGCGGCACGGTTGACTTGAACAACGTCTCGACTGCCGTCACCAGCTTTAATGGCACCGGCGGAACGATTCTGAACAACAATTCCGGCACGGCGACACTCACCACTGCCAATGGCGGCACGTATTCCGGCTCCATCGTTAACAACACCAACGCCGGCACCGGCAAGGTGGCGCTCGCAGTCACCGGTGGGGCTATGACGCTCAGCGGTTCCAATACCTTCACCGGCGGCGCGAGCATCAGCAATGCGTCGCTTACCAAAGGAAGCGCCGGTGCGCTGGGCGCATCGAGCAATCCGATATCGCTTATCTCTGGCGTGCTGTCGTTGAACGGCTTCAACACCACGATCGACTCTCTCAGCGGCGACGTTAACAGCACCGTAAACAATGGCGCTGTAGGCAACATCACCCTGACGCTCAATCCGCAAGGCGTCTCTACGACAAACTTCAACGGATCGATCGCTGACGATGGCGTCAACCTGATCTCACTGATCAAGACCGGCACGGGTAATGTCGGACTTAAAACCAACACCTACGCCGGCAACACTTCATTGACGGCCGGCAGTGTCACACTTGTGAATGGCGCGACAAGCCCGTTTGGAACGGGTGCCGTCACGCTCAACACCTCAACACCTGCGACCCCCGTGATCGTGAGCATCGGCGGTTCAGGCAATTCACCCTTGTCCGCAAACTCGACATACATTCCCAATAACGTCACGGTCACCGGCACAAATATCATCGACAACTCACTTGGTGGTTTCGCCAATCTGTGGATCGGCGGCGCTTGGACCGGGACGGGCAATGCGGTACTGAGAAACGGCGGCACCGGATCGACGGCGTTCCTGTTCCTCGGCGACACCATGGGGGGCTACACGGGAACCATCAGTCTCGATGCTCCGAACAGCAGCACAGCCATCGCCTTCGCGTTCGTGTCACAGAACGAACTGGGCGGTGGCGGAGCACTGGTGGACTTTTCCCAGGCCGCCTGGGTACTGGGCAGCAATCCCGCCGGCGGCAGCAGCCGCATTCAATGGAACAACACGATCGTTCCGTCCGGCACCGTGAAGCTTGGAAGTCTTGCGGGTGTATCGCCCCTTTCACAGATTAAGACCAACGGCACGGTCGCTGTCACCTACGAAGTTGGCGCACTCAATACCAACACCAGCTACGCAGGTCAGATCATAGACGGCGTCGCAGGGACCGGCGGCATCACATCGCTCACCAAGGTCGGCACCGGCACGCTGACATTGTCCGGCGATAATCCCTATACCGGACCGACCAACGTCAATGCCGGCAAGCTGGTGACCGGCCCGGCACTACAGAGCAACTCTGCACTGTCGATCGCGACCGCTGCAGTCCTGGAAGTGCCTGTCAACGGCGGAGCGACACGCGTCAGCCGATTCAAGAGCGTAACCACGGCGGGTACAGGAAAGCTCGAACTGCACGACAACGACCTGATCGTCGATTACACCGGCGACGTCTCGCCATACGCGGCAGTGCTCACATCAGTGAAGTCCGGCCTGCCGCTACTCGGTTTCGGCGGCGATGGTTCGGGCATCACCTCCGCTGAAGTAATCGCTCAAGGCGCCGGCGGTATCGGGCTCAATGGCACGATGCTGGGCGTCATCGACGGCGCCACCACCGGCGGACAAGTCACGAGCCTTTCCGGTTTCACCGTCCCGAATCCAACAACATCGGTCCTGGTGAAATACACCTGGCGCGGCGATGCGAACCTCGATGGCGTCGTCAACGGCAGCGACTACGCATTAGCTGACACCGGCTTCTCCGGCGGTGGCACCGGCTGGTTCTATGGCGACGTGAATTACGACGGCGTCATCAACGGCAGCGACTACGCTCTGATCGATACAGGCTTCTCTTCGCAGACCGGCCCGTTGCCGGAACCCGCGATGCTGAGCCTGCTGGGTCTTGGCGCGATGGGCGTGCTGCGTCGACGTCGCCGGGCTGTTTAACGCAAACGCCGGTTTCACCGACCGGATTACAATCCTCCTCCGCAGCATCGGCAGGCTTAATTGCCTGCCGGTGCTTTTGTGATGGCCGTCGCAGCTTCTGCGTGGTCCGTCATGCGGCGATTGCGGTACCGAAACTGTAGGATGTGAGGATGCTGATGGTCACACGTTCCATGTGCCGCGCTTCGATAGTTACTGGTTTGCTGATGATGGCTTTGCTGTTGCTAACGCCCCTCCCAGGCACGGTACATGCGGCCGTTATCAGTAAGCCTGATGTGCTGCCCATGTCGAGCCGACCGGAACTCGTCACGCGCGGGGAACTCGTTGCCGACTTCCGTCCCGACGCTGCGCCCACCGCCAACTGCTGGCTGAACCACGCAAATGGTCCCAAATCTGTCGGCGACTTGTCTCCTGTTGCCGGTGGGACGTTCGCAGTTGAAGCGGTTAACGGATCAACAGGAAAAATCGCCGCCATAAAGCTTGATCCCGCATCGGGCGCGCTGATCTCCGCGCAGAGGATGCCGGCCGAATCGTGCGGTAAAGGTAGTTCGTCGGTGGAAGCGTGGGTGTTTGCGACAGCGCTCGATGAGAACGCCACGATCGCCGCCTATGGCACGCGCCAGCGCGGGCAGCAGCGGCAGTATCTTTATGGTCCGCCCAAGCCGATGTCGGGATTTTTCGCAGACGTCCCCAACTGGGGCGCCTTCACACCCGACGAGAAGTCGTGGCATCACGTGGCATGGGTCTACGCCGGCGGTGAATCAACGATGACAGTATACGTAGACGGAAATCAGGTCGCACAGCAGCAGGTGGCGCTCAACACAAGTGCCACGCCGCTGGCGATCGGCGCGGGCAATAGCGAGACCGATCACGCCCAGTGGGACAACGGCCCGTTCACGGGATTGATCGCGTCCGTGCGCGTGATGACCGGGGTACTCTCGGCGGACGATGTGAAGGCAAATTTCAACGCAGGTCCGGGCGTCACGCCGACCGCTGCCAGTGCCACATCGGCTGCAAGCGCGACGGGGCCTGCGGCATCCGCGCCATTGAGACTGATCGGATCGGCGCCGCCGCCGTCAGCGCCGCTGTCGCTGTGGTATCGCCAGCCGGCGCGCAATTGGATTGATGCACTCGCGCTCGGGAACGGCCGACTCGGAGCGATGGTGTTTGGCGGTGTGGAGAGCGAGCGCATCGGGCTGAACGAAGACACGCTCTGGTCCGGCGCGCCCTACGACCCGGCGGTGGAGGTGGACCCGGCGGTACTGGCGGAGATCCGACGGCTTTCTTTTGAAGGCAACTATAAGGCCGCTCAAAACCTGTCGAACAAGCTGCAGGGCAACCCCGGCGGCCAGACGTCGTACCAGACTGTCGGCGAGTTGCGACTCGCGTTCGCTCCGCGCGGCCCGGTGGAGAACTACCGGCGCGATCTCGATCTCGACAGCGCTGTCGCCACTGTCTCCTACACCGCCGACGGCGTGAAATACCTGCGCGAGTATTTCATCAGCCCGATCGACCAGGTGATCACGATCCGCCTGACGGCCGACAAGCCGGGGAAGATCAGCTTTGATACGATGCTCTGGACGCCGCAGCAGGAGCCGCAGGTCAGCACCGCAGGGACCGATCTGGTGCTGAACGGCCGCAACAGCCCGCACCGAAGCACGCGCGACAGCACGACGCTCCCCGGCGGCCTCAAATTCCAGGCGCGCGTCCGCGTCATCGCCGATGGCGGGAGCACAGTCGCGAATCCTGAATCGGTCACGGTCACGGATGCCAATTCCGCAACACTTCTGATCGCGTCGGCTACGAGCTACAAGAATTACAAGGACGTCACCGGCGATCCCGACGCGATCTGTCAGGCGGTGCTGCAAAAAGCCGCCGCCCGATCGCTGGAGACGATGAGGCGGGAACACGTCGCAGAGCATCAAAAACTGTTCCGCCGGGTCTCGCTTGATTTAGGCGCCAGCGATGCCAGCAACCTGCCCACGGACCAGCGCCTGCGCAATTTCAGTAAACAGGATGACGCCGGCCTGATCGCGCTCTATTTTCAGTTCGGCCGGTATCTGTTGATCTCCTGCTCTCGGCCGGGCGGTCAGCCGGCGAATCTTCAAGGGCTCTGGAACCAGGACCTGATGGCGGCGTGGGGCGGCAAGTACACCGTCAACATCAACACCGAAATGAACTACTGGCCGGCGTGGGTGACCAATCTGCCAGAGACCGAAGAACCCCTGCTGCGCATGGTTCAGGATTGCGCCGTCACCGGGACCGTCACCGCGCAGCGCATCTACAAAGCCCGCGGCTGGGTGCTGCATCACAACACCGACCTATGGCGCGCGACAGCGCCGATCGACACCGCATACTGGGGCCAGTGGCAGGCCGGCGGGGCGTGGCTGTGCAATACGCTTTATCAGCGATATCTGTTCGACCAGGACAAGGAATATCTCAAAACGCTCTACCCGCTGATCAAAGGATCGGCCGAGTTTTTCTTCGATACGCTCGTCGAGGAGCCGACGCACAAATGGTTGGTCACGTGCCCGTCGAACTCTCCCGAGCACGAGCGCGAGAAGGGATTGACCAATAGTCCCGGCCCGACGATGGACATGCAGATCCTCCGTGAGTTGTTCACCAACTGCATTCAGGCCTCAACGGTTCTTGGGGTCGATGCCGAGTTTCGCAAGCAATGCGAGACTACGCGCGCACGCCTGGCGCCAAATCAGATCGGTCACGCCGGGCAGTTGCAGGAATGGCTGGACGATTTTGATACGCAGGCGCCGGAGATCGGTCATCGGCACATGTCGCCGCTCTACGGGCTGTTTCCGGGCAATGAAATCACGCCCGCCGATCCCAAGCTGTTCGCGGCGGCGCGGAAGCTCACTGAAATGCGCGCAGGGAACAATCCCGGCATGATGGGATGGGCCGTTGCGTGGCGCGTCGGTCTCTGGGCGCGTTTGCTCGACGGTGAAACGGCCTACGCGCACCTCCGCAACCTCATCATCAATCGCACGGAGATGAATATGTTTGATAAGCCGTCGGTGCAGCTCGATGGCAACTTCGGCGGGACGGCGGGCATCGCGGAGCTGCTGCTGCAAAGCCACAACGGCGAGATTCACCTGCTGCCGGCGCTACCCAAAGCATGGCCACATGGCACGGTCAAAGGGTTCCGCGCACGCGGCGGATTCACCGTGGATCAGACGTGGGAAAACGGCGCGCTTAAAGCGGTTGCAATCCGCAGCGACCTTGGATCGAAGATTCGCGTGCGTTACGGTGATCGCGTTGTCGAGATCGCACCTAAAAGCGGCGAATCGCTGAAGCTGGATGGCGCCTTAGTTGTCCAATGACGCAATTGGCTTGGCATGCAGATTTTAAATAAATCTGAAAAGCATTGATGACCGAAGGTCTCTTCCACTTTCCGCCCGGCCAGTGTAAATACCCCCATGATCTCCAACCCCGTCCTCCCCGGCTTTCATCCCGACCCGAGCATCCTCCGCGTCGGCGACGACTACTACATCGCCACCAGCACGTTCGAGTGGTTCCCCGGCGTGCCGATTCACCACTCGCGCGACCTGGTCAACTGGCGATTGATCGGCCACGCGCTGACCACAACCGAACACCTCGATCTGAAAGGCGTGCCCAACTCCGCCGGCATCTGGGCGCCGTCATTGAGCTACGCCGACGGAAAATTCCACCTGCTCTATACGATCGTGCGGACGTACATGGGCGGTTTCAAGGATCTGGCGAACTACCTGGTCACCGCCGACAGCATCGCCGGCCCGTGGTCCGAGCGTATTTTTCTCAACGCGACCGGTTTCGACGGCTCGCTCTTCCACGATGACGACGGCCGCAAATGGGTCGTCAACATGCGCTGGGATCACCGCAAAGGCCGGCCGCGGTTTGCCGGGATTGAGTTGCAGGAATATAGCGCAAGCGAGCGGAAGCTGATCGGACCGATCCGCAATATCCTCCGCAAGCCGCAACTCATTGAAGGTCCAAATCTCTATAAGAAGGACGGCTGGTACTACCTGATGCTCGCCGAAGGCGGCACGGGATGGAATCACGGCATTTCGATGGCGCGATCGCGAACCATCGAAGGCCCGTACGAGTGCGATCCGTTACCCCTGCTGATGACAAGCCGGCACGATGGCACGCTTCCACTGCAAAAGGCAGGGCATGGCGAGCTCGTGCAGACGCAGGCGGGTGAATGGTATTTGGTGCACCTGTGCGCGCGGCCAGTGTTTCCGGAGCGACGGTGCACACTCGGGCGGGAGACGGCGATTCAAAAGGTGGAGTGGAACCAGGACGGCTGGCTGCGCCTCGCCAATGGAACGACCGACGCGGCGGTTGAAGTCCCGCCGCCGGCAGACCTGCCGCCACACCCGTGGCCGGCTGCTGCGGGTATGGATGATTTTGACGATCCGCAATTGCGTCCGCAATGGCAGACACTTCGCGTGCCCGCCGAGCCGTCATGGATGAGCTTGAGCGAGCGCCCCGGCTGGCTGCGACTCCGTGGCCGCGAATCGTTGATCTCGTTGTTCGATCAAAGTCTCGTCGCCCGGCGGCTGCAGGCGTTTGATTGTCAATTTGAGACCCGTATGGAATTCGCGCCGGTCGATTTCGGACAGTCCGCCGGGCTGGTCTGCTTTTACGACACGCGGATGCATTTCTACCTGCGCGTCACCCACGACGATCAGCGCGGCCGCGTGCTGGGCGTGGTGCTCGTGGATGACGGCAACTACGACGAGCTATCCGGCAGTGAGATTGACGTCAATGACTGGCCGGCGTTCTATCTGCGCGCCGTCATTCGATACGATCAACTCCAGTTCAGCGCGGCGCCGGATGGAAAAGCGTGGCGCAACATCGGCCCGGTGCTCGATGCGAGCAAGCTGTCGGATGATTACGGGCAGGGGCTTCATTTCACCGGCGCGTTCGTCGGTGTCTGCTGTCAGGACCTGGTCGGTACGCGTTTGCACGCCGATTTTGATTACCTGCGCGTGACTACCGGTGAGGGAGGCCGTTGATGATCCGATTTCTGGCTCCTCGCTGTGCGTCGTGGCTCGCGTTCACACTTGTGCTATCACTCGCAACAAAACTTTGCCAGGCGGCCGAGTGGCAATGGTCGGTGCCGGATAGCGCGGCCCGCGCGTATCTGTGGATTCCGCCGGACTGCCGGCAGGTGCGCGGGATCGTCGTCGGCAATCACAACATGCTCGAGCAGGGCATTCTCGAGCACGCGGTGATGCGCCAGACGCTGGCCGAACTGGGCTTTGCCGAAGTCTGGGTGGTGCCGGCGCTGGACGGGGTGTTTGATTTCAACAAAGGCGCTGGTGAGCATTTTGACCGCGTGATGCACGCGCTTGCACAGCAGAGCGGGTATCACGAGTTGCCGTTCGCGCCGGTCGTGCCGATCGGCCACTCCGCGTGTGCGACTTATCCGTGGAACTTCGCGGCGTGGAACCCGGCCAGAACGCTGGCGGTGCTTTCAGTGAAAGGGGACGCGCCGCAGACTAATCGCACTGGGTATGGACGGGCGAATGTCGCGTGGGGCGATCGCAATATCGACGGCGTGCCCGGACTGATGGTGATGGGCGAATACGAGTGGTTCGAAGACCGGCTTGCCCCGGCGATGGAGTTCGCGCGTCGACATCCCGCGGCGGCGGTCTCGGTCCTCTGCGACGCCGGCCACGGGCATTTTGATGCAACCGCCGAACTGGTGAGCTATCTCGCGCTATTCATCCGCAAAGCCGCCGAGCGACGACTGCCGGCCGAGATGCCGCTGGATCGTGCGCCGCAACTCAAAGCGGTTGACCCCAAATCCGGATGGCGAATGGACCGTTGGCGCGCGAACGCGCCGCCGACTGCGCCCGCGGCGCCGTATGAGGCGTATGCGGGAGATGCCAAGGAAGCCGTCTGGTGTTTCGACCGCGAGATGGCGGAACTAACCGAGGCCGCGTACGCGAAAGCGCGCGCGAAGAAACCGCAGTTGCTTGGAATCGTTGATAAAGGCCAGCTATTGCCGCAGACGAACACGGCCGAGCAAGTGCGCGTTCCCTTCACGCCCGGCGATGACGGCATGACTTTTAAGCTCAACGCGGTATTTCTCGATACCGTTCCGGACGGCCACGCAAATGTCGTAAAATGGGCCAGACTTCCCGCCGGTACACCGCTCGGCCACGCGTCCGGCGGCGGGCCGATTGTGATTTCTAAAATCGTCGGGCCGGTCGTCAAGACCGGCGCCGAGTCCTTCGCGCTGCATCTGGATCGATCGGTCTACACCCCCAATGGCCGCAACAACGACCTGTGGCTATTGGCGCATCATCCCGGCGACGCCGAGTACAAAAGCGCGGTTCAGCAGATGATGATTCGACTGCCTGCCCGCGACCGCGGTGCTCAGCAGACGATCACCTTTCCCCAGGTGCCCGATCAGAAAGCCGCCGCGCGGGAGGTCGCGCTCACCGCGACCTCGGACGCCGGCGTCCCCGTTCAATATTACGTGATGGAAGGACCGGCCGAAGTCGAAGGCAGCACGCTGCGCTTCATACCGATCCCGCCGCGGAGCAGGTTCCCGGTAAAGGTCACCGTCGTCGCGTGGCAGTACGGTCTGGGCGGCAATCCGGGATTGAAGTCGGCCGCTCCGATCGAGCGATCATTTTTCATCACTGAGTAAAACTCTGCCTCAACAGGATAGAAAGCGTCTATGAGCATTCGTCTGCAAGCCGACGTCACCGGGCCCGCTAAACCGTATCACCGCTTCTGGAATGTCTGCGTCGGCGCCGGCCGCGCCAACGAGGGGCTGCGCGCGACATGGCTGGAGCACTTGGACATGGTGGTTGAGGCGTGCGGCTTTCAGTACGTGCGGTTTCACGGGCTGTTTCATGACGACATGTTCGTCTATCGGAACGACGCCGACGTTAAAGGGGTCTACAACTTTCAGTATATTGACGACCTGTTCGATCGTCTGCTCTCGGCGGGGATCAAGCCGTTTGTCGAGCTCGGCTTTTGCCCCGGCGATCTGGCGCGCGAGCGCGGCACCGTCTTCTGGTGGAAGGGAAACGGATCGCCGCCGCTGGACTACGACAAATGGGCGGAACTAGTCGCCCGAACGGTGCGGCACTGGATCGATCGGTACGGGATCGCGGAAGTGCGCACGTGGTATTTCGAGGTGTGGAATGAACCCAATCTGCACCCGTTCTTCAAAGGCACGCGGAGCGAGTATTTCAAGCTTTATCAGGAGACCGCCGGCGCGATCAAGCAGATCGATTCGCAGCTCCGCGTCGGCGGGCCGGCCACGAGCAATTTTGTGCCCGATGCCCGGTTCGACGGCGAGACCGAAGACATCTCGCACCACGCAGGCACCATCAATGCGTCCGATCTGGATGCCCTGGATTGGAAGCCGGTGTGGCTGGCTGAGTTTCTTGATTTCTGCTCGCGTCAAAGCTTGCCGGTTGATTTTATCTCCTGCCATCCTTACCCGACCGATTGGGCGCTGGACGCGCACGGGGAAACCGTCAAATCCACTCGCGGCGTCGACGCCACGCGCACGGACCTGTCGCGACTGCGAACGATGGTGGACGCCAGCGCATTCCCCGCCGCCGAGATTCATCTCACGGAATGGAGCAGCAGCCCGTCGCCGCGCGATCACACCCACGACCACCTGCAGGCCGCGACATTCGTCGTCAAGACCAATCTGGAATCCATTGGCTTGGTTGATTCACTGAGCTACTGGGTTTTCACCGACGTCTTCGAAGAAAGCGGTGCCGGCAACAGCGCGTTTCACGGCGGCTTCGGGATGATCAACTACCAGGGGATCGTCAAACCCACTTTTCACGCGTACCGTTTCCTCAACCAACTCGGCGACGAGATTGTTCGGCAGGAGAACGGAATCATCGTTACGCGTGATAGCGCTACGTCGAAGATCGCCGCGCTGGCGTATCACTATCCGCCGGAGGTGCCGCAATCGGTGCCGGCGTCATTCGATTCCCGCGATGTGGCCGAGCAGACGCTGGCGACCGGATCGCCAACAGAGCTGAACCTGACGCTTACCGGCCTGGCTTCTAACGCAGTTTTTACCATCGAGACGCTGGACCGCCGCAATGGCAACGCGCTGGCGGCGTGGGGCGCAATGGGCAATCCCGATCCGCTCGGGCTCGAACAGACCCATCTTTTACAGCAAGCCGCGCTGGCCACCCGCTCCGAGACCGTGCTCGGGGGCGCCGACGGAACGCTGACGCTCGCGCGGCCGATCGATGCGTGGTCGCTGGTGATGATTCGCGAGCTATAAATCCGCGGATAAGCCCGCATTCTGGAAATTGCCGATCTGCGGACGGAATGCGTGCGGATCATCGAATCAAGGAAATGGGCGATGAGGGATTCGAACCCCCGACGTCCTCGGTGTAAGCGAGGCACTCTAGCCGCTGAGTTAATCGCCCTTGATTTCTCTGGCAATATAACAGATCAAAGGCAGTATGCGAATCGCTCGTTTTATCTCCGGCACCAAAACCCTGGTCGGCGAAGTCTTAGACGCACGGACGGCCCGGCGTATTGATGGGGATTTACTTGGAGATTACCGGGTTACGCAAGACGTTGTCGCAATCGACAAACTGCTCGCGCCGCTTGTCCCAACCGACATCCTGTGCATCGGGCTCAACTACCGCCTGCACGCCGAGGAGACCGGCTCGGCGATTCCTGAGAACCCGATGCTCTTTATCAAGTCGTCCAACGCGCTGAATAATCCGTTCGACCCGATCGTCGCGCCCGCGAACAGCGCGATGGTGGATTACGAGGCCGAGCTGTGCATCGTCATCGGCCGTGCGGCGCGGCATGTTTCGCGCGAGGACGCGCTGGATTATGTTCTCGGATATACCTGCGCCAACGATGTCTCGGCGCGCGACTGGCAACGTGAAAAATCGCTCGGCGGCGGCCAGTTCGCACGTGGTAAATCGTTTGATACGTTCTGCCCGCTCGGCCCGTGGATCGTCACCCGCGACGAGATTCCCAATCCCAACGATCTGGCGATCAAGTGCCATCTAAATGATCAAGTGGTCCAGGAATCGAGCACGGCTGACATGATCTATGACGTGCCGGCGTTGATCGCGTCCTTGTCCAGCACGCTGACGCTCCGCACCGGCGCGGTCATCCTCACCGGCACGCCCAGCGGCGTCGGCATGGGGCGCAAGCCGCCGTTATGGCTGAAGCCGGGTGATACGGTTGTCGTCGATATTGAGAAGATCGGGCGGCTGGAGAATCCGGTCATTGGTGAGTGATCACCGGTTGTGCAGGGACTGCGATATCGACAAGCCGTGAACCGATGTTGTGGGATGACAGGTCGGTTAACCGGACCGAATCCGCGATGCGGAATTCGCCGACTTTCGTCCGCCGCAGCGCGGTGAGATATCCGCCCACGTTCAGAGCAGTGCCCACATCCCTCGCGATCGCCCGGATATAAGTTCCGCGGCCGCAATCGACGCAGATCGTAAGCAGCGGCCAGGCATAATCGAGCAGTTCGATCATGTGGATGTGCACTGGCCGGCTCGGCAGGTCGATGGTTTCGCCCAAGCGAATGCGGTCGCACGCGCGCATGCCGCCAAGCTTCAGCGCACTAAAAGTTGATGGCCGCTGAAGAATATTGCCGGTCTGCATTTCAAGCGCGGACACAATGGCGTCTCGCGCAGGGGCCGCAGCGCCAGCGACTTCCACAGCCGGCGAGTCCAGGTCGTCCGTGGCCGTGGTCGCGCCTAACTTGATTGTAGCCACGTATTGTTTGGCCGTTCCTGCGAAATGTGCAAATTGTTTGGTCGCTTTTCCAATTAATACTAGCAACACGCCGGTGGCGAATGGATCGAGCGTTCCAGCGTGTCCGACCTTGGTATGCCGGGGCAGAAGGTACTTGATGCGCGTCAGGACCGCGTTGCTCGACAGCCCGGGATCCTTATCAAGATTGAGAACTCCATTAAACATGACTTGATTGCGTTAAAGATGTTTCCTACAAATACTGTTGTATGATTTGGACCAAAGAGCGCATCGTGGCGGAGTTGAAGCGTTTAGACAAGAAGCGCGTCGATCTTTCGTATAACAAACTGGCCAAGAAGAACCAGGCGCTGGTGTCGGCGGCGGCGTATCACTTCCGCTCTTACCGTGCCGCGGTGGAGAAGGCGGGCCTGGATTACGCGACGATCGCCCGGCGGCCGCGATGGACCAAATTGCTGGTCATTGCGCTGATCAAGGGCGCGCGCCGCAAGCATCAGGACCTGAACTGGTCGTCGGTCACCAAGCGCCGGGACGAACTCGGCAAGGCCGCGTTTGCGGCGATCCAGGGAAGGCTTTTCGGCTCGTGGGACCGCGCGTTGCACGCCGCCGGGCTGGATTCCGACGACGTTGCCCGCTATCGCCGCTGGAGCAAGAGTACGATCGTGTTTGAGCTCAAATCGCTGGCGTCGGACAATGACGATCTCAACAGCGGGGCGGTGCAGAAGACCGATCCGGGGCTCCATGCAGCGGCGCTGCGATATTTCGGGAGCTACGACGCGGCGCTGCGGGCGGCGAAGATCAGTCCATCCAAGATTCGGAAACGGCGTCGTCGGCGCGAGTGATGGTGCCAATTCGGGGTTCGCGGAGGGATTTCACACGACGTTCATTCCCAGAATCTCCGACGCCCGTGCAATCGTCGCTTTGGTTAGCAGCATCGTGATCGCGGGCGGGAATTCCATTTGCGGGTTATCACGATACGTCTGCGGGATCAGCTTCATCGCCATCGCGTGGATTTCTTCTTCCACCTTTTGCTGACGTCCGGCGATCTGCTTGTCGGCGTCGCGCGGGATTGGGTCCACCACGTCGTACGCGAGCATCAGGGTGGAGACCTGCCATTCGTAATAACTATGCGATTGCGAACTCATGCCCGCATCTTCGCCACGGACAGGCGTGTGTAAAGCTGGATCGGACGATAGGATCAATATCGACCAACGGGTAACGCGCTTCGGCGCAACGGCACTGCAAAAGGGCACACCAGCGGGCAGCTCGCAGCCGCCCGCCGGTGTGATGAAGCTATCTGATCCTGAGCGGTCACTCCGGCGGCTTACGCGGCCTTGAGCACGCTCTTGCTGATGCTGTCCTTGAAGGACATGTACGTGCTGTAGAACACGCCGTTCGCCGAGCCGTCCGGCTTCATCACGCCCGCCGGGCCGGCCAGGGAGTCCATGGTGACCGCGACGAAGTAATGCGCCGCGTAGAAGTTATCCCGGATCACCGGCCAGAACTCCTTGATCTCCGCCGCCCAGGCGCTGGTATCGGCGTCCTTCTCGTGGCCGCGCACGTTCCACTCGCTGGCGATCAGCGGCTTGTCACCAACGTACGACTTCACGCGGTCGATGCACGCTTTCAGATCCTCGACACTCGATCGATACGGGTGATAGCCGACGTAATCGGTGTATTTCAGCATGCCGGCGTTGACCATCGTCTTGATGTCTTCCGGATTCCACGCAACACCCGCCGACACGACCTTCTCGCCGATGCCGCGCAGCACCTTGGACGCCGGCGCGAGGTAGTCGTTGACGTATTCCTTGAGCGTGCCGTTCCAGTACCGGTAAGCGTCCGGCTCGTTGCCCACTTCCCACAGATCGACCGCTTCGGGGAGCCCGTCGATATTGACCAGGTGATTAAACAGGCGCGTCGTCTGCTGTGCCGTTCCCTGCAAGCCGCCCTTGGGCACGACCGCGATCATCACATGGAAGCCGTCTTCCTTCAGACGCTTGATGTATTTCACGTTGCCGTTGGTCTTCTTGGTTTCATAGTTGTCAAAGCCGTACCACAGGCGCACGGATTCGGTACCGGCCTTCTTCAACGTGCTGACAATCTTCCCGTAGTTGGACGCATTGAGCTTGTTGACGTTGATACCCAGCGTCAGTCCCTGTGCGCTCGGCAGCGGCGTCGGCTTGGGCTTCGGTTCGGGCTTCGGCTCTGGTTCCGGCTCGGGATTTGGGGTCGGATTAGGTACCGGAACCGTCGTGACAGTCACAGTCCCATTGATCGCCGACCCGACAATCCGGCCATTAAGCTTCACGCCGGACTTGCCGCTGATCTTGTAGTTGGCAAACGTATCGGTGCCGATCTGGTTCACCTTGTTCCACTCCGAGGCCGTGCGGAAGACGGATTTGATGTAGCCGTCGCCGATCGTGTTCATCGCCTGCTCGCCGATCCAGCTCTGGACCGTCTTGGCGACGGGATAAACATTTCCGTCGATCGTGAATGTCCGCAGGTCGGTCGTGTGGATTCGCACGCCGGCGGTCTCAAGCTCGCCGACGACGAGGTTCGGCGCCACGTACAGGTTATTGACGAACTTAATGCCGCCTTCAACCGCGCCCCACAGCTCCGCGAAGCGGCCGTGCGAGTCGGTGTTGACGGCGGTGTTGTTGTAGATGCCCAGGTCCACCACGCCTCGGTTGTAGATCGAGTTGAACGAGTCAACATTGATCGCGGTCTGGCCGTCCTGTTGGATCAGGTTGTTGCGGACCATCACGTGCTCAGCGCCGTGCTTGACCCACAGCATGTCGTCAACCACTTCGTTGCTGTCGGCGACGACATACTTGAATCGGCGGTGCGTGTACTTCAGCCCGTCGTCCTGGCCGAGCGGGCCGATGTGTACCGGGCCGTCCAACTGGTTGTCGGCGACGTACGCGAACTCGCCGGACTGCACGTTCAGCGCGGTCTTGCGGTAGTCCCAGGCGTCGCCTTTATCACGGCGGCTGATGTTGGCAAAATCGTTGTCCATCACCAATAGCTTGCTGACCAGGTTCACGCGCACGATGTGCTCGCGTGTGCTGTTGACGGCCTTGTTGCCGATGATGGTGATGCGGTTGCCTTCCACCCATGCAAAATACTTGCGCAGCCCTGTCTGCAACGGCGCTTCGTTGTCCTGAATCAGCGCACCGCTGGGCTGGCCGTTCAGGTTGACGCCGTACTGGAGATTCAGGAACTCATTGCGGCGGACGGTGATGTTGGTGCCGTCCACGCTGCACGCCAGCGGCGTGCCGTCGTCGTTGGTGTCTTTGTTAAACCGGGTGTCGATCGAGAGGTCTTCGATCGTGACGTTCTTTGCGGTATCGCGGGTGTTGAAGAACGCCTGATTATCGCGATCGCCGGTCCACATCAGCGTTGGGCGCTCGCCGGCGCCGTAGGCACCGATCACGATGTTGGTTCCGTTGATCCACATGCCATCGGTGACGTCGAAGCGGTCGCCGCGGTGGAACAGGATCTCGGTGTTGTCATCCACCAGCGACGCCGCCTTGGCGAAGCTGCGGATCGGCGACAACTCGGATCGGCCGTCGTTGCTGTCGTTGCCGTCTTCCGAGACGTAGATCACCTGGCGATTGGCGGTGGTGACTGTGACGTTCACCGTCACGCTGTCCTGCTTGCCGGCGATGTTGATCACCGTCAGCGTAACGCTGTATTTGCCCGGCTGATCGTACACATGGGCGACGTTGAAGCCCTTCAGCTTGTTGAAGCGCGAGTCGCTGTCGCCGAAGTCCCAGAGGTATTGCGATTCCTGCCAGTCGCCTTTGCCGAGCAGCGACGCCAGCGCGTCTCCGTGGAAGCTGGTGCCGGCGGGGATTGTTGTGCTGAGGGCGGTGATGCGCGCGGTGGGTCGCACCGCGTCATCGTCATTCTCGATCGACGGCAGCGCATTGCCGTTATCGCTCGGGTCGCCGGCGCCGGTGTCGTTGCCACTGCTGCCGCCGCCGCCGGTGTCGGACGGGGGAGGCGTCGTGCCGCCGCCACCGGATCCACTACCCGAACCGGTGCTGGATTTGATGACAGTGAACGTGATGCCGGCGGTGTCGAGCACTTCGCCGGTGGCTTTATCCACCGTGTGCGCGGTGACGGTGTGCTCGCCGACAGCGAGCGTCATCGCGCGGTACTTGCCGAAGTTGTCGCCGCCGAGCACGTAAGGCGCGGCGTCTTCGATCCGGTAGACCTTGGTGCCGTCAAAATCGAAGCGCACGCGGCTGGTCTTGCCGTCGATGTTGGCCGCGATGTTCAGGCGCGCCGGCAGCTTGGAAAGGTCGAGCACGTCGCCGGATTCCAGGCTCTTGAAGCCAGTGATCGCACGGCCGGTGGCGGCGTTGATGAGCGTGAAACCCGCGACCTGCGGGGCCGGCTCGTCCGGCGTGCCATTGTCGTCCGGCGGGGGGGTATTGTCATCGTCGCCCGGAGTGCTGCCGATTGTGCCTTCACCGACTTTGACCACACTATCCCGACCGCGGCCGCCGACGATGCGGTCCCGCTTCTCAGGGTGTGTGAATGTGTCATCCGAATCCCCGCCGTGCATTCGGTCCAGGCCGGTGCCGCCGTTGATGGTGTCGCGACCGATACCGCCATAAACGCGGTCGTGCCCAGAGTTGCCGCTGATTCGGTCATTACCGCGCTGGCCATAGATTACGTCGTTGCCGGCGCCGCCTTCAATGCGGTCGTTGCCGTTGCCGGCGCGGATGCGGTCGTTGCCGGCGCGGGAGAGGATCGTCACCGGGAGCGTCATACGCGGATCGACGTCAATCGCGTCGTTCTTGTCGCCGCCGGTGATGGTGATCGATTTCAGCCCCGCGAGCCGGCGGCTGGAGGTGTCGCCGTTGAGATTGGTGATGACCCGATGGCCTTTCACGCGGACGGTCATGTTATTGGACTTGTTCGCCAACCCCGTGATGCTCAGCACGCCCCCCTCAAAGGAGACGGCCGACAGCATCTGACGGGTTTCGAGCGTTTCAACAACAGCGCGATCGAGAATGTCAGCATTTACGAGCTTCATGTCCTAGACATCGAGTAGGAACACACCTGAAAGAAGTGAAATATCCCCCCGATCCCACGCATTTCGCAGCTTTCTATCTCGTCACAACCGGAACATCCTGCGCAATTGGGTACGTCGCGGTCTGATAAGAAAAGTGATGCAGATATTGATGAAGCGGCAGGTTGTCCTCACTAATTCAATCGTCCTTATTGTTAAACGATCTAATTTCGACCGGTGCGCGATTGCGCCCGAGATTGCGCAGCGCGACAGGTGTATATGGGAGGACGACTCATAACGGATGGGCATTAACCAGAAAGTCGCAGACAGCATTGATGATGTCGGGACGAACGAACCCAGATATGGGGGTTGAGGATTGGGGTCAGTGGTCAGGGTCAGGGTCAAGGGGTTGACGGTCTGAACAAACGAAGCCAAGTCACCATGGCCCAAGCCCCGGTCCCTAGTCCCCGCTCCAGAACAAACGAACCCACCCACACACCGGAAACTTTTGCTCCAAGCCCCCGTCCCCAGTCCCCCATCCCCCACCAAACGAACCCACCTGCCATATTGACAGGCATGCGATTCGTGGTTCCTAGGGCCTGGGTTTGTGCAGCGGCGTGCGGGTGGAGACAATCGTTGGCTACGCAAGTGTGTCTGGATTCGGTCGAAGGAGATGCGCGTGACGAATATAGGAATCAGGGAAATCGTCGGATTATCCGTTTTCATCGCGGCGGGGTGTCAGGACCATACGCCGCCACCGCCGCGGGCGAGTGTTCCGCCAGTGGGGATGTACAACGACGAGGTGCGCGTCGTCCCGGGCAAGCCGTTGCCGCCGCCGGAGATGCCGCACTACCAGCCGCCATTTACGGACGAGCCGCTTATCACTCAAGTTCCCCCGGAACAGGCGGTATTCGTAGATGCTTACGCCCAGGTGGGTCGGCCGAGGATATCGCTTTTTGTGAATCGCTCGCTCGAAGGCCAGATCATCCCGACCAACGCCGGAGGGCGTGTAGCGGGCGTCCAGAACACACGCGAGACCGATGGCGCGATCAAGATGGAATCCACCCGCGGCCGGGTAGACCAATGGGGCCGGCCGATCGACGAGCGGACAGATCGATTTGAAACTCAAGGCCCGGCCCGCGTCACCGATCGCACCGAAGTCTACCTCGCCCCCGGACAATACGACGAGGTGGCGGCCAAGCGCGTGGATTATGACGCGATCGAAAACATCCTCACCGACTGGCTCGCCGCCGGCGGAAAGGTTTCAATGATCAGCGCCAAGCTCAGCGAGGCGCAGATCAAGGATCTGCAGAAAGGCCGCCGGAACGTGCTGAATGAGTTGTCCAAGGACAACCAGGTGGACGTGCTGATCCAGGTGCAGGCGCACGCCACTCGCCAGACCGAGCGCGGGCTGGAAGTGCGACTCGTCGCCGAGGCGATCAACACCCAAGGCGGCGAATCGATCGGACGTGCGGTGGTTGATCTCCCGCCGCCATTAGAGAAGCGGGCGATCAACGAATACACGCGGTTTCTCGCGCGCAAGTTGATGTACGACATGAGCCGCACCTGGAGCAACCCGGCGCCCGCCCCGCGCACCGGCGCGTCCCAAGCGCCGCCGACCACGCAGCCTTAGCTCAAGCGGGTGATGCCGATGACATTCATCTCGATTACTATAATTCCAATATAAGGAAGCCAATGAAGAAGCTGTTAACCATGTTGTCGATACTTGGCCTGGTGGCATTGGCCGGCTGCAAGCGCGGCGTCGAGCCGCCGGCGCGCGGCCGGCAGGACATCACCGATCATCGCCGAATTTTTTTCAGTAAGACCTACGAGCAGCAACTGCGCGAATCGACCGCGATCCTTGAAGAAAAGATCACCAGCAGCCCGTCCGGCCAGCTTACGGTTATCATCCCGATCCGCTCGGCGGTCAGTCGGACGCTGTACCTGGAGTACCAGTACGAGTTCTATGACGCGCACGACAAGCGCGTCGAAGGGCCGATGGGATGGACGCCGATCACGCTCGAGGCGGGCTCGCCGGGCACGATTCAGTTCACCAGCATGAGCCAGGAGGCACGCGACTACCGGCTGACGCTGCGCTTCGCCCGTTGATTTTGCCGGTGCGTTGCCTCCCAGAATCGAAGCCGTGTCAGACCCGCGTACAACTGCGGCAGTTGAAATCCGCCTCAGGTTCTGCAATATTACCCGACTCGCCTCACCGGCCGCGCCGGCGTGACGGGACGTCCGGGAGTGTACCGAAGTGGACAAACGGGGCAGACTGTAAATCTGCTGGCTTATGCCTTCGAAGGTTCGAATCCTTCCGCTCCCAATCAGTTGGCACGCCGCTTTGATTCCTTACAAACTTGTTAGACCAATTTTCGGCTCGAGCCCGCTGCGAGTTCTGATGCGCGGCTCAGAAACGCCCTGATACTCCTAACACTCGCCGGGGACGACAATTGCGATTGACGTTAACTGGTGGCCGGTATGAGCAAATCATCGCAAATTGGCTGCGCGGGTGAAGTCCGCTCCGACGATGCCGGCGAGGCCGCGAGCGGTACGGCGATCTCGTTGATGGAATGGCAGCGAGAAGTGGACCTTTTTGCAGAAAATCGGTCGGCTACAGGCGTTCTAGGTGGGGCGGGATTCGGTTTCTTCGTCGGCATGCTGTGTCGCGAGCGCGGCTGAGAAATCTCGGTTAATACTCAACGATCAAAAGACCTGCGCGTACGAGGCGTTCACATTGCTCAATTAGCGCAATGGTGAATGACGGGGCCAAAAACGCGAATCGACAAAAATAGTTGAAGTCATGCCTGTGATTGGCCGACCTCTTTCTAGGCAGCGCATGCTTTGGTCGGCATAGCAGAGGATGCCCTCATGCGAGTCCAGGGGATTGAATGCTGTAAATCCATATCGCCGTCGGTTCGACCCAATTTTTGTTCGACCGCACATGGCAACCCGTGTTCGAACCTGACGAACTGCGCACGCAGTTATGCGCATGATTCTGGCCGCAGTTCCAGTCGCAAGCGCGTATGCGAAGCCTCCGTGCAAGGGGTGGCGGGATGATCCTAATCGTGGACGATA